>CAJXLA010000010.1 GCA_913055795.1 uncultured Alcanivorax sp. | reverse complement strand
CCCGCGGGGTTGCCCGTACCCACCATCCCGAGCGCACGCAGAATCAGGGCAATTTCCAGCGGAATCCACGCTACAAGATGGGGTAAAGACAATGCCCGGTTCATGCCCTGATACCAGAGCATGATGGGGCCATTGGTGGCGATCACGACGATCGCGGCGATGGCGCCGGCCGCGCCCGCCCAGGTATTCAGGAGGAAGAAGGGCAGCGCATTCGCCGGCACCAGAATCAGGCCTACCCAGATCTGCACCCAGGCGGGCAGACTGCGAAAGGATTGCCAGCTTGCCTGCAACGCCCTCATTCGTCCTTGCCCGTGATGTTCTCGCGAATATTCAGGTCCCAGTCATAGCTGGTGTATTCGAGGTCATAGTTGCCGTTGCGGATACGTAAGCGCGTCTCTTTGTTATCGCTTAACTGCTCCGCGTAGTTGGCGAGAAAGCCCTTGACCCCGCCGCTCGCCTTGAAGTCCTTGCCGTACCAGTCAAAGATGGGCGAAACCTGCAGCTCGTCCTCTTCCGCGTCGAAGCGGTTGCGGCTGGCATCGCCGAGGAAGCGCCGGGCGCTGTCGTGCATTTGCCGATCCAGGTGTTCACCGGTGAGTGCTTCGGGCCGCAGGGCCGGGCAGCCCACGGAAGCACAGTTGACCACGAAGTGAATCAGGGGTTCATCGAACCAGACCCGGATCATCTTGTGTTCCAGTTCGTTGAGTTTGCGCTCCTCGCCCAGCAGTTCGAAAAATTCGATATCCCACGGCTGACGGAAAAGGTTGCCGATTTCCTTGATGGAATCAATCTCGGGGTAGTGGCGCAGGATCAACTCCACGGTAAAAGCGTTGTACGCATTGATCAGAAAGGCGAGCTTCTGGTCCCGGTTCATTTCGTCGTAGCGGTCTTGCTCCAGGTCCGACAGTTGCGCCAGATAGCGCTTGAGCTCGTCCCGGTCCTGAGCGAAACCTTCATAATCCACGGCCGCGGCGTCGCCGCCCCGGACCCAGGAAACATGCTTTTCCAGAAGCTCATTCCAGGTGGCATGATCGAAGGCCTGGGCGGGTGCCATGGCCAGCATCAACAACAGGGTGAAAGCAGCCCGCATCATGATTCTCCTTGCCGGTTTTGATGTTGTCTCGTTGATCCCCGGAAGGGATGCATCCGTCCGGCGTATGTTACGGCCACCCGGTGGAGGTGGCGTGAGAGCCCACGCGCACCGCCCGAATGGGCGCCGGATGAACGCTAACGGCGGCCCAGCCGATGGAAGTGTTCCAGCCAATTGAGGATCTTCTCGGGCGCATGGGCCTTTTTCCACTCGCCCGCGGCAAACTTGTTCGCCTCCGAGAAGGTGGGGTAAACATGGATGGTGCCCAGGATCTTGTTGAGCCCCAGTCCGTGTTTCATCGCCAGAATGAACTCGGTGATCAGCTCGCCCGCGTGTTCACCCACAATGGTCGCGCCCAGGATCTTGTCCGAGCCCCGCGCGGTAATCACCTTCACGAAACCGAAGTCCGCCTCTTCGGTCATGGCGCGGTCCAGATCATCGATGCCGTAGCGGGTCACCTCGTAGTCGAGGCCCTGTTCGTCCGCTTCGCGTTCGCTGACGCCCACGCGTGCGACTTCCGGTTCGGTAAAGGTGGTCCACGGCATCACGCGGTAATCCACCTTGAACTTCTTGAAGCGGCCAAAGAGGGCGTTCACCGCCGCGTGCCAGGCCTGGTGCGCCGCCGCATGAGTGAACTGGAAGGGGCCGGCGGCGTCCCCGCAGGCGTAGATATTGGGATAGCGGGTCTGCAGGAATTCGTTGGTCTCCAACGCGCCCGTGGCATTGGTCTCGATGCCCAGGGTGTCCAGGCCCAGACCCTCGCGCCTTGCGCGTCGGCCCAGCGCCAGCAGCACCTGATCGAAGACGATGCGCTCTTCGCCCTGACCGCTGTCCGCGTAGAGGACCTTCTCGCCGTTTTCCAGCGCAAAGCGTGTGGCCTTGTGCCCGAGCCGCACGTCGACGCCGTCCTGTGCCAGCGCGGCGTGCACCGACTCGGCGGCGTCGCCGTCCTCGCGGCCCATCAACTGATCCAGCATCTCCACCTGGGTGACCCGGGAACCCAGCCGGGCGAAGGCCTGGGCCAGCTCGCAGCCGATGGGGCCGCCGCCCAGCACCAGCAGACGTTCGGGCTGTTCGCGCAGGGACCAGAGGCTGTCCGAGGTGAGATAGCCGGTTTCGTCGAGTCCGGGGATCGGGGGCACAAGAGGCGCCGCACCGGACGCCAGAACCACCGAGCGGGTGGTCAGGCGCCGTGTTTCCCGGTTTTCCTCGATTTCTACCTCCCAGGGAGAAACCAGTTTGGCGCTGCCCTGGATGCAGTCCACGCCCAGGGCTTCGAACCGTTCCACCGAATCATGGGGCTCGATTTTTTTGATGACCCGCTGGACCCGGTCCATGACATCGGGAAACCGGAAGTCTGTCTGAATGGAACGGAACCCGAGGGATTCGGCCTGATTCGAAAGCGCCGCCGTGCGCGCGCTCTTGATCAATGTCTTGGAGGGCACACAGCCGGTATTGAGACAGTCGCCTCCCATTTTGTCCTTTTCCACCAGACTGACACTGGCCTTCACCGTGGCCGCGATATAGGCGGAGACCAGTCCGGCGGAGCCGCCGCCGATGACCACCATGTTGCGGTCAAAGGATTTCGGCTTCGTCCAGCCCTTGTAGACCTCGACCGCCCGGGCCCGATCACGAATCCAGCGCGCGATCCAGGGAAAGATCGCCAGCAACAGGAAGGAGCCGATCAGTTCCGGACTCAGCAGCCCACCCAGGGATTCCAGCTGGCCCAGCTGGGTGCCGGCGTTCACATAGACGGCGGTGCCGGCGAGCATGCCCACCTGGCTGACCCAGTAGAAGGTCCAGGTCTTGATGGGGGTGAGCGCCATCAGCAGGTTGATGACGAAAAACGGAATGGCCGGGACCAGGCGCATGGAAAACAGGTAGAAGGCGCCGTCCTTGCGCACGCCTTCATTGATCGTTTTCAGCCGGTTGCCGAATTTTTCCTGAACCGCGTCATGAAAAAGAAAACGCGCTACCAGGAAGGCAACCGTGGCGCCGATGCTGGAGGCAAAGGAGACCAGAATCAGCGCCGGCAGAAAGCCGAAGAGCGCGCCCGCGGCCAGGGTCATCACGGCCGCGCCGGGCAGGCTCAAGGCCACCACCACCACATAGAGCACGAAGAAGGAACCCAGCACCAGCACCGGATGCTCGCGCGTCAGAGCCTGGAAGGATTCCTGCTGCGCCTTGAGGTAATCCAGGGTCAAGTACTGGTTCAGATCGAGGGCGAAAAAGGCGATTACGGCGGCGGCAATGACCGCCACCAGAACAAGCTTGCGCGGATTCATCAGCAGCAGCCTCCGTCTTCGGAACCGCTTTCGGTGTCATCGGTGAAGGGAATCGACAGCCCACAGCCGGGGAAGATGCCGTAGTGGGTGCTGAAGTCGCCGATGAAGCGGAAATGCTCCCGGAAGCGGCTGCGCTCGAGCATCAGCCAGGTATTGCCGCAGACCGGAAAGACCTTGCCGGTTTCGATGTAATGGTGTTCGTTGAGCAGAAAACCATTGGGATGGTCATCCAGGCTGCCCTGGTAGATCACCGCCTGGCCGTAGTCCTCGCAGGCTGGTTCCAGCTCGTCGATATTGAACAGCCGGTAGGTGGCGGAATAAAAGCGGGCATTGCCCAGCTTCGCCTCGATATCCGCATTGTTGATTTCGAGCCGGCGCGATTCCACCAGGCGCGGATCGGCGAAGCCGCAGGCCTTGCCCAGATTTTGAAAGTCGTTCCAGTAGAGTGCGCCCGACAGGCATTCGCCGTAGAGCACCGGGTCGGCCTTGAGGTGCTCCGGGATCCGGCGATCGGCATAGACATCGGAAAAATAGAATTCGCCGCCGGGTTTGAGCAAGCGTTTGACGCTGTTCAGGACCGCTGGCTTGTCGGTGCACAGATTGATCACGCAGTTGGAAATCACAACGTCGAAATAGCCGGCGTCCAGCGGCAGCTCATCCAGTTGTTCCAGATAGCCGTGAAGAAAACGGACATTGCTCTCGGCAAAGCCGAACTGCTGGCGGTGGTAGTCCTGGTAGCGCCGGGCTACTTCGAGCTGTTCGTCGGTCATGTCCACACCCACCACCTCACCGGTCTCGCCCACCAGCGCGGAGAGCAGGTAGACGTCGCGGCCGGCACCGCAGCCCAGATCCAGTACCCGGGCGCCTTCCAGTGCCGCCGGTGCGACCAGGCCGCAGCCGTAGTAGCGCGCCAGGATGTCGTCATGCAGCTGCGACAGTAGCGGCTTGAGATGATCGGGCGGGGTCTGGTCGCAGCAGGCGGAGGTCTGGAGATCTTCGTTGCTGGTGAGCTGCTGACCGTAATAGTCCTGAACACTTTCGTGCATGGACGGCTCCTTGTGCATCCGTGGCTGATCACTGAATGCTCCTACGATGCGCCGCCGGCCGCCGTGTTACAAGCGGAACCGCTGTAACATCGGTACCTCGACTGCATCGACAGGTCACGAATGGGTAAAGGAGCAACTCCATGACGCGTCTGATCGCGATGGCGGTACTGAGTCTCGGCCTGGCCGGGTGCGGCCAGGGCGGTGACAAGCTGGTGGTCACGGGTTCGAGCACCCTGGCTCCGGTGATCACCGAAGTAGCAGAGCGTTTCGAGAAGGACACCGGGATCGAGGTGGACGTGCAAAGCGGCGGCTCCGGTCGCGGCATCAATGATGTGCGCCAGGGGCTGGCGGATATCGGCATGGTCAGCCGCGCCCTCGATGCCAGTGAAAAGGATCTGGATCCCGTCGTGGTCGCCCGCGACGGCATCGCCATGATCGTCAACGCGGACAACCCGGTGGATGCGATCACACGGGCCGAGGTGCGTGCCCTCTACCGCGGCGAGACCGACAACTGGCAGGCGCTCGGCTGGACCGAGCGGCCCGTGACCGTGATCAACAAGTCCAGCGGCCGCGCCACCCTGACGCGCTTTGTGGAGTATTTCGGGCTGGATAACCGCAATGTGGAGGCGGACATGGTCATTGGCGAGAATCAGCAGGGCATCCAGGCGGTGGCCTCGGCGCCCGCCGCGATCGGCTATGTCTCTGTGGGTGCGGCCGAGTACGAGGCCGGTGCGGGCACGGCCATTCGCCTGCTGGAACTCGACGGCGTCGCTGCCAGCACGTCGACCGTGGGCGCGGGACGTTATCCGCTGGGCCGTGATCTCAATCTGATCACAACCGGTCAGCGCTCGGCCATGGTGCAGCGCTTTCTCGACTTTGCCCGGTCGGACGAGGTAGCCGATCTCTATCGCAAGCACTACTTCGTCCCCGCCCGTGGCTGACCGCTGGCTGCACCGCCTGCTCTGGCTGAGCGCGATGCTGGCCGCCCTGGTGCTGGGCGGCATAGTGGTGCTGTTGATCGGGCGGACGGCTCCCTTTATCGCGCAACAGGGCATGGAGCTGCTGGCCCGCCAGTGGTATCCGGGCGACGGTGAGTTCGGCATGGCCGCGATGATCGCCGGTTCCCTGGCGGTGGCGGTGCTGGCGCTGGTTCTGGCTGCACCCCTGGCGGTGGCGCTGGCCGCCTGGTTGCGTTACTTCGCCCCCGGGTGGTTGCGGCGACCGGCGCTGGCGTTGTTTGCGCTCATGGCCGGTATCCCGTCCGTGGTCTACGGCCTCTGGGGGCTGCTGGTCCTGGTGCCCTGGATCAACGGCTGGGTCCCGCCGGGGGCGTCCTGGCTCGCCGGTTCGCTGGTGCTGGCGCTGATGATTCTGCCGCTGGCGCTGCTGGTGACCGATGCCGCGCTCGCCCAGGTCCCGCCCGACTGGCTCCATGCCGGCGCGGCACTGGCCTTGTCCCGGGTGGGTATGTTGCGGCGCGTGGTGTTGCCGCACACGGCGCCGGCTATTGCCAGCGGCGTGGTGTTGCAGTTCGGCCGGGCGCTGGGCGAGACCATGGCGGTGCTCATGGTCTGTGGCAATGTGGTCCAGTGGCCCGGTTCGGTTTTTGAACCCGTGCGTACCCTGACCGCGAACATCGCGCTGGAAATGAGCTATGCCGCCGGGGATCACCGTATCGCGCTGTTTGCCAGCGGC
Source organism: uncultured Alcanivorax sp. (assembly GCA_913055795.1). Taxonomy (GTDB): domain Bacteria; phylum Pseudomonadota; class Gammaproteobacteria; order Pseudomonadales; family Alcanivoracaceae; genus SLJS01. The sequence goes on along the minus strand of CAJXLA010000010.1, from coordinate 36,041 downwards.
CTGCTGTTGATGCTGGTCACCATGGCGTTGCTGGCGCTGTCCTGGCGGCTGGGGCGGAGGCATCATGGTACGGCGTGATCGGGTCGCTACCGGGGTCGGGGCCGTGCTGCTGTTGGCCGTGGCGATGCCGGTCGTGTCCATGGTGCTCGCGATCTGGGATCAGGGCCACGACGAACTGAGTCTGGCCTTTCTGTTGCAGGATCCCCGCCAGGCGGGTCAGGCCGGGGGTATTGCGTCGCTGATGATCAGTACCGGCTGGATCCTGGCCGTCTGTCTGGCCGTGGCGGTTCCGGTGGGCCTGGGCTGCGCGCTGTATCTCAGCGAGCAGGTGCCGCCCGGCTCGCGCCGCGAGCGCGGCCTGGGCTTTGTGCTGGATGTGCTGGCGGCGACCCCGTCCATCGTCTTCGGTTTGTTCGGTTATCAGTTTCTGGCCATTACGCTCGGCTTCGGCTTTTCTCTACTCAGCGGCGGTATCGCCCTGTCGTTCATGGTGCTGCCGTTGATGATCCGCAGCGCCGAGCAGGCGCTGCGCGCCGTGCCCCGGGCCCATCGCCAGGCCGCGGCGGCACTGGGCGTCACGCGTACCGGCTGGATCACACGCATCCTGGTGCCCTCGGCCGCGCCCGGCATCGCCGTCGGGGTGATCCTGAGCGTGGGCCGGGCACTGGCGGAGACGGCCGTGCTGCTGTTTACCGCCGGTTATGTGTTGCGCCGGCCGGATTCGGTGATGGACTCCGGGCGCGCGCTGAGTGTGCACATCTATGATATGGCCATGAATGTACCGGGCGGTGCCGACCGGGCCGCGGCCACCGCCGTGGTGCTCATTGCCGCCCTGATCCTGATCAATGTGATGATCCGGGGCCTGATTCGTCCGTCCCGGGCAGGAGGACACGCATGAAGCAGCCGCCGACGCTGGAACTGGATGATGTTCATGTCCGCTATGGGGAGCATGCCGCGATCGCCCATGCCTCTTTTCGCGTGGAAAGCGGCGAGATCATGGCGCTGGTGGGGCCGTCCGGTTGCGGCAAGAGCAGCCTGCTCGCGGGCATCAACCGATTGACCGACACCATTCCGGGCTGCACCACCCGCGGCACCATAACCCTGGACGGGTCGCCGCTGGGGCAATGGCCGGATGCCGCTTCCTTGCGTCGCACGGTGGGCATGGTGTTTCAGCAACCCAATCCCTTTCCGCTGTCGATTCACGATAACTTGCGCTTCCCCCTGGCCGAGCACGGCGTGCCCAGACGCGAACGCGACGAGCGGGCTGAGCAGGCGTTGCGTTCGGTGGGCCTCTGGGAGGAAGTGCACAATCGCCTGGGCCGATCCGCGCTGACGCTGTCGGGTGGTCAGCAGCAACGCCTGTGCATGGCCCGGGCCCTGGTACTCGAACCCGAGGTGTTGCTGCTGGATGAACCCTGCTCCGCGCTTGATCCCATGGCCAGCGCCGCGGTGGAAGAGCTCATCGATTCGTTGCGGGGGCGCTACACCATTCTGATGGTGACCCATAACCTGGCCCAGGCCCGGCGGCTCGCCGATCAGGTCACGGTCTGCTGGGTCGACAACGACTGCGGCTGTGTCGTGGAAACCGGCGGGCGCGAACAGATCTTTACCCGGGGACGCCATCCCGTTACCCGGGCGTACTGTGCCGGCGAGTGTGGATAACAACCTTCGTTCAATGCTGGACTCTCATAAAAAAACCCGGCAAGCAGGGGAGAACTTGCCGGGCAGGGGGAAACTGGTTCGCGGAATCTCAGGGGTTCCGGCGAGGTCCTCGCCGAAGCTCGTGGCACCTGTGACTCCGTAATGCGCCGCGACCGTCCCTGGTCCATGCGCAGACGCCTTCCGGGGTCACCACGAGCGCTCAGCCTTCCAGTTCCACGCCCAGGTTCTTGCCCACGCGCTGAATGAAGTTCGCGCTGGCCACGACATAGGTAATGTCCGCGATTTTCTGGTTGTCGTAATGGGACTTGATGGCGTCCATGGCCGCGTCCGAGGCCTTGACGTCGCGCGTGGTTTCGTAGGCAAAGCGGATCAGGGCGCGCTCGGCGTCCGTGAAATCCGTGCTATCGAAACCGGACTCATCCAGTTGCTGGATCTGGCTATCGCTCAATCCGGCCTGCTTGCCTGCGGGTACGTGGTGCCCCTGGCAATAGTCGCACCCGTTATAGCGAGCCACAGTGAGATAGACGATTTCGCGCGTCCTGGCGTCCAGGGACAGCTGGTTGAAATAGACATCCAGCATGTTGCCCATGACCTGGGTGGCGGGCCCGGAATGGCCCAGCAACTTGACCACATTGGGCACCACGCCCATGCCGCTTTCCAGCTGCTGATACACGGCCGTGGCGCCTTCCGCTTCGTGGCCCTTTTCGGCGTAGGGAATTCTCGCCATGGTGATTTCCTCCTTTCGTTTGCAGAAATGAAACCCGTGCCAATTCAGGACCGAATGGTCCCGAAATGGCAAAAAATTATCGCAATGCGGCCAGCATGGTCGCCACCACCGCGCGCGCATCGCGCCGCTCCATGCCCGTTTTGAGCAGATTCCGCAGGCCGCTCATGTTCGATACCAGATAGTCCGCCAGCGCCTTGCTGTTGCGTTCCGCCGGAATATCGCCTTCGCCTTGCGCGCGTTCCACCGCGGCGCGGAATACCCGCGCAAAGGCCGCCTTGCCCGAAGCGACCCGATCGGTGATCTCCGGTTCGCTCAGCCCGAATTCACTGGCGGTATTCATCAGCAGGCAACCGCGCCGCTGCGCCTCGTTCCGGGGCGTATCCGCGATGTTGTAGAAAAGCTGTTCGATAAAGCCCAGGGCCGAATCGGAATGCTCCAGCCGCTGATGCATGGCCTCGGCCTGCCGGCGGCAATAATGATCCAGGCAATGCGCGAAGAGTTGCTGCTTATCTCCGAACTCCCGGTACAGGCTGCTCTTGGACAGCCCGGTGGCCGCCAGCAGATCCTGCAGGGACGTGGCTTCATAACCCCGGGACCAGAAGGCTTCCATGGCTCCTTCCAGCGAGGCGCGGGGATCGAATTGCAGGGGGCGTCCAACCGACATACAGCCAATATGGGACCAAAAGGTCCAAAATGTCAAGCCCGGGCTCGTGTTGCATGGGGAAACCATGATCAGATCCGCCACGAAATGGTCAACGCGCCGAAGCGCCCGGACCGGCTCTGGGTTTCAAATCGTTCGGTCTCGTCCAGCATCACCAGGCCGATGCGGGTGGGGCCGTGATAGCAGGCGAAACCGGCATAGGCCTGGCCGAAGTAGGGGTCCCGTTCGACTTCGATGCCGGGCGTCGATTGCGTCAGGCTCCCGTCCAGGAAGATGAGGTGCGGCGCATAGTGGGCGGCGATGCCGGCATAGACATACCAGCCGAAACCCCGCGTGGGCTTGTAATAGCCGGTGCCGCCGGCCAGGGAATTGATGCGCTGGGGCCCGAAATCCACGGGGATATTGTCGCCAATGCGCACGAAACCGCCGGCTTCCACGCCCGCGCGGGCGTTGCCCAGGGTGGTGCCGAAGGTGGGCGTGGCCTCCACCACCAGTCCGGAGCCCTCGCGGATCATGCGCCACTGGCGATCATAGGACAGTTGCAGGGTGGGCTCATTGGGCAGCTGGCGATCCCAGCCCACGGGCCGTTCGGCGCCGAGGGCCTCGTGCACCTGCTTCTGCGCCTGCTCGGCACCGGAGGCCGGACCTACGGTTCCGACCGAGATCCGGAAACGCTCCAGCTCGGTTTCGGTCAGCGTGAAGAGGCTGGCGCTCGCTTGAAGCCAGCCCGCATAGGCGCGGTCGTCCGGCGGGAATGCCGGATCCGCGATCTCGTTCGGGGTGAACATGGTCTGACTGATACTCCAGCTCCAGGGCGAGCGGGGACCGGTCTTGTCGTCCGACAAGGGGGTCAGCCAGTCCGCGCCGCGCCGGAGCCAGGACGGTGCCTTCATGGTGCCCGGTATGACGGTGGCGCGAAAACCGTTGGTATAACCGTCGTCCTGAGCGGCGAAAGCGTCGTTTTCCATCTGCAGAACGAAGAGGTTGTGATTATCGGAACGTACCAGCTCGGGCCCCATGCCATGGGCCTGAACTCCGAGGCCCATCAGGACCAGCGATACCGGTAGTGCACGGCGAAGCCCCCGGAGCTTGCCTCGTCTTGTTGTACCCATGGGTCCATAAAAAGTCATGACCATCCTGCCTTTCGATGCTGTTCGTGTTTCCGGAACGAGAGCTTACGCGTGTGTGTTCAGGTCCTTGCTGACACTGGTATAGGTTGAAACGCCATAAGGAACCATATAGGTCAGAACCAGCTTGACCCAGCTCAGATGCGCGTCACCGAAGACGGCATCGCCCTGATTGATGATCACCAGCAGTGTGCCCACCACAACGGCGAGCTTGAATGCGGTTATCACGGTTCGCCGGTCGAGGGCGCATTGCAGCCACAAGGGCATGGGTGTCTTCCTGTCTCCTGGCGAATAGGGGAACCCGAGGTCGGGGGAAACACGGCCTCTGGATCCCCGTTATCAGCTGGACAATCGATGCACCCCCGGGGCCGATGTTACACCGCGATGATCTCACCGCTTGCCGGAGTGGCGGTTTCAGTGCAGCAGCAGGGTTCCCGTCATGCCCAGGAGAAACCCGGTGACCGCGCCCAGAGCCGGGAAATGGCGGTGCTGCAGATGGGCGCGCGGCGCTATATCCTGAAAGATCAGATAAAGAATGCCACCGCTACAGAACAACATGATACCGCCCAACCAGACGCTGCCCATATCCATGCAGCTGTAACCGAACCACGCAGCCAGGGGGCCGGCCAGTGGCGCCAGTGCGAATGTGGCCCGAATGCGTGTCTTGGCCACCCGCGCTTGCCGCATTTCGTTCAGCGCGGCAAACCCCTCGGGCATGTTCTGCAGGGCAATGAAAAGCGCCAGCAGCATCGCGGTAGCCGATCCCTGACTGGCCGCAGCGCCCAGAATCATGGCTTCGGGAACAAAGTCCAGCAGCATGCCCATGAGATTGGAGGCGCTGCTCCGGCGGCGCTCCAGTTGCGCACTGATCTGCCAGAAAACCAGGCTACCCGCGAGAAAGCTGCCGACCGCCAGGCCCAAGGAGGTCTGTTCCAGGCCCCGGGGCAGAAGAACCAGCGCAATTGCGGCCAGCAGGGCCCCACCGCCGAAATAGGACACGAAACTGTCCATTTCCATTTTCCGGCACCACTTTTCCAGCCTTTCGACCGAGGCGATGCCCGCGCCCAGGGGAATGCTCAGGCCCGCGGCCAGCGCCAGTAAAAGAACGGGTGCCAGCGTCATGGGATTGCCTCACTGCAGCTCGGCACGGGGGCAACGCCGCTGCCCATACGCCTGGGTACGTTCCCGGCAAGGAGCCTGGTATTGAGCGCGTCAGTCATCCGGGTTGGCCTGAAAAACGGAGGAATGGGGATAGAAGGTCATCCAGGCAAACCAGAAGCCTGTGGTGGCCGGCAGAGGCTCGCCCTGGGCATCCAGGATGCGCGCCGACTGGGTGTTGTCGTTGTATTCGACCGTCACGGTTTTGTCGTCGAACTCGTCCCGGAAACGCCCCTCGGTTTGTTGCAGCTCATGGAAGGGCCAGACGCGGGCCTCGTTGCCCCGGCTCAGGCCGATAACCAGGTCCTTGGGGTGATACCGGCGGTCGCGGTGTTCCACCACGGTCATGAGCTGCATCGACTGTTCATAACCACGGTAGGGGTAGCGATCGTAATCGCGCTGATAGCCGGTCTTCCGGGACATGACCTTGCTGTCCGGATGTTCCTTGCGCCAGGCGCGCCACTGGGTATGGTGAACCGGAATCTTGTCCAGGCTCTTGCCCTTGAAGGTGCCGCTGATGGCCTTGCCCGGGATCTGCGAAAACAGCGATTCCGTCTCGCGGTCATAGAGCAGCATGTCACTGTTGTACAGCAGTCCCGATACGCCGAATTCCAGAACCCGTCCATCGAGTTTCCGCGAGAAGACGACACCGGTGCCGCAAAGCGGACAAAAGGTCACCGCCACCGGTTGTCCACCAATGGTGTCATTGGCGATTTCATGCCAGACCAGAATGCGGGTGGGATAGGCGCGCGCCTCGCCATTGATGCTGATGCCGAGCACCTGATCGGTGTCCCGCAGATAATCCGCCTCGTCGGCGGCGAGCATCTCGGGCGAAGACAGTGCCGGAATGCCGTCGCGCGGCGGGCCGCCCTGCATGATCTTGTCGGGCGCCACCGCGGCGTCGTCCAGTTCAAAACCGTTTTTCTCCACGGCTGCCGCCGGCAGCGCCGGTAACAGCAGTGTCGCCAGGAATAGTCCGGATACTTTGTTTTTCATGCCTGCCTCCGCATCAGTCAGGGGTCCGGCGGAGGGCATGTGCTTTCGGGCGCGCGAAAATCGCTCGTCTTTCAGGTGCTTTCGGACTGCTCGATCTGACGCATGACCTGATCCACTTCCTCTTCCGAGGCCGGCTCCGGGTTCCGCCGCAATGATTGCACCAGCAGCCGGAGCTGGCGCACATAACGGCGGCAGTGGTGGCACATCATCAGGTGCAGGCGCAGCGCCCAGCGTTGCCGGAAGGACAGTGGTGTGCCGTCCACCAGCTCGTCAGCGCGCTCGACGACTTCGTTACACTTCAACATTCACCGGTCTCCTGAAAATGGTCCACCAGGGCAAAGAGCCGGGTCCGCGCCCGATGCAGCAATACCCGTACATTCGATGCGCTGACCTCCAGGCTGTTACAGATGTCGTCGAGCTCCTCGCCCTGCATGTCCCGCAGTTCCAGCACCAGGCGCTGCTTTTCCGGCAGGTCGTTCAGGGTCTTGCGCATGCAATCGGCCAGCTCATCACTGGTCAGCAAGTCGTCCGGTGAGGATACGCCCCAGTGCCCCGGCGGCTGAGCCCAGCCGCCGCCGTCCTTGAAACGGTCGGCGAGCGCATCCCGGCCCTCGTCGTCCACATCCAGGGTGACTTCCCGGCCGCCGCCGCGCAGCCGCATCTTGGCTTCGTTGATGACAATCCGGGTCAGCCAGGTCTGCAACCGGCTGCGTCCCTCGAAATCCGGCAGGGCCTTGTGCGCCTTGATCCAGGCATTTTGAACCGCGTCCTCGGCATCGCCCGAACGCAGCAGACCCCGGGCGGTGGACACCAGCCGGCGGTGATAGGTTTCCACCAGCAGGGAAAAGGCCTGCCGGTCACCGTTTTGCAGTCTTTCCAGAAATTCCGGGGTTTCCAGTTCACTGTTCATGGGGTTCGTCCGGATCGGCTATATTGCCCACGGAGGGGTCTTCGTGGCCCGCGTTCAGTTCCAGCATGCGGCGAATATGCTGCATGGCGTCCATGTCCACCTTGGTGAACTCGATGCCCAGCCGGTCGTCCTGCACATGGGTAATCCGCGCCTCCAAGGGGATGGTGATGTCCGAGTCATCCAGCTCCAGGGTGAACCGACATTCGTCCCCTTGCCGCGCTTCGACGGCGGCATTCTGCACCATGGCGCCCTTGAGCGAGAGATCCATGATTTCCACGGGCCAGTTGCGCCCGGCCACTTCGAGCCGGGCGCGGCCGTCGAGATCAAAGCGGGCGAAGCGGCGCTGTTCCATCATGGATGGCTACACCTCGATCCGTTTGTGCTTGACGCGCTTCGGCTGCAGCGCTTCTTCGCCCAGCTTCTTGCGCCGGTATTCCTCGAATTCCGTGTAGGTACCCTCGAACCATTCCACTTCCGCCTCGTCTTCGAAGGCCAGAATGTGGGTGGACACCCGGTCCAGGAACCACCGGTCGTGGGAGATGACAATGGCGCAACCGGGGAAGGCCAGTAGCGCTTCTTCCAGCGCGCGCAGGGTCTCCACGTCCAGATCATTGGTGGGCTCGTCCAGCAGCAGCACATTGGCGCCCTGTTGCAGCAGCTTGGCCAGATGCAGCCGGTTGCGCTCGCCGCCGGAGAGATCCTTCACCTTCTTCTGCTGATCGCCGCTTTTGAAGTTGAATCGGCCCAGGTAGGCGCGCGAGGGCACTTCGTGGTTGCCGATCTGGAGGATGTCGTTGCCGCCGGACACTTCTTCCCAGACCGTCTTGTCGCCGTCCAGCTCTTCGCGGCTCTGGTCCACATAGGCGAGCTTGACCGTCTCGCCCACCCGAACCTCGCCGCTGTCCGGTTCTTCCTCGCCGGTCAGCATGCGGAAGAGCGTGGTCTTGCCCACGCCGTTGGGCCCGATGATGCCCACAATGGCGCCGCGCGGCACGTCGAAGGTGAGATCCTCGTAGAGCACACGCCCGTCGTACTGCTTGGTGACCTGATCCACCTCGAAGACCTTGTCGCCCAGACGCGGCCCCGGCGGAATGTACAGCTCCTGGGTTTCCTGGCGCTTCTGGAATTCCTGGCTGGCCAGTTCCTCGAAGTTCTTGATCCGCGCCTTGTTCTTGCTCTGCCGGCCCTTGGGGTTGGAGCGTACCCATTCCAGTTCCTTTTCCACCGTCTTGCGGTGGGCGGCTTCCTTTTTCTCCTCGTGTTCCAAACGCTTTTCCTTCTGCTCCAGCCAGGAACTGTAGTTGCCGTGCCAGGGAATGCCTTCGCCCCGGTCCAGTTCCAGGATCCATTCGCAGGAATTGTCCAGGAAATAGCGGTCGTGGGTAACGGCCACCACCGTGCCGGGGAAGTCGTGCAGGAAACGTTCCAGCCAGGCCACCGACTCGGCGTCCAGATGGTTGGTGGGCTCGTCCAGCAGCAGCATGTCCGGCGCCGACATCAGCAGCCGGCACAGCGCCACGCGTCGGCGTTCGCCGCCGGACAGCGAGCTCACCTGCTGATCCCAGGGCGGCAGGCGCAGCGCGTCGGCGGCGATTTCCAGCTTGCGCTCCAGATCATGGCCGCCGGCGGCGTCCAGGAACTGTTCCAGCTTCTGCTGTTCCGCGGCCAGCTTCTCGAAGTCGGCGTCCTCGTCGGCATAGCCGGCATAGACCTCTTCCAGGCGCTGCTGGGCGTTGCGCACCTCTTCCAGGGACTCCTCGATGGTCTGCTGGACGTTCTTGTTCTCGTCCAGCTCCGGCTCCTGGGGCAGATAGCCGATCTTGATGCCCGGCTGGGGCCGGGCCTCGCCGGTGTAGTCCGGGTCCACGCCCGCCATGATGCGCAACAGCGAGGATTTGCCCGCGCCGTTGAGCCCCAGCACGCCGATCTTGGCGCCCGGGAAGAAGGACAGGGAAATGTCTTTCAGGACCTGTTTTTTGGGCGGGACGACCTTGCCCACCTTGTCCATCGTGAAGATGTATTGCGCCATAGTCGGGAAGCTGCCGTTCTGCTGTCTCGTGAAGGGGTGCCCAAGCTACCCAAAAAGCCGGATTTTGGGAAGCCAACCCCGCGGAATCCATACTCTTTCCCGACGCCATGAGTCCGCTGCACCCGGGATTGAGGGGTCCTCAAGTGCGTCACCGGCCGGTTTCGGGTACAATGCCGCTCTTCCCGACCACCCCATCCTGAACCAGTAAAGGAACGCCATGTTCGGAAAAAACATGTCCATCGCGGAATTCGACCCGGAAATCCAGAGCGCCATTGACGCTGAGAAAAAGCGTCAGGAAGAGCATATCGAGCTGATCGCTTCGGAGAACTACGCTTCCCCGCGCGCCATGGAAGCCCAGGGCTCGGTCCTGACCAACAAGTATGCCGAGGGCTACCCGGGCAAGCGCTATTACGGCGGCTGCGAGCATGTCGACGTGGTGGAGAACCTGGCCATTGAACGCGCGAAGGAACTCTTTGGCGCGGACTGGGCCAATGTGCAGCCGCATTCGGGCTCGCAGGCCAACACGGCCGTCTATATGGCGCTGTGCAAGCCCGGCGACACCGTACTGGGCATGAGCCTGGACGCGGGGGGTCACCTGACCCACGGCGCCAAACCCAACTTTTCGGGCAAGATCTACAATGCCGTGCAGTATGGCCTGGACGAAAGCACCGGCCAGATCAACTACGAGGAAGTGGAAAAACTGGCACGCGAGCACAAGCCCAAGATGATCGTGGCCGGCTTCTCCGCCTACTCGCGCGTGGTGGACTGGCAGCGCTTCCGCGACATCGCCGACGAAGTGGGCGCCTGGCTGCTGGTGGACATGGCCCATGTGGCCGGTCTGGTCGCTGGTGGTGCGTACCCGTCGCCGGTAGACATCGCCGATGTGACCACCACCACGACGCACAAGACGCTGGGCGGGCCGCGTGGCGGCCTGATTCTGGGCAAGGCCAATGACGACGTCCAGAAGAAGATCAATTCCGCCGTCTTTCCGGGCGGCCAGGGGGGTCCCCTGGAGCACGTGATCGCGGCCAAGGCAGTGTGCTTCAAGGAAGCCATGGAGCCGGACTTTCGCGAGTATCAGCAGCGCGTGGTGGACAACGCCCGGACCATGGCCCATACGTTGCTCGAACGCGGCTACAACATCGTCTCGGGCGGCACCGACAACCACCTCTTCCTGGTCGATCTGATCGACAAGAATGTCACCGGCAAGGATGCGGACGCCGCCCTGGGCCGGGCGAACATCACCGTGAACAAGAACGCCGTACCGGGCGACCCGCGCCCGCCGGCGGTAACGTCCGGCCTGCGCATCGGCACGCCCGCCATGACCCGCCGCGGCTTCGGTGAACAGGAGGCGCGCGATCTGGCCACCTGGATCTGCGACATTCTCGATGACGTGGAGAACGAGCAGCTGATCGAGGATGTCCAGAAGAAGGTCCTGGACCTTTGCCAGCGCTTCCCGGTGTACGAGGCTTAGGAGTCTCCAATCGGGGTCCGAATGAATTTGTTGCGCCCTTCTCGGGCGCAACCCTTCGGGCCATGCCCCTTTTCGTCTGTCGCGGCGTTGCGCCTCCTACCCGTACAGGCAGTACGGCGGCGTCGGCGCGCCTTGCGACAGACGAAAATGGGCTAGGGCAAATCCATACGGACCCCGATCGGAGACTCCTGATGGATCGGGTCCATGGCTGGATAGGCTGCACCCGGACGGGAGCAACCCTTGCCGGAGACGCCTTGGTGCTGGCCGAGTATGCTATGATTCTCCGACGATTCAAGGAGTTGGGGAGTCATGCGTTGTCCCTTCTGTGATTTCGAGGACACCAAGGTCATCGACTCGCGCCTGGTCGCCGAGGGCGGGCAGGTGCGCCGTCGGCGTGAGTGTCTGCAATGCGGCGAGCGCTATACCACCTTTGAAACGGCCGAACTGGTCATGCCCCGGGTGGTGAAATCCGACGGCAAGCGCGCCCCCTTTGACGAGGACAAGCTGCGCGCGGGCATGATGCGCGCGCTGGAGAAGCGTCCGGTGAGCATGGAAGAGCTGGAGGCGGCCATTACCCGCATCAGTCATCGGTTGCGCGCCACCGGCGAGCGGGAGGTGCCGGCGCGCCAGATCGGCGAGCTGGTCATGGAGGAACTGCGCGAACTCGACGACGTGGCCCACGTGCGCTTCGCCTCCGTGTACCGCAGTTTCCAGGACATCTCGGATTTTCGCGCCGAAGTGGAGCGTCTGGAGAAAGCCGGCCACAAATGAGCTTCGCCGTCGACGATCGGCGCCACATGGCGCATGCGCTGCAACTCGCCCGCCAGGGTCTGTACACCACGGATCCGAACCCGCGCGTGGGCTGTGTGCTCACTCGGGATGGTGCCGTGGTGGGCACGGGCTGGCATCAACGCGCCGGTGCGCCTCATGCCGAACGCCATGCCCTGGCCGTCGCCGGCGAAGCCGCTCGCGGCGCCAGCGCCTATGTGACCCTGGAACCCTGTGCCCATACCGGCCGCACCGCCCCCTGTGCCGATGCGCTCATCGAAGCCGGTGTCGCCCGGGTCGTGATGGCCATGGCGGATCCCAATCCCGCCGGGGCCGGGGGTGCCGCGCGGCTGCGCGCAGCCGGCATCGCGGTGGAGTCGGGTTTGCTGGAAGATGAGGCGCGCGCGCTGAATCCGGGCTTTCTCCGGCGCATGGCCACCGGCCGGCCCTGGGTGCGCCTGAAACTCGCCGCCAGTCTGGACGGCCGCACGGCCATGGCCTCGGGCGAATCGCAATGGATTACGGGGGCGGCGGCGCGCGACGATGTCCAGCACCTGCGGGCGCGTTCCTCCGCTGTGGTCACGGGCCGAGGCACGGCCGTCATGGACCGTCCCTCACTGACCGTCCGCCCGCAGCAATGGCGCTACCCGGATTATCCCGACGGCGACGTGCGCCAGCCCCTGCGCGTGGTGCTGGACCGCACCCTGGCCACGCCCGTGGACACGCCCCTGATCACCGCTGCCGGGGGCGCACTGCTGTTGTGCACCGACGCGGCCCACGAGCAGCAGCGACAGGCCCTGGAAGCGGCCGGCGCCGAGGTTCAGACGCTGTCCGCGGATCAGGACCGGATCAGCCTGGCGGCCGTGCTGGATGAGCTGGGCCGGCGGGCCTGCAATGAAGTGCTGTTTGAATGCGGCGCGGAGCTGGCGGGGGATCTCGTGCGCGCCGGCCTGGCGGACGAACTCATGGTCTACATGGCGCCCACCCTGCTGGGCTCCGGCGCGCGGCCCCTGGTGGCCCTGCCGGAGCTAAAACAGATGAGCCAGCAGATCCGGCTGGAGCTACGGGATCTACGTCATCTGGGCGATGATCTGCGGCTGACGTTAGCGCCAGCGCCTTCGGACTGAGAGAATACGCGTATGTTTACCGGCATTATCGAAACCACGGGAACCCTGGCGTCCATGACGCCGGGCGCGGAAGGCGATTACCGACTGGTGTTGGACACCAGCGAGCTGGATCTCTCGGATGTACAAGTCGGCGACTCTATTGCGGTGAATGGCGTCTGTCTCACCGCCACCGAAATCGGTGCCGACGGCTTCAACGCCGATGTCTCCGTGGAGACGCTGGAAAATACGACTCTGGGCGATCTTCGGCCCGGGGCCACGCTGAATCTGGAAAAGGCGCTGACCCCGGCGAGCCGCCTGGGCGGTCATCTGGTGTCCGGCCATGTGGATGGTGTGGGCGAAGTCGCCGAAATCCGGGCCGAGGCACGTTCCTGGCATATCGAGGTCAAGGCGCCGGACGAGCTGGCCCGCTATATCGCGCGCAAGGGCTCCATTACCGCCGACGGTATCAGCCTGACCGTGAACGAGGTTACGGGCGCGCGTTTCGCGCTCAACATCGTGCCCCATACCTGGAATGTCACCAATATGGCGAACTGGCAGCCGGGCACGCGCATGAACCTGGAAGTTGATATCATAGCGCGCTATCTGGAGCGTCTGTTGCTGGGCGACAAGGCGGCGCAACCCCATGCCGGCGAAAGCATCAGCATGGCCTTTCTCGCCGAGCACGGATTTTTGAAGGACGGCTGATCATGGAACTCAACACCGTTGAGGAACTGCTGGAGGACATGCGTCAGGGCCGGATGGTGATCCTCATGGACGACGAGGACCGCGAGAACGAGGGTGATCTGGTCATGCCCGCGGTCCATGTCACGCCCGAAGATATCAACTTCATGGCCCGTTTCGCCCGCGGGCTGATTTGTCTGACGTTGACCGAGGAGCGCTGCCGGCAGCTGGAGCTGGCGCTCATGGTGGGCCGCAACGGTACCGATCTGGGCACCAATTTCACCGTGTCCATCGAGGCGGCGGAAGGCGTGACCACGGGGATTTCCGCCGCCGACCGCGCGCATACCGTGCGCACGGCGGTTTCGCCCGAGGCGCGTGCCCGGGATATCGTTCAGCCCGGCCATGTGTTTCCGCTCATGGCCCAGCCGGGTGGTGTGTTGCACCGCGCCGGTCATACCGAGGCGGGCTGTGATCTGCCGCGCCTGGCCGGGCTGGAACCCACGTCCGTGATCGTGGAGATCATGAACGAGGACGGCACCATGGCGCGCCGTCCGGACCTGGAAGCCTTCGCCCAGGAGCATGACCTCAAGATCGGTACCATTGCGGATCTGATCCAGTACCGCATGGTGCACGAGAAAACCGTGGAGCGGGTCGACGAGCACACCCTGCCCACCTGGTACGGGGACTTCCGGCTGGTGTCGTTCCGCGATGTGGTGGATGATCTCATCCATGTCTGCTTGGTGAAGGGCGAAATCCATCCGGAAAAGACCACCACGGTGCGCGTCCATCAGGTGGATCCGCTGCGCGATGTCATGAGCGCCAAGATCAACGGGCGCACCGGCTGGAACATGCACCGGGTCTTGAACGAAGTCGCGCAAAGCGAGGCGGGCGTGGTGATCGTGCTGGGCGAGGACCACAAGTCCAGCGAATGGCTGGACAAGATTGAGGACTACTTCGCCGGCGAGCGCAAGCCCCACGGCATGAACTCGCCGGCCTATCGCAATATCGGCACCGGTTCGCAGATCCTGCGCGAGCTGGGCGTGCGCAAGATGCGGCTGCTCAGCTCGCCCATGCGTTTCAATGCGCTATCCGGTTTCGATCTGGAAATCGAGGAATACGTCGAAGCCGACTAGCAGGCTGTTGGAAAAAACCCGCTGAGCACGCAAAGGGTTTTTCAACAGCCAGCCAGGACTGTTTTCCCACTGCATGCGGGGACAAGACCAAGATGCAAGAGATCAAGACCATAGAAGGCAATTTTACGAGCACGAGCGGGCGTTACACCCTGGTGGTGACGCGCTTCAACAGTTTCGTGGTGGAAAGCCTGCTCGACGGCGCCGTGGATACGCTGGTGCGTCACGGCGTGAGCCGGGAGAGCATTGACATTGTCCGGGTGCCGGGTGCCTGGGAGCTGCCCGTGGCGGTGCGCCGGGTGATCAACCAGGGCGGCCGGGACGCGGTGATTACCCTGGGCGCGGTGATCCGGGGCGGCACGGCGCATTTCGAGTATGTCGCCGGCGAGGCGGCCAAGGGCGTCGCCGCCATTCAGAACGAAACCGGCGTCCCGGTGGCCTTCGGCGTACTCACCGTGGACACCATTGAACAGGCCATTGAGCGCGCCGGCACCAAGGGCGGCAACAAGGGCGCCGAGGCGGCGCTGTCGGCGCTGGAAATGGTCAGTTTATTGAAGCAGCTTTGATGGGCGAGGGCGTTTCCGCGGCCGGACGGCGCAAGGCACGCCGCTTTGCCGTTCAGGCATTGTATCAGTGGCAGATGGCCGGCGCCGATATTGCCGAGATCGAGGCCTGGTTCCGTTCGGACAATGATCTGCGCAAGACCGATACGGCCTATTTTCATGATCTGCTCGTGGGGGTCACCTCGCGGGCGGGGGAAATCGACGCGGCCCTGGCGCCGGTGCTGGACCGGGCCGTGGATTCGCTGGGCCAGGTGGAAAAGGCGGTGCTGCGCATCGGCACCTTCGAGCTCCTGGCGCGGGTGGATGTACCGCGCAATGTCGTCATCAACGAGGGCATTGAACTGGTCCGACTGTTCGGCGCGGAAGAATCCTTTCGCTATGTCAACGGCGTGCTGGACAAACTCGCCGGCCAGCTCCGGGCCTCGGAGACCGGCTCCGGCGCCTGAAGCGCCCGGCGCATCGACCCTGTTTCTGGACTCTTGCGCTTGCGGGGGCGCCATGGATGAATTCGATCTGATTCGGCGGTTTTTCACCCGTGCGCCCGGTGCCGGGGTGGTACAGGGCCCGGGCGATGACGCGGCGCTGATCGAGCCTACGCCCGGCCGGCAGCTGGTGGCCACCACGGACACCCTGGTGGAAAGTCGCCATTTCCCGGCGGATCTTGACCCCGCGGCTATCGGCTGGCGGGCGCTGGCCGCCAATCTCTCGGATCTCGCGGCCATGGGGGCCGAGGCACGCTGGTGCCTGCTGGCGCTGACTTTGCCCTCGGCGGACGAGGCCTGGTTGCAGGCCTTCAGCGCGGGCTTCTTTGAACTGGCGGATGTTGCGGGCGTGCAGCTCGTGGGCGGTGACATCAATCAGGGCCCGCTGAGCATCACCGTCCAGGCGCTGGGCGAAGTGGAGCCCGGCCAGGCACTGACGCGCACCGGCGCCCGGGTCGGCGAGCGGCTTTGTATCGGCGGCGTGCCGGGCGAGGCCGCTGCGGGACTGGAGTGCTGGTGGCGTGGCGAACGCAGCGGCCCCCTGGTCGAACGTTTCCGTCGGCCCCGGCCCCAGCTGGAGCTGGGGCGGGCGTTGCGCGGGAAGGCCTCCGCCTGTATCGATATTTCCGATGGTCTGCTGGCGGATCTCGCCCATTTGTTGGGCCAGGACCCGGGCGCGCGCGTGGAAGCGGCCCAATTGCCGGTCTCGCAAGCCCTGCACGCCTGGCCGCCCGACGAACGCCGCGCGCTGCAGTTCGGCGGTGGTGATGACTATCTGCTGCTTTTTACGCTGCCGCACGAAGAGCCGCTGCCGCCGGAATGCCATGAAATCGGCGTAATCACAGCGGAGCCCGGCACTCAATTGTTCGACGAGCACGGCGAGTTGCTGCCGCCTGTCGATCCGGGGTGGAAACACTTCCACTGATGCGTATCCTGCCGCGCGGACGCACTCCCGGCAATGGCAAGCCATTATGAAAGCACCCAAGGTAGTCATTATCGGCGGCAACATGGCGGGACTGAGCGCCGCCCGGCAGCTCTCCGGCGAGCTGGATGTCACCCTGGTGAATCCGGGTGATTACTGCGAGTGGCTGCCCAATATCCACGAGCTGGTTTCGGGCACCAAGGAGCCGGATTCGCTGCGCATCCCGCTGGCCACGGTGCTGGAGCGCTGCGGGCATCGCTTCCTGCGCGACAGCGTGACCGAGCTGGACACCGAACAGGGTCGGGCGGTGCTCGCCTCCGGCCGGATCCTGCCCTTCGATCGCTGCATCGTGGCCGTGGGGGGCGTGAACAATCCCGCCGGCGTGCCCGGTGCCGAGGCCCGCTCCCTGCCGTTCAAGTCCGTGCGCGACGCCTATGCCATCCACACCCGGCTGTGCGAGCTGGTGGACGATGGTGAACGGCGCGGGGTCACCGTGGTGGGTGCGGGCCTGGAAGGGGTCGAGGTGCTGGGCGAAATCCTGCGCGGTTTCGATCGGTATCAGTCCCTGCTGGATATCCATGTGGTGGAAGCCGGCCAGCGCCTGCTGCCCGACGCGCCCGCGCGCGTGGACAAGGGCATCCGCAAGGCGAGCCGGCCCTTTCCCGTAAAATTCCACACCGGTACGCGCGTGGCCGAAGTGGGCCCGGACAGCGTGACCCTGGATGACGGTCACCAGCTGGATTCGGCGCTGACGATCTGGACGGGCGGCGTCATGCCCCATCCGCGCCTGCGTGCATGGGGCCTGGCGGCGTCGGGTGGCGACGCTCCCGTGGACGAGGCGTTGCGTAGCCGTTACTGCGATCAGGTTTTCGTGGTGGGCGATGCCGCCGATACGGGCCAGGGTCTGCAGAAGCAGGCCTATCACGCCATGGCCATGGGCGAGCAGGCTGCCGCCAATGTAGAAGCGGAACTTCGGGGCGAGCCCACGAAGGCGTTTCAGCCGGCGCCCAAGCCGCAACTGATCACCTTCGGACATCTGGACTGTTTCCTGATTTTCGACCGCATGGTGGTGGCCGGCATGGTGCTGGGCCAGCTCAAGGAGGCCATCTATCAGGTGAACATGGCCCGGCTGGACCCGCCCAGCCGACCCGGCCCGGCTTTGTCGTTCTATCAGCGCCTCTACCAGGGGTTCTGGCACAGCCTCTGGCCCCATGTCACGCGGCTCGACACCCTTCGGCGTCTGCCCAAACTGCGCTTTTACCGTCAGGACGGTTCGGGGGACGAGCGTGAGCACGCTTGATCGGCGCAATCCGGTCCACTGGCTGGCTTTCGGGCTGGGCAGTGGTCTGGCGCCGAAGGCGCCCGGCACCCTGGGCACCCTGGTGGCCGTGCCGCTGTGGTGGTTGCTGGCCCAGGCGCCGCTGTGGGGCTACCTGCTGGCGACGATTTTCCTGGCCTTGGCGGGCATCGGCATCTGCGGGCGCACCGCCCGGGATCTGGGCGTGCACGACCATGCCGGCATTGTCTGGGACGAAATCGCCGGCTATCTGGTGACCATGATCGCCGCGCCGGTAACCCCGCTGAGTGCGGTCGCCGGTTTCGTACTATTTCGTGTCTTCGATATCGCCAAGCCCTGGCCCATCGGCTGGCTGGATGCCCGCGTGGGTGGCGGCACCGGCATCATGGCGGATGATCTGCTCGCCGGCGTCTACGCGGGCCTGGTGCTCCAGTTGCTCGTGCTCTGGTCCGCCTGATTCGCGCGCTCCGAAAGCGTGTTCCCCCACTGCGCATGCTAGTTTATATTGGCGTTTCATGGATGGGTAATCTGCGCGTCTCACCCCTTCCAGCCTGAATTCTCTGGAACCGGGCGATTATGGACACGGATATCGAGCTGCCGGTCGCGGCGACACGCCACCGGGAACACCTGCTGATCGAGCGCTTGCTCAAGCGCACGGCCTTCAAACTGCGCTTCCCCGAACGCCTGGAAACCGCCTACCGGGAATACCGCGACGCTAACGCCGCGACACAGTTCCGTTCCAGCGTAATCTATATCGCTTATGTCTATGCCGGCATCGGCATCATGGCCACGGTGCTGGTGGGGCACGAGCGGATGGGGTTGTGGCCGCTGACCTTCTCCAGTTTCGGGCTGTTGTTGCTGGTGGGCTGGCTCATGTCGTTCGCGCGCTCTTTCCACCTGTACTATCAACGACTCACCAGTGCGCTGGCGGCGCTGGCGGTCATGGTGGCGGTGACCCACCCCACCCTGATCGGTCAGCAGGAAATGCGTATTCTGGTTCATATCGGCACCGTTTATGTGATGGTGATCATCTATCTGTCGCTGAATCTGCGCTTCATCTACGCTACCCTGGCGGGCTGGGGCGGAGGGCTTGCAGCCTTCGCCCTCCAGATGCTGGCGGGCCTGGAGCCGGAATGGCGCATGCTCGCGCCCACCTATGGCGGTGCCAGTCTGCTGGGCATGGCGCTGTGTTACCGGGGCGAGTATCAGTCCCGGCGCATGTTCCTGCAGGGCCGGCTGCTGCAACAGGAAAAACAGCGCATCCAGCAACTCGCCGACCGGCTGGAGACTTTGTCCCTGGTGGACAGCCTGACCGGTCTGGCCAACCGGCGCTCTTTCGATCAGGTCTTCGAGCGCGAGTGGCGTCGGGCACGCCGCGAACATCATCCCATGACGCTGATTTTCGTGGATGTAGACAACTTCAAGGCCTATAACGACTTTTACGGTCACCAGCAGGGCGATGACTGCCTGCGGCAACTCGCCGGGATCATGACCGAGCACAGCGCGCGCGCCGGGGACTTCGCGGCCCGCTATGGCGGCGAGGAGTTCGTGCTGCTGTATCCGGGTCTGGGCTCGGAAGAGGCGGGCGTAATAGCACAACGGATTCTGGAGTCGGTACGCACGCGCGCCATGCCTCATGCCCGCTCCAGCGTGGCGGAATACGTTACCCTTTCGCTGGGCGTGGCGGCACTGGAACCGAAAGCAGGCGTCCACGAGGATCGCGAGAGTCTGCTGCGCCGAGCCGACGAAGCCGTCTACCGCGCCAAGCGCAACGGGCGCAATCGGTTTGAAGTGTTATGAAAGAGGCGCGAGGTGCTAGGTACGAGGTGCGAGACAGGAAACAGGGATTAATGACTCCCGCTTCCCGGGCTTGCTCACACTGATTTTACAGCTCCTAGCTCCTAGCTCCTCTTCACCCCGCCTGATGCGGACGCCGGGCGGTGCCGGGCTGCGCTTCATCCAGTTTCGTCAGACGCGCCCGGATGGACGCGGCGATGCCCTCGGCATCCAGGCCCTCTGCGGCCAGCAGGGCCTCGCGGTCGCCATGGTAGACGAAGTGGTCCGGCAGCCCCAGGTTCAGCACCGGCACCATCAGACCGTCCTGTTGCAGGAACTCGTTGACCGCCGAACCGGCTCCGCCCTGACGCTGGTGGTCTTCGACGGTGACCAGCAGCTCATGCTGTTCCGCCATCGCCCGTATGCGATCTTCATCCAGGGGCTTGACCCAGCGCATGTCCACCAGGGTGGCGTTGAGTGCCTGTGCGGCTTCCTGCGCCGCGGGTACCAGCGCGCCGAAAGCCAGTATGGCCACGCGGGCGCCGGGCGCTTCGCTCAACACCCGGGCCTGGCCGACGGGCAACTCGTACATCGCGTCGTCCATGTCCACGCCCGGACCCGTGCCGCGCGGATAGCGTACCGCCGCCGGCCCGGCATGTTTCCAGGCCGTATAGAGTAGTTGCCGGCAGTCATTCTCATCCGACGGCGCGGCGATGATCATGTTGGGCAGGGTGCGCATATAGGCGAGATCGAAGGCGCCGTTATGGGTGGCCCCGTCGCCGCCCACGAGACCGGCGCGGTCGATGCCCAGGGTGACGTCCAGATTCTGCAGCGCCACATCATGCACCAGTTGATCATAGGCGCGCTGCAGGAAGGTGGAATAGATGCCCAGCACGGGCTTCTGACCCTCGCACGCCAGCCCCGCGGACAAGGTCATGGCGTGCTGTTCACAGATGGCCACGTCATGAAAGCGCTGGGGAAAACGCCGGGCGAACTCCACCATGCCCGAGCCCTCGCACATGGCCGGGGTAATGCCGATGACCCGTTCGTCCTTTTCGGCCAGATCACACAACCATTGCCCGAATACCTCCTGGTACTTGGGCGTTTTCTTGGGTGCCGGCTTGGCTGGTTCCACCTTCGCCTTGGGCTCGATCTTGTTGAGCGCGTGAAAGCCTACCGGGTCCGCTTCCGCCGGCTCATAGCCTTTGCCCTTGGTGGTGTAGATATGCAGCAGCTGGGGTCCTTCCAGTTCGCTCAGGTTCTTCAGCGTGTCCATCAACTCGTCCACATTGTGGCCGTCGATGGGACCGATGTAGTTGAACCCGATGGCCTCGAAGAGCATGTCCGGGCTGACCATGTTCTTCATGCTCTCCTCGGTGCGACGCAGGAAGTCCCAGGCCGCGGGCATGGTCTTGAGCACTTTCTTGCCACCCTCGCGCAGGGCGATATAGGTCTTGGACGCCCAGATGCGGGCGAAATAGTTGGCCAGTCCCCCCACGTTGTGCCCGATGGACATGGTGTTGTCATTGAGGATGACGAGCATGTTGGCGCGGGTATGGGCGGCGTGATTGAGCGCCTCGAAGGCCATGCCCGCGGTCATGGCCCCATCGCCGATCACCGAGACGACGCGCCGGTTGTTGCCCTGGCGCTCGTTGGCCAGGGCCATGCCCAGGGCCGCGCTGACGGAGGTGGAGGAATGGCCCACCCCGAAGGTGTCGTATTCGGATTCGCGCCGTTCCGGGAAGCCGGAAATGCCATCCTTCTGACGGACCTGGAACAGCGCCTCGCGCCGGCCCGTGAGAATCTTGTGGGGATAGGTCTGATGGCCCACGTCCCAGACGATGCGGTCGGCGGGCGTGTTGAACAGATAGTGCAGCACCACGGTGAGCTCCACCACGCCCAGGCCGCCGCCGAAGTGCCCGCCCGAGCGGCCCACGCTGTAAAGCAGCCAGAGCCGGAGCTCATCCACCACCTGCTCGAGCTGATCTTCCGGCAGTTGCCGCAGATCCCGCGGATACGCGATCCGGTCCAGTAGCGGTGTGTCCGGCGGTGTCAGCGGGATTTCATCGAACGTCTGGGGCATGAAGGCACCGGTGTTCATTGTGGGCCGTATAGTATAACGCCATGGCCCCGGCCCTGTTGAGCGAAAACTCGCTTTCAGCGGGTGCGCGCGACCACGAAGCGGGCCAGCTCGGCCAGTGGTTCCCGGGCTTGTCCACCGGCACCCAGCGCCTCGATGGCCTGCTCGGCCAGCCGGGCCGCACGGGTTTGACTCGCCTCCAGGCCGATGAGTTCGGGGAAGGTGCTCTTGTCGTGGCGGTCATCCGAGCCGGTGGGCTTGCCCAGCGCCTCGGTCGTGGCGGTGACATCCAGAATGTCGTCCTGAATCTGGAAAGCCAGGCCGATATGGTCGCCGTAGCGGCGCAGGCGCGCGCGCAGATCCGCGTCCGCGTCGGCGGCCAGCGCGCCCAGCTCCAGCGCCGCGGTGATCAGGCGTCCGGTCTTGAGATAATGCATCTCCTCCAGCGCCTCCACCGTCAGCAGCTGCCCGTGGGCCTGCATGTCCTGGCTCTGGCCCGCGGCCATACCGGCCATACCCGCCGCGCTGCTCAGGCAACGGACCATGGCCAGACGCTGATCATCCCGGTATGCCCCGCGGTGCGCGAGCAGTTCGAAGGCCAGGGTATGCAGGGTATCGCCGGCCAGCACGGCCGCGGCCTCGCCGAAAGCCTGGTGACAGGTGGGTTCGCCCCGGCGCAGATCATCGTCGTCCATGGCCGGCAGATCATCATGAACCAGGGAATAGGCGTGGATCAGCTCCACGGCCGTGGCTGGAACGTCGGCCGCTGCGGGCTCGCCGCCGGCGAGCTCACAGGCGGCATAGACCAGCACGGGGCGAAAGCGTTTGCCCCCGCCCAGCACGGCGTAGCGCATGGCTTGCGCCAGGTGGGGCGAGGCGGCGTCATCGCCCGGCAGCCACTGTGCCAGAGCGGTGTCCAGACGCTGCCGGTAGCGGTCCATGACGGTGTTCAGCCCGGCTTCATCCTTCATCGGCGTCGGACTCGTCCGGATTGTCGAAGGGCTCGGGTTCGGCCTCCTCGCTTTGCTCCATGAGCACGCGCACCTTCTGCTCGGCCTGCTGCAGCGATTGCTGGCACTGACGCGTGAGCCGCACCCCTTCCTCGAAGGCCTTGAGCGATTCCTCCAGGCTGAGTTCGCCGGACTCCATGCGTTCCACCAGGGATTCCAGCGATTGCAGCGAGGACTCCAGGTCGGTCGCTTCGGGCTTGCGGGCCATGGCGGTGACTCCTTGATCGGGCCGGCGCGGCGGGCTGCGGCAAGCCTAGAAAAACCGGCCCGGCAAGTCAATCGGCCCGGCATGCTCCGGGTTCTTTATCTTTCTGATTTGCCGGGCGTTTTCTCTTCCACGATGATTGCGCCGGAGGCCATTCCAAATCGGTATAAAGGCGGCGCTTCCACCGGCGCGCGGGGGCGATTATAGTAATTCGTCCCGGCCGGCCCAGCAGGCAGTTGTACTCTCTGGATCTCCTAAGCTATAGCGTTCGCGTCTGCCTGGACCGGCGCGGGGCCTTCACCCGGACCCCTTCATTCCTGATGTTGCTCCAGCCTTGATCTGATCTCGTCCGGAACAGGCCTTGATCTGCGCCCATCGGGGTCGAAATGTACCAGCGTGGTCCGGCCCCGCGCGGTGATCTCACCGCCTTGATCCACCTCCTGCAGCAGCACGAACGAGCTGTTGCCCACACGCTCGACGCGGGTACGGATGGTGACATCCTCGCCGAAACGGGTTTCCGCCAGATAATCCACCTCCACACGCACCACCGCAATCGAGCCCCGGTTGAAATTGCTATCCGGCGCGAACCAGCCCAGCACCGGCTCGCGTGCCTCCAGAAACCAGACGGGAATCACGGTGTTGTTGATATGCCCCAGGGCATCGGTGTCACTGAAGCGGGGGCGGATGGATGTTTTCAGCATGAAAACATAGTAGCAAGTCGCAAGTAGCAAGTCGCAAGTCAAATCTGAAAAAACGGTTCATAGGGCCGTTTTGCTTTCTACTTTCGACTTTCAACTTGTTACTATGCATCCCATGCATTTGATCCTCGCTCCCATGGAAGGTCTCGCTGATTACTGGATGCGCCGGGCGCTGACCGATACCGGTGCCTTTGACGCCTGTGTCAGTGAATTCGTGCGCGTGACCAACACGCTGTTGCCGTCGCGCGTGTTCTATCGCTGGTGCCCGGAGCTGCGCGAGGGCGCGCAAACAAGCAATGGCACGCCGGTGCATCTGCAGCTGCTGGGCTCGGATCCGGCCTGTGTGGGTGACAATGCCGCCCGCGCGGTGGAACTGGGCGCGCCCGTGGTGGATCTGAATTTCGGCTGTCCCGCCAAGACCGTCAACCGCCATCGGGGCGGCGCGGCCCTGCTGGACGAGCCCGAGCTGCTGCATGCGCTGGTAGGTGCCGTGCGGGATGCTGTACCCGCGGAGGTTCCGGTTTCCGCCAAGATCCGGCTGGGCATTCGCGACAGCGAAAGAGCCCTGGACAATGCCCGGGCCGTGGCCGCCGGCGGCGCTGCCTGGCTCACCGTGCATGCGCGCACCCGGGATCAGGGCTACCGCCCGCCGGCGTACTGGCAGGATCTGCCGGCCGTGCGCGAGGCCGCCGGCATTCCCGTGATCGCCAATGGGGATATCTGGACGCCGGCCGATGCCGAGCGCTGCCGCCGGGTTACCGGCTGCGACGATCTCATGCTGGGTCGCGGCGCGGTTCAGGATCCTTTCCTCGCCCTTCGCCTGCGCGGCACCGACGCCGGCGCGTGGCCCGAGGTGCATGCGGTGTTACGGGATTATCTGGACACCATCGCCCCCACCGGAGACGAGCGCCATATCTGCGGCCGGATCAAGCAGTGGCTGAATTACCTGCGCCGACGCTGGCCCGAGGCGCAGGAACTGATGAATCGCATCAAGCGCCTGAACACGCTCGACGAAATCCGCATGGTCATGGACGAGGGAATCGAGCGGGCGGCCTGATCGCTCGAGCAGAAAGCCGAAAGACCAAAGACGAAAGAAATATAGAAATGGGCGCCTCCGGCGCCCTTTTATTTTTTCTTGCTACTTGCCACTTTCGACTTGCTACTGTTTATAACGGCCAATGCAACTGCACATTGCCACCACCGAAGCCCGGGTCGTGCAGTTCCATCGAGGGGGCAACGGTGAGCACGGCGCCGTCCTCGCGATTGATGACATGGCGCCACGGCAGGTTGATCTTGGCAAGCCATTTCCGGGACTCGCTGTTACCCCAGTCCTCGCTGTCCATGCGTTGCCGGAAATCGGGGCGGCTGATCAGCAGTTCGGGGCGCAGATAATGCCGTTCGCCGGTGTCGATACGGATATGGCCATGGATCAGTGCTTCATTGTGATGGAGTTGCCCCCGGCTGTCCGTGGCCGTGCCGAAAAAACCCTCCTCGTCCAGGTAGAAGTGCTGCAGGCCCAGGGTGGGGTTCAGCGGGTGGCTCGTTCGGGTCAGGGTGATGCCCAGGTGGTGATAGATGCGCCGGAACTCGCTCGTGGCGGGCCCGCTCGAGCCGGAGAAGACGAAATCCCGTTCCGTGTGTTCGCCCCGCGCGGTAAAGCGGCTCCGCCAGTTCCGTCCCTTCCAGCTCAGCGAGGCCGCTGCGCGCGTAGAACGGCCTCCGGCGCGTAACCCGGTTCGACGCTGATCGTCCACCACCGCCCGGGGGCTGTGGTTGGCGCTGACTTCGGCCGTAATCCCTGACGAAAGGGGCATGCGGGTGCGCACGAAAAAGGTCCAGGGGCGCTGTTCGTATTCGATGGGCTTGCTTGTCTTGTCGTTGAAGTAGGCGTCCGGAAGAATCACCGCCGCTTCCGCCAGTTGGTCCGGGCCCGCTTGCCAGCTGGTCTGGAAGTAGACGTCGCTTGCCGCCTTGTCGCCGGCCACGTCGCCGCGTATCGAAGCCGTCCAGTGATCCGTAAGCCCCTGGCTGAAGCCCACGAGCTGGCGGTCGTAGTAGCCGTCGAAATCCTCGCCACGCTGCATTGCCAGATGGAAGGCGCGCTCGCCCCGGTCGAAGGGGAACCGCTTGCGGAAGCGAATTTTGGACAGCGCCTGCTTGGACTTCAGGCTGCCCACGGTGCCGCGTACCCCCTGGGCCTCCGGCGCGGGTTGTTTCGACAGATGCCGGAAGCTGAAGCGTTGCAGAAAACTGGTCTCATCGTATTCAAAGGTACGGCCGTCCAGCAGTGCTTCCTGGCGCCAGGGGTGCGGCGTACTCCAGGCATCGCCGAAGCCCCAGGCCCAGTCCTGGACCAGCAACACCAGTACCGGCCACCAGCGCGACAGCGCGAGGCGGCGTTTCAGCAGGGCTGGGGAGCCGTTTTCAGGATGATGGATCACGAGTCAACTCCATGTCCTCGCCGGAACGCATCAGACGCATTCGCCACAGGGGCCGGGTCAGCAGCACACGCGGAGCGGCCTCTTCCAGCACACGCAGCGAGCTTCGGACATTGCCCAGCAGCAACGACGGCGCTGGTACCTCCTCGGACACCGGGCGGGTAAAGTCATCCCAGTCCACGGGCAAAATCCATTCCGGGTGGCTCGCCTGCAGCCCATGCTGCACGAATTCCCGTTGGTAAGCCCGTGACTGTTTCTCCAATCCGGCAATCGAGGTCAGCACGACATCAGCCTCCAGTCCGGACAGGGCACCGGGTTCATGGCCGGCACTGGGCTGGACGA
Source organism: uncultured Alcanivorax sp. (assembly GCA_913055795.1). Taxonomy (GTDB): domain Bacteria; phylum Pseudomonadota; class Gammaproteobacteria; order Pseudomonadales; family Alcanivoracaceae; genus SLJS01. The sequence continues at coordinate 9,799 of CAJXLA010000010.1, read as the reverse complement.
GCACCTTGCCCTGCGGGTGCGTTAGATGAACGGAGCACAGGGAGCCCTCACGGAACTTCCGGGCGGGCGCCGGCAGTGTCAGCGGTCGCTCAATGCTGCGATTGACGCCGGCCAGCCGGGCGAGCAGCGGCGGCAGGGGCGCATGCCCGGAGCGCGGAAAACGCAGCCGGAATTCACCCATGCGCAACGCGGCGTCGTCGTCCACTTCACGGATGAGCGCTTCTGCCAGCCCCTGGCCCCGGGCCAGATTCGCCGCACTGGGCGAGCCCAGCAGCAGGGCGTCGAAGTGATCGGCGATCCAGGGGGCATCCAGGGCATGATCAAAATGGGAATGGGTGACGATGACGGCGTCCAGTTCGTCTATACCGGCTTGTTCCAGGGCCGTGCGGATGCGTTCGGGCTCGGGCTCCAGTTCGCCGAAGACGATCTGCGTCAACGGCGGGCGGGTGAAAAAGCCGTCGATGACCAGCGCCGTGTCACCGTCACTGACATAGACGCCGGCGGCGCCGAGCCACATCAGGGTCAACCCCGCCGGGACCGGTTCCGAGGACTGGCGAACCCAGTCGTGGTGGTCCTCTGCCAGCCCCGGATGCCAGTTCAGGTAGAACAGGAAAGCGCCGAATGGCACCAGCAGTACCAAAAAGATGGTGACCGTACGCAGCCGTTGTAGTTGTTGTGTCTGCATGGGGCCATCCGGATGGAATCATTCTGTCATCGTACACGGATTCCACGCCGGACTTCAGCCGGTCGGGACTGACAGCCCGCCAAGCGGCCACGGCCGCCTGGCGGGCGTGGGCGCGTCAGTCGTTATCCACCGGATAGACGCCTTCCTTGTCATGCACCTCGCGGCCGCTGAGCGGCGGATTGAAGACACAGGCGAGTTCCATGTCCTTGTGCGCACGCAGGTAGTGCTCGTCATGCTCGTTCAGGATATAGACGGTACCGGGTTTGATGGGCCAGATCCTGCCATCGGCCACGGTTTCCACCTCCCCCTCGCCGGACATGCAGTAGACCGTTTCCAGATGGTTCTTGTACCAGATATGGGTTTCAGTACCGGCATAGATGGTGGTGATATGGAAGGAAAAGCCCATGCCATCGTCCTTCAGCGACAGCCTTACGGATTGCCAGTTGCCACTGTCGGGCTTGACCGCGCGTTCGGTCTGGCTGGCTTCCTGGAGGTTGCGCACGATCATTGATGTCTCCTGCTGAAAATGTGGGTAATCGGCTTGCATCCGTGCCGGAGTATACCAGCGTAGGGCGCCGCCGGGCGCGGAAAAGGTGGCGCGCGCAAGCGCGCGAATGGATCCCGGACACCCCGCTGAAAAGGCGTTCTGCCGACGCCGTTTCATGGAGCTGGCGGGACCCGTGACCATACAGTGGTGCGGGGATGCTGCGCCCAGCCTTGACACCGTTCGCTCGGCGGCCCCGGTCCTGCTGACTCGCCCGCGTACCGGGTGCATGCCGGGCGTATCGCGGACCTGTTAGGCTGAGCTCGATCCAGACGGTTTCGACAACAAGAACACGGCCTCGGGGAACCCCTATGACCACGACCATGTGGAGTTTTCTGTTCTTCCTGCTCATCTTCCTGGTGATCGGGTTTTCCTCGATCCTGGTGCGCCGGAAGACCAATACCGATTATCTGGTAGCCGGACGCAACCTGCCGCCTTCGCTGGTGGGCCTGTCCGCCGTGGCCACCAACAATTCCGGCTACATGTTCATCGGTGTCATCGGTTTCACCTACACCACCGGCTTGTCAGCGATCTGGCTCATGGTGGGCTGGATCCTGGGGGATCTGCTTGCCTCCCAGTTCGTACACCGGCGTCTGCGCGTCAATGCGGAACAACACAGCTCGCTCACCTTTCCGGAGATCCTGTCGTCCTGGTACGGCCAGAACCATGTGGTACTGCGCCGCGTGGCTGCCTTGATTGCCGTGGTCTTTCTGGGTACCTATGCCGCCGCCCAGTTCAACGCCGGCGGCAAGGCGCTGCATGTGCTCTTCGACTGGGATCTGCGCACCGGTGCGATCATCGGCGCGGTCATGGTCCTTTTTTATTGTTTTTCCGGTGGACTGCGCGCCTCGGTCTGGACGGACGCGGCGCAGTCGGTGGTCATGATTACCGCCATGGTGATCATGGTCACGGTCGTGGTGGCGAATCAGGGCGGTATCGGCGAGACCTGGACGAAGCTCAATCATGTTTCGGCCACCCACATGAATTGGTTCCCGGAGGATCTGGCCTTCGGTTTGCTGGGCCCGGCACTGTTCGTGATGGGCTGGCTGTTTGCCGGCATTGGTGTCATCGGACAGCCGCACATCATGATCCGCTTCATGGCCCTGGATAACGCGCAACACTTCCAGCGCGCCCGGCTCTACTATTATCTGTGGTTCACTGCCTTTTATTTCCTGGCCAATGCGGTGGGTCTGATTTCGCGGCTGATCATCCCGGAAGCGAACTTCGACGCGGAACTGGCCCTGCCCACGCTGGCGCAGGATCTGCTGCCGCCGCTGGCGGCCGGGCTGGTATTGGCCGGCCTCTTCGCAGCCACCATTTCCACCGCCGATTCCCTGATTCTGAGCTGCAGCGCCGCGCTCGCCCGCGACCTGCCACCGGAGCGCTGGCACAACTATGTGCTCACCCGCGCGAGTACGCTGATCGTCATTGTGCTGGCGCTGACGATCGCGCTCTCCGGCAACAAGAATGTCTTTGAACTGGTGATTGATTCCTGGGCTGTGCTGGGCGCCGCCTCCGGGCCGTTGCTGATCGTGCTGGTCCTGGGCGGCCGTCCGCCCCAGTGGCTGGCCGTGGCCATGGTGGTCACCGGCCCGGCGGTAATCTACCTCTGGTCCCTGGTGCCGGGTTCCGGAACCATCTATGCGCTCATGCCCGGGATGCTGGCCGGGTGGCTCGTGTACGGGATTGGCGTCTTGATTCTGCGGAATCAAGAAGGGGCAAGTAGCAAGGGGCAAGGGACAAGGAAACAGTGAGGGCGCGAAACGCGCCTCCGGTTTACGGTTTTTGTTTCCTCCCCTGGCAAGGGGAGGACCAAGGAGGGGTCGATTTCCAGAAAATCGAACTTCACGACCCCCTCTGACTCCCCCCTTGCCGAGGGTGTCGCAAAAGCCTCTAAATTTTGCGTCCTGAACCCTCGAACAAGCTGTAGGGTGCACCCATAGGGCTGGTTTGGTGACTCGAAGCACAAAATCCGAACCCTTTTGCGACCCCCTCTGAGAAGGGGGAGAAGTTCAATCCAGCCAAGGCGGTGAATCCAGCCCCTTCCTCCCCTTTTCAAGGGGAGGACCGAGGAGGGGGTCGCTCGCGCCGCGCCCCTCGCGCCCTTTAACCGGCCCCATCGGTAACACTCCGGACCTCTGTGCTCTCGGTGTTCTCTGTGGTTTTAATCAACGAGTCGGCCGCCGCCAAAACCCGGAATGAACCACAGAGATCACAGAGACCACAGAGAAAAAACCGGGCTTTCCTTGCTACTTGTTCCTTGCCCCTGCCGCTGAAACGACCTCACCGTCGTTTCAGCGGCATTAAGTGCGTAAACACCAACTGCGGCTGCCGCCGCCCCCGGAATTCGTTCACTTCAAGCCGGTAGACGCCGCGCACCCGGGCCGCCGGGCGTTGGAAGGCGTCCAGATCGGCATTGAAATGAATGCCGTCGATGACGCCGTTCACCGAGGGCAGGCCCAGGGTGAACTTGAGATGGCGCTCGCCCACCACTTTCTGATCCAGCACCTCGAACTCGCCGTCAAAGGTGGGCGGCGGAAAGCCCTGCCCCCAGGGAAAGCCGTGGGTGAGCAGCTCCGCGGTGCGCAAGTCCAGCTGCTCCTCGGCCAGTTGTCCGTCCGTTTCCACCACCGGGTCCAGCGCCCCCGGCGGCAGATGTTCCGAGACCACCATCCGGAAGGCCTGGCGAAAAGGCTCCAGCGCCTCCTTCGCCAGTGTCAGTCCGGCCGCCATGGCGTGGCCGCCGAAGCGCTCGAGCATGTCCGGGTGGCGGGTGGCGATCTCGGCCAGCACGTCACGCATGTGCAGCCCGGCAATGGACCGGGCCGAGCCCTTGAGCTGGCCCGGCTCGCCCGCGGGCGCGAAGGCGATCACCGGGCGGTGGACTGCCTCCTTTACGCGCGAGGCGACAATGCCCACCACCCCCTCGTGCCAGTAGGGGTCGTGCAGACAGAGCCCGTCCGGCAGATCCCCCTGGCCGCGCAGGCGCTCCACCTGCTTGAGCGCCTCATCGCGCATGCCCTGCTCGATGCCCCGGCGCTCGCGGTTGATCTCGTCCAGCTCGGCGGCGTATTCCCGCGCCCGCGCCTCCTCATCGGCCAGCAGGGCACGGATGCCATGGCTCATGTCCGTCAGCCGCCCGGCGGCATTGAGGCGCGGGCCCACGGCGAAGCCCAGATCCGCGGCCGCGGCCCGGTCCGGATTGCGCTTGCCCACGGCCAGCAGCGCCCGGATGCCGGGCACCCCGGCACCCGCGCGGATACGGCGCAGCCCCTGCTCCACCAGGATGCGATTGACCCGGTCGAGCACCACCACATCCGCCACCGTGCCCAGGGCCACCAGATCCAGCAGGGCGGCAAGATTTGCGTCTCCGCCTTCGGCTCCGCCGTCACGAAGTGCGGCGCGCAGCGCCATGAGAAGATAAAACGCCACACCCACCCCGGCCAGGTTCGCGCCCTCGAACTCCGGACTCAGGCGCGGGTTCACAATGGCGTCCGCGTCCGGCAGTTCCTCGCCGGGTAGATGGTGATCGGTGATCAGCACAGAGATACCGGCGTCACGGGCGGCCCGCACGCCTTCGATGCTGGAAATGCCGTTGTCCACGGTAATGATGAGATCGGGCGCCCCCTCCGCCAGGGCCAGGTTCACGATCTCCGGGGACAGGCCATAGCCGTATTCGAAGCGGTCCGGCACCAGAAAGCCCGGTTGCTCAAAGCCCAGCAAGGCCAACCCGCGCATCATCAGCGCCGCCGCCGTGGCGCCATCGGCGTCATAGTCGCCCACGATCAGCACCTGCCCGCCGGCCTCAAGCACCCGGCGCAGCAACCGCACCCCGTCATCCAGACCGGGCAGCCCCTCCGGCGCCGGCAACCCGCTCAGACTCAGCTCCGCGTCCGCAGCCGTTTCCAGCCCCCGGGCGGCAAGAATACGGCCCAGTAGCTGCGGCACCTCCGGTACCTGCAAGGGCTGCTCGGCCTGGCGGCGGCGTATTTCCGGGAGCTGCAAGGGGGAACCTCGGCGCGATGGGTTTCGGCCGGGATTATAGGCCAGGCGAGGCGTGGCGCATAACGGCGCGGGGTTACTTCGGGGCCGTTTACCTCCGTGCTCTCCGTGGGCTCTGTGGTTGATTCCAGGACCCGGTGGCGTCCCCAGGCCATTGATTTGAACCACAGAGAGCACAGAGACCACAGAGAATGCGTGGGTCAGGGCTCGTTGGTCTCCATCGGTTCGGTGGTTGATGCCGGGATCCGGAGGCGTCGGCGGGCCATTGATTGGAACCACAGAGAGCACAGAGACCACAGAGAAAGCGCGGGTCCAGGCCTGGTGCCTTCCCTGTCGCCTCTGGTTGATCCGTTGCCCCCGCCCACAGGAGCGGCACGCATCGTGGGCCGCGGGCGCCTCCGAGGGGTGGGCACATGCCACCGAGCCTGGAATGGGCCTTCTCTGTGCTCTCTGTGATCTCTGTGGTTTATTCCGGTTTTTGGAGGCGGGTCCCAAACGGCGAACCACAACCCCCGAACGCACGGCGGGCACCGAGCCCTCGATTCGAGCCTTAAGGGCCATGTCCCTCCTTGGTGCCCCTCGCCCCTTCTCGCAAGACCCTCTGGTCACGCAACGGGTATCCCCTGAAACGCCCGTTTGACTATACTGCCACACCCGGTCGTCTCCGCGGGCATGGTTGCCCGCGACCGAGCGAGATTCAGCCGGCGCCGCCCGTACGCGGCGCCGAACCCCAAAGGGCCAGCAACGGGACTGGAGAACCAGACTATGATCTACGAAGGCAAGGCCGTTCAGATTCAGAAACTGGATGGCGGCATCGCCGAGCTGACCTTCGACCTGCAGGACGAAGGCGTCAACAAATTCGACCGCACCACGGTGGACGACCTCCGCGAGGCCGTGGAAGCGCTCAAGAAAGCCGACGGCATCCAGGGCGTACTGGTCACCTCCGCCAAGGATGTGTTCATCGTCGGCGCCGACATCACCGAATTCGGCGACATGTTCACCGGCTCGCAGGACGACATCGCCGGCTGGTCGCGCAATTCCAACAACATCTTCTCCGCCTTTGAAGATATCGACGTACCCAAGGTGGTCGCCATCAACGGCTTCGCCCTGGGCGGTGGCCTGGAAATGGCGCTCACCGGCGACTACCGCGTGATGAGCACCGCCGCCCAGGTGGGCCTGCCCGAGGTGAAGCTGGGCCTGATTCCCGGCTTCGGCGGCACCGTGCGCATGCCCCGCGTGATCGGCGTGGACAACGCCATTGAATGGATCAGCGCGGGCACCCAGCAGATGCCCGACAAGGCGTTGAAAGACGGCGTCGTGGATGCCGTGGTCGAGCCCGGCAAGCTGCGGGACGCCTCGCTGTCGCTGCTGCAGGAATGCATCGACGGCAAGATCGACTGGCGCGCCAAGCGCCAGGAGAAGCTCGACCCAATCCAGCTGCCGCAGATGGAATCCATGATGGCCTTCCAGACCGGCGGCGCCATGGTCCAGCAGCAGGCGGGCAAGAACTACCCCGCGCCCATGACGGCGGTGAAGGCCATGCAGGCCCACGCGGGCAAGAAGCGCGACGAGGCCCTGGACGACGAAGCCAAGCACTTCGCCCAGGTGGCGGTCACGCCCCAGGCCACGGCCATGGTGGGCCTCTTCCTGGCCGACCAGAAGCTCAAGGCCGTCAACGGCAAGACCGCCAAGGGCGTCGACAAGATCAAGCACGCGGCCGTGCTGGGCGCGGGCATCATGGGTGGTGGCATCGCCTACCAGTCCGCGTACAAGGGCACGCCCATCATCATGAAGGACATCGCGGCGGACGCACTGGACACCGGCATGGCCGAAGCCTCCAAGCTGCTCAGCAAGCGCGTGGAGCGCGGCAAGATGAACGCCGGCGACATGGCCAGGGTGCTCTCGTCCATCCGCCCCACGCTCAGCTACGAGGACTTCGATGACAACGTCGAGGTGGTCATCGAGGCGGTGGTGGAAAACGAGAAGGTGAAGAAGAACGTGCTCGCCGAGACCGAGAGCACGCTCAAGGACGGCACCATACTGGCGTCCAACACCTCCACCATCTCCATCACCCGCCTGGCCGAGGCGCTGAAGAAGCCGGAGAACTTCGCCGGCATGCACTTCTTCAACCCGGTCCCGCAGATGCCGCTGGTGGAAGTGATCCGCGGCGAGAAGACCTCGGACGCCACCGTGGGCAAGCTGGTGAAATACGCCCAGCAGATGGGCAAGAACCCGGTGGTGGTCCAGGACTGCCCGGGCTTCCTGGTCAACCGCTGCCTCTTCCCCTACTTCGGCGGCTTCGAAATGCTGGTGCGCGACGGCGCCGACTTCCAGCAGATCGACAAGGTCATGGAGAAGTTCGGCTGGCCCATGGGCCCGGCGTATCTGTCCGACGTGGTGGGCATCGACACCGGCCACCACGCCGCCGCCGTCATGGCCGAGGGCTTCCCCGAGCGCATGAAGCACGACTTCAAGGACGTCACCACCCTCATGTACGAGAACGAGCGCTACGGGCAGAAGAACGGCGTGGGCTTCTACAAGTACGAGGAAGACAAGAAGGGCAAGCCCAAGAAGGTTGTGGATGACAAGACCTACGAACTCATCAAACCGCACATAGCCGAGATCCAGGAGTTCGACGAGGACGAGATCATCCACCGCCTGATGATTCCGCTGTGCACCGAAACCATGCGCTGTCTCGAGGACAACATCGTGGGCTCACCCGCCGAAGCGGACATGGCCATGATCTACGGCATCGGCTTCCCGCCCTTCCGCGGCGGCCCCATGCGCTACGTCGATGCCGTCGGCGTGCAGAAGTTCAAGGAACTCTGCGACCACTACGCGCACCTGGGCGCGCTCTACGAAGCGCCGCAGATGCTTAAAGACAAGGCCGCCGAAGGCAAGAGCTTCTTCGGGTAACCGCGGACAGCGACAGGAGAATTGGCAATGAGTTTGAATCCGCAAGATGTAGTCATCGTTGATGCTGTCCGTAGCCCCATGGGCAAATCGAAAAACGGACAGTTCCGGCACGTGCGCGCGGAGCGGCTGTCCGCGTCCCTGGTCGAGGCGCTGAAAGCGCGCAACCCGGGCTGGAAGGTCGAGGAGACCGAGGATGTCATCTGGGGCTGCGTCAACCAGACCCTGGAACAGGGCATGAACATTGCCCGCAACATCGGCCTGCTCGCCGGCCTGCCGCAGACCACCGCCGGCCAGACCATCAACCGCCTCTGCGGCTCGTCCATGCAGGCGCTGCACACCGCCGCGCAGTCCATCATGACCGGCCACGGCGACGTCTTCGTCATCGGCGGCGTCGAGCACATGGGCCATGTCCCCATGGACCATGGCGCCGACATCGGCCCCGAGATGAGCAAGCACGTGGCCAAGGCCTCCGGCATGATGGGCCTGACCGCCGAAATGCTCGGGCGCATGCACGGCATTACCCGCGAGCAGCAGGACCAGTTCGGCGTGCGCTCGCACCAGAAGGCCTGGGAAGCCACCCAGGAAGGCCGTTTCGACAACGAAATCGTCTCCATGGAAGGCCACGACCCGGACGGCGCCCGCACCCTGTGCGAGATCGACGAAGTCATCCGCCAGGACGCCAATTACGACGACATGGCCAAGCTCAAGCCGGCGTTTGATCCGGCCAACGGCACCGTCACGCCGGGCACCTCCTCCGCCCTGTCCGACGGCGCCTCCGCCATGCTCGTCATGAGCGCCGCCAAGGCCCAGGAACTGGGCCTGACCCCGCGGGCGAAGATCCGCTCCATGGCCGTCGCCGGCTGTGATCCCGCCATCATGGGCTATGGCCCGGTCCCGGCCACCCAGAAGGCGCTCAAGCGCGCCGGCATGACCATCGACGACATCGACTATGTCGAGCTCAACGAAGCCTTCGCCGCGCAGTCCCTGCCGGTGCTCAAAGACCTCAAGCTGCTCGACCAGATGGACGAGAAGGTCAACCTCAACGGCGGCGCCATCGCCCTGGGCCATCCGCTGGGCTGCTCCGGTGCGCGCATCACCACCACCCTGCTGAATGTCCTGGACTGGAAACAGGGCAACATCGGGCTCGCTACCATGTGTATCGGGCTTGGGCAGGGGATTGCTACGGTTATCGAACGGGTCTAAAGACCCGTTCGATACTCGCAAGTGCCAAGTAGAAAGTAGCAAGAAAGAAAACCCTGGCCTCTGTGCCGGGGTTTTCATAAATATAAAAGCAAAACTATGCATCTACATATTTTCAAGCCTGCCAACGAACCAATTCCTCCCGCTTGCCGTCAGCAATAATTCTTGCCGTGCACGCGTCATCCCCACATAAAGTAGACGCCCTTCATCGGCCAACTGCTCCTCGTCATCCCGTAGGCCTCCAATACCTACCAAAACTACAGTATCAAACTCCAGTCCTTTGCTGCTTTGTCGGGTTAGCACCGTTACTCTGTCAGCATCCGTCTGGTAGCCCTTCTTTTGGCTGTTATTCTTCAGTAGCGAGAACGAGACATTTTCATATTCTAAAGCGCGTTGCAGCTTATCTGCTTGCCAATGGTAGCCGTAGATGACAGCCATATTCCTTAAAGGCT
>CAJXLA010000009.1 GCA_913055795.1 uncultured Alcanivorax sp. | reverse complement strand
TGCAGCTGGTGTACTGGGTTGCGACGGACAGGGTGGTTCCCTTTCCGAGCGACCCAGTGCAGCAGATGGGCGCTTCAGGCCGCGCCCTGCGGGGCTTTCAGGCTGGCCCGCACGCATCGTTGCCCTTTTTCGACGGGACCCGAGCCCCGCCTTCAAAAGGGCGCCTCGATTGCGAGCCAGCCTGAAAGCCTGAGCACGCAACGGGTTTTTCAACAGCCTGCTTACAGGCTGTTGAAACGGGCTATTCCCCGTCTTCGCCGTCGCCGTTCTTCTTCCGGATGGGCAGGGTGTCGATGCCGGTATTGGCGAGCTTGTCCTGGGCGTCATGCATGGCGTTGATATTGTCGAAGGGTCCCACCATGACCCGGTGGAAGCGGCGGCCATCGTCCATCTTGGCTTGCTGGATCCGCACGTTATAGCCCTTCAGTGTCAGTTCCGCTCGCCGCCGGTCCGCGTCGTCGGCCTGGCCGAAACTGCCGGCCTGCAGCAGGAAATGCTCGTCATGCCGGTGGGACAGATCCGGGCGCGAATCCTGTTGGTCTGGTGAGTCCGGGTCTTCGGCTTTGCCCTTGTCGCCTTCGGGTACGATCATCTCCATTTTGGGCAGCACGGCATAGAAATCGAATTCCGGACCTTGGGAATCCGCGCTCTGGTTCGGACCGCTCGAATCCCTGGATTGTTGTTCAGCGACCGAATCGCGTGTTTCCGGCGGATTCTCCCGCTGCAACTGGGCCAGATGGATCAAAAAGGCGATGAACAGACCCGTCACCACGCCGCTGAACAGCCAGACCCAGCCGGGCACCTGACGCTGTGATTCCGCCTTGACCGCGCCGCGATTGCGTGTCGCTTTCGCCATTACATGCGCTCCAGAGTCGAGATGCCCAGCAGCGCCAGCCCCTGCTGCAGCACGCCGGCAGTCAACCGGGCGAGCTGCAGTCGGCTCTGGCGCTGCTCTTCACCTTCGGCACTGAGTACCGGGCAGTGTTCATAAAAGCTGGAAAAGAGACCGGCGATGTCGAACAAATAATTGCACAACAGATGCGGCAGGCCCCGTTCGCCCACCTGTTCCAGCACGGGCCCGAACTGGATCAGCCGCGCGGCCAGCTCGGTTTCCGCTTCGGTGTCCAGGCGGATGTCGCCATCAAGTTCATCCGGGTTCAGCCCCGCCTTGCGGAAGATGCTGAACACCCGCGTCCAGGCATAGAGCAGATAGGGCGCGGTGTTGCCCTCGAAGGACAGCATCTGATCGAAGTCGAAGATATAGTCACTGGCGCGGTGCTTGCTCAGATCGGCGTACTTGATGGAGCCCGTGCCCACCACCTGCGCGATGCGGCGCAGCTCGGCCTCGTCCAGCTCCGGGTTTTTCGCCTGCACCAGGCGCCAGGCCCGTTCTTCGGCTTCGTCCAGCAGATCCGTGAGTTTCACGGTGCCGCCCGAGCGCGTCTTGAAGGGCCGGCCGTCCGGGCCGTTCATGGTGCCGAAGCCCATGTGCGCGAGCTCGGTGGTGTCGTTCACGAAACCGGCCAGCCGCGCCACCCGGAAGACCTGCTGAAAATGGAGCCCCTGGCGCTGATCCACGAAGTACAGGACCCGGTCCGCATCGAGGGTCCGGGCACGATAGCGCAGCGCGGCCAGATCGGTGGTGGCGTAGAGATAGCCGCCGTCGGCCTTGCGTACGATCACCGGCAGCGCTTCGTCGTCGCGGGTGCGGAATTCGTCCAGAAAGACACAGTCGGCGCCCTCGCTGCGGGTGAGCAGCTCGGTCCGGTCCAGCTGCTCGACGATATCGGCCAGTTCGTTGTTATAGGCACTTTCGCCACGCACGTCGGCACGCGTAAGGCTGATCCCGAGCCGCTCATAGACAGCGAAGCAGTGCTCCAGGGAAATGCGGTTGAACTCGCGCCACAACTGCAGGCAGTAGTCGTCACCGGATTGCAGACTGACCACCAGCTCCCGGGCGCGTGCGGCGAAGGCATCGTCGTCGTCAAAGCGCTGCTTGGCGGCCTGATAGAACTGTTCCAGGTCGCTGAGTTCCGAGGCCAGTTGCTCATCGCTTTCCGCGGTTTTTTCTTCTTCCAGATAGGCCAGCAGCATGCCGAACTGGGTGCCCCAGTCGCCCACATGGTTCTGGCGGACGACGTTGTGGCCCAGAAATTCCAGGGTGCGCACCACGGCGTCGCCGATAATGGTGGAGCGTAAATGCCCCACATGCATTTCCTTGGCCAGATTGGGCGAGGAATAGTCCACCACCACGGTGTCCGGTTGGGCCGCCGGGGGCACGCCCAGCCGATGGTCATTCGCGGCCTGCCGGGCCTGGCGCGCGATCCAGTCCCGAGCCAGGAAGAAATTGATGAAACCCGGCCCCGCGATGTCCACCTGCGCGATGGCCTCGTCCTCGGGCAGGGCCGCCTTCAGCCGTTCGGCCAGATCGCGGGGCTGGTAGCCGGCGCGTTTGCCCATTTTCAGGGCGATATTGCTGGCAAAGTCGCCATGGGCCTTGTCGCGGGCGTTCTCCACCTCGACGTCCGCGGTGAGCTCGTCGGGCCATTGGTCCCGGGTGCGCACGGTTTCCAGAGCCCGGGTGAGCAATGTGGCGATACGGTCTTTCATGCGGGTCTCGGCGGCGGCGTCGTCTTTATTGCGAAGCGGCGCAATTTTAAAGGAAGCGCTGATGGATTCATACGTGGAGCCGTGCCGGGGAATCCCTACAACAGATCGATCGGGTCCACATCCAGATGCCAGCGACAGCGCCGTGCCCGCGGGTGTCCGAGCAGATGATCCAGCATGGCGCCCAGACTGCGGTGCAGGGGCCGCCGGGTGGGCGCGAGCAGCAGCAATTGCTGACGGAAACGACCAGCGCGTTTTTCCAGTGGTGCCGGCACCGGGCCCAGTACCTGGACGCCGTCCAGCGCGGGCGCCGACGCGGCCACATCGGTGAGCAGCTTCCGGCCCTCGTCCGGCTGCCGGGATTCGGTGCGCAGCAGGGCCATGTGGCCGAACGGCGGCAGTCCGGCGGCATGGCGTTCCGCCAGCAGGGTTTCGGCAATGCGGTGGTAATCGCCGCTAATGAGTTCCCGCAGATGGGGGAGTTCGGGATGCCGGGTCTGGATGAGTACATGGCCGGGTGCGTCGCCCCGGCCGGTGCGTCCGGCCACCTGCAGGATCAGCTGACTGGCGTGTTCGCTGCCGCGGAAATCGGCGCTGAGAAACCCGGCGTCCGCTTCCAGCACAATGGCCAGCGCCAGCCGTCGGAAATGATGGCCCTTGGCCAGCATCTGGGTGCCCACCAGCACCGCCGGTTCGCCTTCGCCGATGCGTTCGAGCTGGCGGCTCATGCTCTGGCGCCGTCGGGTGCTGTCCCGGTCGATACGGATCACCGGCCAGTCCGGTACTTGTTCGCCCAGAAATTCTTCCAGCTTTTCCGTGCCGGCGCCGGCATCGCGCAGATCGGTGCTGCCGCAGTCCGGGCAATGCCTGGGCAGGCGCCTTTGCAGGTCACAGTGATGACAGCGCAAGCGCTGTTCCGCCTTGTGCCAGGTGAGAAAGCTGTCGCAACGGGGACATTCCGCCTGCCAGCCGCAGTCGCCGCAGATCAGCCGGGGCGCATAGCCGCGCCGGTTGACGAAAATCAGCGCCTGATGGCCGTCCTTCAGGGTCTGCTGCAGGGCCGCCAGGCTGCGCTCGCTCAACGGCCGGTGCGGGGGGAGCTCGCGGCAGTCTTCGAGCGCGATTTCCGGCGGCCGCGCGTTGCCGGCCCGGTTTTTCAGGCGCAGGTGCCGAAAGCGTCCGTCCCGGGCCAGCGCCAGGGTTTCCAGCGCGGGCGTGGCCGTGCCCAGCACCACCGGAATGTCCAGCAGCCGCGCGCGCCAGACGGCCAGATCCCGGGCGGAATAACGCAGCCCTTCCTGCTGCTTGAAGGAGCCATCATGGGCCTCGTCGATAATGATCAGGCCGGGACGTGCCAGCGGCGTAAAAATGGCGGAGCGTGTACCCAGAATGATCTCCGCGCGGCCTTCGCGCGCCTCCACCCAGGTCTGCAAACGCTCGCGGTCTGTCAGCCCCGAATGCAGCACCCGCACCGGCACGGTAAAGCGTGCGCGGAAGCGCTGAATGGTCTGGGGCGTGAGCCCGATTTCCGGCACCAGCACCAGGATCTGGCGGCCCTGGCGCAGCTGGTGCTCCATGGCCTGCAGATAGACCTCGGTCTTGCCGCTGCCGGTGACGCCGTCGAGTAGTACGGGCGCAAAACCCTGGACTTCGCACAGCGCGTGAATGGCGCCTTCCTGTTCCGGTTCCGGCGTCAGCGGCACCTCGCGCAGCAGCGAGGCGGGACGCTCGTGGTCATCGGGTTCGCGGCTGACCAGCCGGGTCCAGCCCTTTTTTTCCAGCGCCTGCAGCGGCTGACGGGTAATGCCCAGCGCACCCAGCATGGCGCCGGTCAGCCCGCGCGGGTGCGCGGCCAGGGTTTCCAGCGCCTGGCGCTGGCGCGGCGCGCGCGTGAGCTGCGCCGCATCGGCATGACGGCCCCGGCTGGTGAGCTGCCAGACTTGCTCGCCGGGCCAGTGCGCGGCCTCGCCGCGGCGCAACGCGGCGGGCAGGGCGGTGTGCAGGGTCTCGCCGATGGGATGGTGGTAATAATCGGCGGCACGCTGGCAGAGCCCGCGCAGATCCGCATCCAGCACGGGATCGTCATCAATCAGCCGCTGGATGGGCCGGGGCGAGACGTCCGCGCCGGTCGGCCCCTGGCCCCAGACCACGCCGATCAGGCGCCGGTTCCCGAATGCCACCTCACAGCGGCAGCCCGGGGCCGGCATGGAGCCGGCTTCCGGGGGCAGATAGTCGAACAATTGGTAGAGAGGGACCGGCACGGCCACCTTGAGTACCGTGGTGGAGGGCAAAAAAGGGCTCCCGTGGCTTGCGCGTGCATGCGAAGGTGATATGATTCGCGATTCGTTTCGCCTGGCGCAAGTCATTCGTGTTGTGCCCGACGTCCGGGATCGGGTGGCAACAGTACAGGAGTCGAGCCATGAAAGCAGAGATTCATCCTCAGTATCACGCCGTAACCATTCAGTGCAGTTGCGGCAATACCATCGAAACGCACTCAACACTGGATCAGGACATGCACGTGGATGTCTGCTCCGCGTGCCATCCCTTCTATACGGGAACCCAGAAAGTGCGCGACAGTGGCGGCCAGATCGACAAGTTCAAGCAGCGTTTCGGCGCGGTCAGCACCAAGAAGAAAGGCGGCTGATCAAAGCGATCGGCAAGCCGTGATGGCGCGCGTTACTGTGAGAAAGCACCCATCCGGGTGCTTTCCTCGTTTCAGGGCCCGGCAACAGGGTGTATAGCCCCTCGGGTTAAGGGAGGCAGGCTCCATGTCCGATGACTTCAAGCAAGCGGCGCTGGATTATCACGCCGGGCAACGCCCCGGAAAGATCAGTGTCGAGGTCACCACCCCGGCGCAGACCAGCCGGGATCTGACCCTGGCCTACAGCCCGGGCGTCGCCGAGCCCGTACGCGAAATCGCCCGGGACCCGGAGCTGGCGTATCGCTACACCGCCAAGGGCAATCTGGTAGCCGTGATCAGCAATGGCAGCGCCGTGCTGGGGCTGGGCCAGCTGGGCGCGCTCGCCTCCAAGCCGGTCATGGAAGGCAAGGGCATTCTGTTCAAAACCTTTGCCGGCATTGATGTCTTCGATATCGAGGTGGACGCGGACGAGCCGCAAACCTTCATCGATACAGTAGTACGCATCCACAAGACCTTCGGCGGCATCAACCTGGAGGATATCCGCGCGCCCGAGTGCTTCGAGATCGAACGCGTGCTCAAGGAGCGCTGTGACGTGCCGGTGTTTCACGACGATCAGCACGGTACCGCCATCGTCGTGGGCGCGGGCGTGCGCAACGCGCTGGAGTTGCAGGACAAGCGCATCGAGGACGTGCGCGTGGTCTGTGTGGGCGCCGGCGCGGCCGGTGTGGCCTCCGTGCGCCTGCTGGTGGAAATGGGGGTGCGCAAGGACAACATCCTGGTGCTGGACAGCAAGGGCGTGATCCACAGCCGCCGGGATGATCTCAATCAGTACAAGGCGGCGCTGGCGAACGACACGGACAAGCGCACCCTGGACGACGCCATGAACGGCGCGGACATCTTTATCGGGGTGTCCGGGCCGGACATGCTGACCCCGGAGATGGTGCGCAGCATGGCGCCGCGACCGATTATTTTCGCGCTGGCCAATCCGGACCCGGAGATTCAGCCCTCGCGTGCGCGTGAGGTGCGGGACGATCTGATCATCGCCACCGGGCGCTCGGATTTTCCCAATCAGGTGAATAATGTGCTGGGCTTTCCCTATATCTTCCGGGGGGCGCTGGATGTCCGTTCGACGGCCATCAACGAGGCCATGAAGATCGCGGCGGTGGATGCCATTGCCGCGCTGGTGCGCGAGTCCGTGCCCGAGGTGGTGCTGGAGGCCTATGATGGTGAGCCGCTTACCTTTGGGCCGGACTACATCATCCCCAAGCCCAATGATCCGCGCCTGCTGGGCCGCGTATCCGCCGCCGTGGCCCGCGCCGCCGTGGACAGTGGTGTCGCCCGGCGGGGCTACCCCGAACACTATCCGCTTGACTCGGTCAACGATATTTTCCCGGAGCCCACGTAGCGCTCGCGGGTCCGCCGTCAGAACAGTCGGCCGGGCCCGTTGCCTTCTTCGCTGGACGAGCCGCCTGCGCCGGCCTCGCGCTCGGGCAGGTTGCCTTCGCGGAAATATTCGAAGATCGCCTTGTCGTTGCCCGGCCGCGCACGCTTGCCATTGTCCGGATTGATACGTACCGAAACCATGCCGCTCGGTTGGGCCGGCGGCTGCTGGGGGACGCTCCGGAGTGCCTCTTTCATGTAGGCCATCCAGATGGGCAGCGCCGCCCGGCCACCGTATTCCCCGGCACCCAGACTGGAGGGGTTGTCGAAGCCGATCCAGGCGGTGGCCACCAGTCCGGGCATGTAGCCGGAGAACCAGGCATCCACCTGATCATTGGTGGTGCCGGTCTTGCCGGCTATATCCGAGCGGCCCAGGGCGTTGGCGCGCCGCCCCGTGCCTCGCTCGATGACGTCGCGCAGCATCGTATGCATGAGCCAGGCGGTGCGTTCATCCAGTACGCGTTCATGCCGGATGGGCACCAGCGGGAAATCGAGCTTGCCCCCTTCATCCTTGCCCCCGTGGGCAAGGTGGCACCGCTGTTCTCCGTCCTCGCTTTCTTCACAAAGCAATCGCGCCGGCGCACGCTGAATGACTTCACCGTCGTCGTTCTCGATCCGTTCAATGAACCAGGGTTCGACCCGGTAGCCGCCATTGGCGAACATCGTGTAGGCCGTGGCCAGTTCCATGGGCGTAAGGCTGGCGCTGCCCAGGGCCAGGGACAGATCCCGGGGGAAACGGTCCGTGGGCAGTCCCATGCGGCTCAGAGTGTCCAGCGCATTCCGGATGCCCACTTGTTGCAACACGCGGATGGAAACCAGGTTGAGCGAGCGGTACAGCCCCTCGCGCAACCGGGTGGGCCCGTAAAACCGGCTGCCGGCCCCCGTGGGGCGCCACACGGTTTCCAGCTCCTTGTCCTCGAAGACGATGGGCGCGTCATTGACCATGGTGGCGGGGGTCAAACCGTGCTGTAGGGCCGCCGTGTAAATGAAGGGCTTGAACGCGGACCCTACCTGACGCCGGCTCTGAGTGACCCGGTTGTACTTGGAGTAACCGAAGCTGTACCCGCCCTGCAAGGCGCGCACGGAGCCGTCGTCCGGGTTCAGGGAAACCAGTCCACCCTGGGCCCGGGGCATTTGCGCCAGCCGCCAGGGCGGAGCTTCATCCCGGTCCACCGGGCGCAGGCGCACTACATCGCCCACATCGAGCACGTCCGCGGGTTTGTCCGGTGGGTCACCCGCGGTATCAATGTCCAGGTAGGGGCGTGCCCACTCCATTCGGCTCATGGGCAACTTGAGCCGTTGTGCATCAGGCAGAATCACTCGCGCGTGCTCGTCGGCCACCCGGGTGACCAAAGCGGGTCTGAGGTTGCCGAAGGTGGTGTAGTCGTCCAGCTTTTCCGCCCATCGTTTCGCAGGACTGGTTTCGGGTTTCCGCGGTTTGCCGTTCGCCTTGTCCTCACCGCTCGTTGCATCCTCCAAGGCGTTACCGGATTTTGCGGATTCATTCCCGGAATCCGGTAAGGGCAACTCCGGCAGGCCGCTGACATCGACGGTGTCTTCCGGGCCGCGCCAACCGTGACGTTCATCATACTCGTGCAGGCCGGTTCGCAACGCCTGTACGCCCGCCTGCTGACGCTCGTCTTCCAGAGTGGTGTAGACCCGCATGCCCCGGGTATAAGCGTCAGTACCGTAGCGCTCCACCACCTCCCGGCGCACCATTTCGGCGAAATAACTCGCCTCCAGATCAGGTGTCGGGCCGTGGTAAGCGGCCGTAATCTTCGCCGCCCGGGCACGCTCAAGCTGTTGTTCGCTAATAGCGCCGTTGCTGTGCATCCGGTCCAGGATCCAGTCCCGGCGTTGACGCGCGCGCTCCGGATTGCTGATGGGATTGTAGGCCGAGGGCGCCTTCGGCAGCCCCGCGATCATCGCCCATTGCGGCAGGCCGAGTTCGTCGATGGAGCGGCCGTAATAGACCCCGGCCGCGGCCTCGGCACCATAGCTGCGGTGTCCCAGATAGATCTTGTTGAGGTAGAGCTCCAGAATCTCCTCCTTGGACAGCAGGTTCTCGATCTGCAGAGCGAGTACGATTTCGTTGAACTTCCGCAGAAAGCGCTGATCCCGGGAGAGAAAGAAATTGCGCGCCACCTGCATGGTGATGGTGGAGCCGCCCGACCGGATTTCCTGGTAGCGCAGCAGCTCCAGGCTGGCACGGATCAGCCCGGCAATATCCACGCCGCGGTGTTCAAAAAAACGCTCGTCCTCGGCGGAGAGCACAGCCTGGACGAACAGGGGAGGCAGTTCCGCGTAGTCCACCGGCGAGCGCCGCTGTTCGCCGAACTCGCCGATCAGCGACCCTTCGGTACTGTAGATGCGCAAGGGGATCTGGAATTCCACCTGGCGCAGTTCCGCGGCGGGCGGCAGGCCCGGGGCCAGGTAGAGGTAGCTCGCGGCGAGCAGCATCAGGCCCGTACTCAGACCAGCACCGGTCAGCCAGGCCAGAACCTTGAGCCAGGGTAGGCGTAAGCGCATGATTTTGAAGGCCATTTTTGGGAGAAACGGCGACACCCGGGACGGGCGCCACGGAAAATCGTATTATACGTCGGAATCGTAGTTGTGATCTAACCCCCTTTCTGTTAAAAGTGATACCTAAAGTGGTTAGACATAAATATGCTGTAAGTGTATATTTCTGCGGGAAAAACGATTAAATAACAAGCTGACGGGATCAAGACAGTGCTGCCCTTCCTCGGAAAAAAAACCCAGATGCTTCTGGGGATCGATATCAGCTCCACGGCGGTCAAGCTGCTGGAACTGTCGAAGTCGGGAGACCGCTACCGGGTGGAAAGCTACGGCGTGGAGCCCCTGCCGGCCAATGCAGTGGTGGAAAAGAACATCGCTGACGTGGAAGGCGTGGGGGATGCGCTGGCGCGCCTGGTGGGCCGCGCCCGGCCCGGCACCAAGCAGGCCGCGGTGGCCGTGGCCGGTTCGGCCGTGATCACCAAGGTCATCGAGATGGACGCTTCGCTGAACGATGATGACATGGAGCGTCAGTTGCGCGCCGATGCGGACCAGTACATCCCCTTCCCTCTGGATGAAGTGCGCATGGATTTCGAGGTGATGGGGCCCGTGGAGGACAATCCGGATCGCGCTGAAGTCCTTCTGGCCGCCTCACGTACGGAAAACGTGGAGATGCGCACGGACGCGCTGGAAATCGGCGGTTTGCAAGCGGCGGTGGTGGATGTGGAAGCCTATGCCATGGAGCGTGCCTTCCAGCTGGTTTTGCCCCAGTTGCCCGATTCCGGCGAGCTGGAGACCGTAGCGGTCTTCGATATCGGCGCCACCATGACCACGCTCAACGTATTGCACCAGGGGCGCACGGTCTACACGCGCGAGCAGCTCTTCGGAGGCAAGCAGCTTACCGAGGAGATTCAGCGCCGCTACGGGATTTCCATGGACGAAGCCGGTCTGGCCAAAAAGACGGGCGAGCTCCCGGACGATTATGAAAGCGAGGTCCTGCAGCCGTTCAAGGATGCGGTGGTGCAGCAGGTCAATCGTTCATTGCAGTTCTTTTATGGGTCCACCCAGTTCAACGAGGTGGATTATATCCTTCTCGCCGGTGGCTCCGCCGCTATCGAAGGGCTGGCGGAGCTGGTCGAGGAGAAAGTCGGTGCGCCCTGTTCCGTGGCCAATCCGTTCACGGATATGACGCTGGCGAACAAGGTTAATGCCAACGCCATTGCCGGTGATGCGCCTGCCCTGATGATCGCCTGCGGCCTGGCGTTGAGGAGCTTCGAACAATGACTACAAGAATCAACCTCCTGCCGTGGCGTGAGTGGCGGCGCAAGCGGCTCCAGCGGGAATTCATCCTTCAGCTTGTGCTTGCAGCCATTCTGGGTGCCGCCATCTGGTTTTTCTGGAATTCCGCAGTGTCGGCGCGCGTGGAAGGTCAGGAACGCCGGAATGCCCATATTGAAGAGCAGATCGGCAACCTGGATGACAAGATCGCGGAAATTGAAAAGCTGGAAGAGCGCCGCTCCGAGCTGGTGGAGCGCATGAAGGTCATCCAGGAACTGCAGGGCAATCGGCCGACCATTGTCTATCTGTTCGATCAGCTGGTGAAAACCTTGCCCGATGGGGTCTATTACACCAGTGTCGAGCGTAGCGGCAAGCAGTTCAGCATTTCCGGTGTGTCCGAATCCAACAACCGGATTTCGCGGCTGATGCGCAACCTGGAGGAGTCCCGCTGGTTCGAAGGGCCCAATCTCCAGAACGTTAGTGCTGCCGAGAATCAGGAAGGCGGCGCCGACAGTGAGGCCCAGAGAAATCAGTTTCAGTTGACTGTGAACCAGGCCAATCCCCGGGGGCAGGATGAGGATTCCGAGGCAGGTGGTCAGGAGGGAGGGCAGTCATGACATTCGATGAACTCAAGAACCTTGACGTCCAGGATCTCGTCGACAGCCTCCAGAACCTGGATTTTGAGAACGTGGGGGCATGGCCCATAGCGGTCAAGGCAGCGGCCGCCATACTGTTGTTTGCACTTGTGATTGCGGCCGGCTACTTCGTCACGATCAAACCGGCCAACCAGGAGCTTCAGCGCCTCCAAAACGAGCAGAGTGAGCTGATGAAGGAATTCGAGGAAAAATCCTTCAAGGCGAAAAACCTGGATGAATACAAGAAACAGCTCGCCGAAATGGAAAAATCGTTCGGCTCTTTGCTGCAGCAATTACCCAAGGACACCGAGGTGCCCGGACTGCTCGAGGATATAACCCATACCGGGCTGGGCAGTGGCCTGGAGTTCCAGGAAATCTCGCTGGCGCAGGAGCAGGAAAAGCAGTTCTATGCGGAGTTGCCCATCAATATCAGTGTCCGGGGCGATTACCATGGATTCGGGGCTTTTGTAAGCGGCGTGGCCGCGCTGCCACGGATTGTGACCCTGCATGATTTCGAGATTACGTCCGCTCCGGACAGCGGTGGTCAGCCTGGTGGACTCTTGCAGATGACGGTTACGGCCAAAACGTATCGGTACGCCAGCGGCCCGGATGGGCAGTCCGGCGGAAACGGGCAACAGGGGGGGCAGTGATGATAGCGAGAAGCGTACTCATCCCTGTTGCATTGTGGGCCGCGGTTATAACGTTGACAGGCTGCAGTGATGGTTCCGAAATGGAACAACTGCGGAATAAACTGGACGAAATTGAAAACCGGCCGCGGGGACGCATTGAACCGCCGCCGGAATTCAAGCCCATTGCCACCTTTTCCTATTCCGCGCACCGGCTGCGCTCGCCGTTTACGCCGCCCCGCGAGGAAGAGGAAGAAGAACAGGACAGGGACACCCCCGAGGGCCAACAGGTGGAGCCCGAGTTTGCGCGATCCGAGGAATATCTGGAGCAGTTTTCTCTGGAATCACTGCGAATGGTGGGCACCATTACCCGACCCGGGCAGCCGCTGGAGGCCCTGGTGAAGGATCCCGGCGGCACGGTCAACCGTGTGGTCGAGGGGGATTATATGGGCAAGAACTACGGCAAGGTCACCGGGGTGACCGGGTCGAAGATTGAACTCCGGGAAATCGTGCCTGATGGCCAGGACGGCTGGGTGGAAAGAGCCAGAACCATCAGGCTGGAAGAGTGAAGCGAGCTGGGGATACCCGCCATGAAAAACGTGCAAAAGAATACAAAGCAGATCTGGACAAGGCCGCTGGTTGCCTTGCTGGGGGGTTGGGTGCTACTGGCCGGTTCCCTGGCTCACGCGGCCACCCTGACCGGCGTGGATTATACATCTCTACCGGAAAACCGGATGGAGGTGTTGTTGTCCTTTGACGGGCAGCCCCCGGAACCGGAAGGGTATACCATCCAGAAGCCCGCCCGGATTTCGCTCGATTTTAGCGATGTGGAACTGGGGGTGAATCAGACCCATCACGATCTGGGTTCGGGTAACAACACCACCCAGAGTCTGGCTCTGGTTGAGTCCCAGGGGCGTACGCGGCTGATCGTCAATCAGTCCCGTCTGACCAACTATGAAACGGCTGTCGAGGGGCAGAAAGTCCGGATTACGCTGGGCGGTCAGAAGGCCTCGCAACCTACCTTTGCCCAGCAATCATCGCAGTCCACGGATCAAAAGGCGCAAGGACAGCAACAGGGCCAGAAAACTGCCTCTTCCTCCTCTGCAGGTGCGGGCAGTCTTCAGGATATAGACTTTCGCCGGGGCACGGATGGTGGTGGTGAAGTCGTGGTCACGCTTCCCAGCCGCAATGTCCCGGTGGAGGTACAGAAGGACGGGGGTGAAATCATCGCTCGTTTCCCGGGCGTTGAAACCCCTGAAAAACTGCGTCGTCGGCTGGACGTCACGGACTTTGGCACCCCGGTTAAGTTTATCAACACCGAAAAGGATGGCAATTCCGCCGTCATGACGATTGATCCTGAAGGGGACTGGGAGTATCTGGCCTACCAAGCGGATAACAACTTCACCATAAACGTCAAGGAAGTCACCGAGGAGGACAAACAGCAAGCCGGGGACCAGGAGTTCAAGTACACCGGCGAAAAGCTATCGTTGAACTTTCAGGATATTGAAGTACGTTCGGTACTGCAGCTGATCGCGGACTTTACGGATCTGAACCTGGTCGCATCGGATACGGTGACCGGCACCATTACACTGCGCTTGCAGGATGTCCCCTGGGACCAGGCACTGGATCTGATTCTCAAGACCAAGGGTCTGGACAAGCGCAAGGTGGGTAATGTCCTGCTGGTGGCGCCGGCGGAAGAGATCGCGCAGCGTGAGCAGATGGAACTGGAGAATCGCAAGAAGAAGCAGGCGCTGGCGCCGTTGCGGACACGTTACATCCGCATTAACTATGCCAAGGCTGCCGACCTGCGAGGACTGATCCAGGAAGAAGGCTCGCTTTTGAGTGAGCGGGGTTCCATTACGGTGGATGAACGTACCAATACCCTGGTGGTTCAGGACACCGAGCGGACGCTGGCGGATATTCAGGATTTGATTGCTACTCTGGATATCCCGGTGCAGCAGGTGCTGATTGAAGCCCGGATTGTGGTAGCCAGTGATGACGTTTCGGATCAGATCGGTGTCCGGTGGGGCGGGCTGGCCTTCCAGGGAGATCGCCTGGCCGAGGACGGACGCACTTTGGTAGGAACCGGGCGGGCCCGGCAGACTCGGAACTTTGGCGTCGGTGTTCTCAATAATGATGATATCGAGGTCGAAGAACCCAATGATCTCGCCGTGGATCTCGGGGTCGACTCCAGTAACGCCAGCCGGTTCTCGCTGGGTCTGGTGGGGCTGGATTCGGGGATTCTGCAGCTGGAGTTGTCGGCCCTGGAGTCAGAAGGCAGGAGTGAAATCGTGGCCTCGCCCAAGATCCTGACCGCGGATCAGCAGCCGGCCATTATTGCGTCGGGTCAGCAGATTCCCTTTGAACAGGCCACTAACGCCGGCGCAACTGCGGTGGAATTCATTGAGGCCGAACTCCGGCTCGAGGCCACGCCCCAGATCACGCCGGACGGCAATATCATCATGGATATCAAGGTCAATAATGATTCGCGCGGCGAGGACACTGACGCGGGTCCGGCCATTGATACCAACCGGCTCGAAACCACGGTTCTGGTGGGCAATGGTGATACGGTCGTGCTGGGCGGCATTTTTCAGCACTCGGTAACGCGCTCGGTTACCAAGACGCCCTTCCTGGGGGATCTGCCCTGGATTGGCAACCTCTTCCGTCGCAAGGTCAGCAGCGATTCCAAACAGGAGCTGCTGGTCTTCATTACGCCCAAGCTGGTCGATGATGCTGTTGCCAGTCGCTAGTGCGGACTGAGGTAAGCGAACGACTCTTTCTGGTGGGCCCCATGGGTGCGGGCAAGAGCACCCTGGGGCGCCACCTTGCCCGGGTTCTGGATTGGCCCTTTCGCGATGTGGACAGTGAAATCGAGCACCGTACCGGTGCCGATATTTCCTGGATTTTCGATGTGGAAGGGGAATCCGGTTTTCGTGAACGCGAAGCAGTCGTGGTGGCCGAGTTAACCCACCTGGCGCCGATCGTGCTTGCTACCGGTGGAGGCGTGGTCGAGACGCCCGCCAATCGTGAAGTGCTGCGTGAGCGTGGACAGGTGGTCTATCTTTATACACCGGTTGAACTGCAAATGGCGCGGACTCGTCGTGACCGAAATCGGCCGCTGCTGCAAACCGGAGATCCGGAGGCGCGCTTGCGTGAAATTCTGGATCGTCGTGACCCGCTCTATCGCGAGGTGGCGGATCAGGTGGTATCCACGGAATCGGGCAACATGCGCCGGGTGACGGACGAGATCCTGGCTTGTACCGGCTTGTCCGCCCGTCGATAATGGTGCTTCCGATCGAGGAGCCCGTCATGCGGACGCTGTATGTAGAGCTGGGCGAGCGCGCCTACCCCATTTACATTGGCCGGGGACTGCTGGAACAGGGTCTGTATACCCGGCATCTGGATAGTGCCCAGGCATTGATCGTTACCAACACCACTCTGTCCGACCTTTATCTGGACACGGTACGGCGAAACCTGGCCCGGGTTCAGTGTGATGTAGTCCAACTGCCGGATGGAGAAGCCTACAAGAATCTCCGGGAACTGGAGAAGATTTTCGACGCGCTGGTGGATGGTCACCATGACCGTTACTCCACCATTATCGCGCTGGGGGGCGGCGTGGTTGGCGATATGGCCGGCTTTGCGGCGGCCTGTTACCAGCGTGGTATCCAGTTTATCCAGTTGCCCACGACTTTGCTTGCTCAGGTGGATTCCTCCGTGGGGGGCAAGACTGCGGTCAATCATCCGCGGGCCAAGAACATGATCGGTGCCTTTCATCAGCCGGTGGCTGTGGTGATCGACACCGATGTGCTGGAAAGCCTGCCGGTGCGTGAATATCGCGCGGGTTTGGCGGAAGTGATCAAGTACGGCCTCATTCGCGACGCCGAATTCTTCGACTGGCTCGAGGCTCGGGCCCCGGCACTCAGTGAGCGGGATCCGGAAGTGCTGCGTGAGGCCATTTACCGGAGCTGTCATAACAAGTCGGAGGTGGTTGCCGGCGATGAACGCGAGCGCGGCGATCGCGCCCTGTTGAACCTGGGGCATACCTTTGGCCACGCCATTGAAACGGCCACGGGCTACAATAGCTGGTTGCACGGTGAGGCGGTCGCGGCGGGCATGGTGATGGCTGCGGACATGTCGGTCCGGGAGGGTCGCATGGGCGCGCCGGCGCGGGACCGTATCGTTTCGTTGTTCCGGCAGTTGTCCCTGCCCACGGCTCCGCCCGCGCTGTGCCCGGAAGAGTTTCGTTCGCTCATGGGCCAGGACAAGAAAGTGGAACGCGGGCAAATGCGCCTGGTGCTCATGGACGGCATCGGTGAAGCCTGTGTCACCGCGGATTTCGAGCCACAAGCGCTGGACGCCACCCTGGACGCGATGCGGTCGGCATCATGAGTAGCGACTACCAGGACCAGCGCCTGGATCGCGAGTTGATGCAAGAGCAACTCCAGGCCGCCGTCCTGCGCGGACAGTTGGGGCTGGTCACCGGCGAAGATGACGCCGTGTCCGTCTGGCTGGGTGAGCTGGCCGTACGTCTGTCGGATGACACCGAAGTGGTGCGACTGGATGCCAGCCAGGCCCACAGCGCATCGGGGCTGGTTCAGGCCCTGGCCCGGGCGCTGGATGTGGTGCCGGACGATCTGTTGGCCGCTCTGCGCGAGCGTGCGCAAACGCTGCCATTGGCGCTGGTGGTGGACAATGGCGAGTGCCTGGGGTCCCGGGCTCTGGACACGTTGCGCAACCTTTTGGCCAAGGCCGGTGGCGGACTGGGTGTGCTGATGGGAGGAGACCCCGAGCTCGCGGATCTCTTGAGCGAGGCTCGGCTGGAACCGGTGTTCCGGGCTACGGCCGACGATGAGGCCGTGGTATCCGCCGAGGCGCCCGAGTCCGTGGGGGCGGTAACCCGGCCCTGGCCGGAGTTGGTACCCTGGAAGCATCTCCTTGCAGTGGTGGGCCTGTTACTGCTGGTCTGGCTCTTCTGGCCCGCAGATCCCTCCGGTGGCGCGTCCACGACCTCGCTGGAATTGCCGGCTCCGGAGTCCCGAAAAACCGGCTCCGGTGTTGATGAACCCCCCGATCCCCGGGATGTACCGGACAATGCTCGAAAGGGGGAAAAGAACACCAGTGCGCAAACGCAACCCCGGCCCTCCAGCGCTACATCAGGGGAGCCGGAACAAATGGCAACGGAGTCGCAGGGGGATCCAGCCGAGACGCCTGAACCGCAAGCATCCCCGGAGCCGGCCGTGGATCCGTCCAGCCTGGACGCCGAACTGGCGTATCGGGGCGAAGACTGGTTGCTCATGCGCCCTCCGGAGCGATGGATGCTGCAACTGGCGCTGGCCGGCGATGAAAAGCGCGCACGCGATTTGCTCGACCGGCTGGGACCGGAACGCGGCGCCTACTATCGCGCCCGCCGCGACGGGGAAGTCGTTTATATCGTGCTTGCCGGCCCCTATGGTTCCCGGGACCAGGCGTTGGGCGCACGCTCCGGACTGCCGGGTTTTTTCCGAGAGCGCGGGCCCTTTCCGCGCTCCGTCAAAGAGATTGCGGCCGAGATTCGCGACTGACTGATTGCATGGGACAGCCAGGTTGGGCCAAAGCCATAGGCCTGAGCTATCAGGATAGAATACCTTATCGGTATTGTTTTCGTCCGTATCGGTTTGTTCGGCTAATGGCCACGGTGTAAAATATCCCTCCGTTCGCCTTCACCACTTGCCAGGCACAGATCACCTTCTGTACGTCCCTGAATCTCACGAGGAAATGTCTTGATGCAGCAGAACGAAACGCTGGTGCAGGGTCTCTATGAGCCCGGTGATGTCCGGGACAATTGTGGCTTCGGGCTGATTGCCCACATGGAGGGCGAGGCGAGCCATGATCTCCTCAAGACCGCCATTGAGTCGCTGACCTGCATGACCCACCGCGGCGGTATTGCGGCGGACGGCAAGACCGGCGATGGCTGCGGCCTGCTGCTGAAAATGCCCGACACCTTCTTTCGCAAGGTGGCGGCGGACATGAATGCCGAGCTTCCCGCCGCCTATGGCGTGGGCATGCTCTTTGTGCATCCGGACGCCGACCAGGCACAAGCCCAGCAACAAGCGTTGGAAGAAGAACTCACGGGCCAGAAGCTGCGCGTGCTGGGCTGGCGCGAAGTGCCCACGGACAGCTCCTGTCTGGGCGAGCTGGCGCTGGAAAGCCTGCCCGGCTTCCGTCAAGTGCTGGTGGTGCCGGAGGACGGTGAGCTGTCCGAGGCGGATCTCAACCGGCGGCTGTTCTATGCCCGTCGGCTGGCGGAAAAGCGCATCCCCGAGGACGGCTATTTCTATATCGCCAGCCTGTCCGCCTCCGTGGTGGCCTACAAGGGCTTGATGATGCCCATGGATCTGCCGCGCTTCTATCCGGACCTGGGCGATGAAGCCATGGCCACGGCCATCGTGGTCTTCCACCAGCGTTTTTCCACCAACACGCTGCCCCAGTGGCCCCTGGCCCAGCCCTTCCGGTTCCTGGCGCACAACGGCGAGATCAACACCATTCAGGGCAACCGCAATTGGTCGCTGGCGCGCGAGTCGCAGTTCGAGTCCGAACTGTTGCCGGGGCTGGACAAGCTCACGCCCCTGGTCAACCGTGACGGCTCGGATTCGTCGGCCATGGACAACATGCTGGAAGTGCTGCTCGCGGGCGGCATGGACATGTTCCGCGCTATCCGCATGATGGTGCCGCCGGCCTGGCAGAACGTGGAGACCATGGACGCGGATCTGCGCGCCTTTTATGAATACAACTCCATGCACATGGAGCCCTGGGACGGGCCGGCCGGTCTGGTCATGACCGAGGGCCGGCATGCCGTGTGCATGCTGGACCGCAACGGCTTGCGTCCGGCGCGCTGGGTCATCACGAAGAACGGCTATATCACCCTGTCCTCGGAAATCGGTGTTCACGACTACAAGCCCGAGGACGTGGTCTCCAAGGGTCGGGTCGGCCCGGGCCAGATCCTGGCGGTGGATACCGAGACCGGTCAGGTGCTGCATACCGAGGACATCGACAACCGCCTCAAGGTGCGTCATCCCTACCGGGAATGGCTCAAGGAGCACGCTCTGCGCATCGAGGCGGATTATGACGCCGAAGTGGAGCGTATTGACGAAGTCGATCCCACCGAGCTGCTCGCCTATCAGAAGCTGTTCCAGGTGACCTTCGAAGAGCGCGAGCAGGTGCTGCGTCCGCTGGCGGAAAACGGCCAGGAAGCCACCGGCTCCATGGGCGACGACACGCCCATGGCCGTGCTCAGCCATCGTCAGCGCCCGCTTTACGATTATTTCCGCCAGCAGTTCGCCCAGGTCACCAATCCGGCTATCGACCCGCTGCGTGAAGCCGTGGTGATGTCGTTGGAAACCTGTATCGGTACCGAGCGCAATATCTTCGAGGAAACCGCGGACCACGCGGATCGAACCATTCTGTCCACGCCCATACTGTCGCATTCCAAGTTCGCCAATCTGTTTCATATCGAACGGCCCGGCTATGACGTGGCCAAGCTGAGTCTGCATTATGATCCGGCAACCGGGCTGGAACAGGCGGTGGACAAGCTCTGCACTGAAGCGGAGCAGGCGGTGCGCGACGGCAAGGTGATTCTGGTGCTGTCGGACTACGGCATCGACCGCGAGCATCTGGCCATTCATGCCTTGCTGGCCACGGGTGCGGTCCACCACCATCTCACGGCCCGCGGATTGCGCTGCGACGCCAATATCATTGTGGAAACCGCTACCGCCCGGGATGCTCACCATTTTGCGGTGCTGTTCGGCTTCGGCGCCACGGCCGTCTATCCCTATCTGGCCTATGATGTCATCGCCGACATGTGTCGCTCCGGCGAGCTGCTCGGTGACGCCGTGGAAATGCAGAAGAACTTCCGCAAGGGGATCAACAAGGGATTGCTCAAGATCCTGTCCAAGATGGGCATTTCCACCATCGCCTCCTACCGCGGTGCCCAGCTGTTCGAAGCCGTCGGCATGGGTCCGAAGGTAGTGGACCGCTGCTTCCATGGCGTGAAGAGCCGGATCGGCGGTGCCGATTTCGAGGATCTGGAAAACGACCAGAAGGTGCTCGCGCGCGACGCCTGGAAACAGCGCAAGCCCATCGACGGTGGCGGCCTGTTGAAGTTCATCTACGGCAAGGAATACCACGCCTTTAATCCGGACGTGATCCAGGCTCTGCACAAGGCGGTTCAGACCAGTGACTATGAGGCGTATCAGGAATTCGCTGCGCTGGTGAACGGCCGAGGCGTGGCCACGCTGCGGGACCTTTTCCGTTTCCGCTCGGATGTCACGCCCATCGACATCAATGAAGTGGAGCCGGTGGAAAACATCACGCCGCGCTTCGATACGGCCGGCATGTCGCTGGGCGCGTTGAGCCCGGAAGCGCACGAAGCGCTGGCGCAGGCCATGAACCGCATGGGCGGACGTTCCAACTCGGGCGAAGGTGGCGAGGACGAGGCGCGCTACGGCACCGACCGCGTGTCCAAGATCAAGCAGATCGCCTCGGGCCGGTTCGGCGTCACGCCCCATTATCTGGTCAATGCCGAGGTGATCCAGATCAAGATCGCCCAGGGCGCCAAGCCGGGCGAGGGCGGACAGCTGCCCGGCGGCAAGGTGAATGATCTCATCGCCCGGCTGCGCTATTCCGTGCCCGGGGTGACCCTGATTTCACCGCCGCCGCACCATGATATCTATTCCATCGAGGATCTCTCGCAACTGATCTTCGATCTCAAGCAGGCCAATCCCGAAGCCCTGGTTTCGGTCAAGCTGGTGAGCGAACCGGGGGTGGGCACCGTGGCCGCGGGTGTGGCCAAGGCCTATGCCGATTTCATCACCATTGCCGGCTATGACGGCGGCACGGCGGCCAGTCCGCTTACGTCCATCCGCTATGCCGGCTCGCCCTGGGAACTGGGCCTTTCGGAAACGCAGCAAACGCTGCGAGCCAATGATCTGCGCGACAAGATCCGGGTCCAAGCCGATGGCGGCATGAAGACCGGGCTGGATGTCATCAAGGGGGCGATTCTGGGTGCCGAATCCTTCGGCTTCGGCACCGCCCCCATGGTGGTGCTGGGCTGCAAGTATCTGCGCATCTGTCACCTGAACAACTGCGCCACGGGTGTGGCCACCCAGCGTGATGATCTGCGCCAGGAGCACTTTATTGGCGCGCCCGAGATGGTGGTCAACTACTTCACCTTCGTGGCCCAGGAAGTGCGCGAATGGCTCGCGCGGCTGGGCGTGCGCTCGCTGGAAGAGCTGATCGGGCGCACGGACCTCATTCGCGTGATCGAGGGCGAGACGGACAAGCAGCGCAAGCTGGATCTTACCCCCATGCTGCGCAGCGACGCCGTGCCCGCGGACAAGCCGCAGTTCTGTAAGGTCAAGCGCAACGAACCCTTCGACAAGGGCGAGCTGGCCGAAAAGATGGTGGCGGACATGCTGCCCGCCATTGAGTCGAAGGGCGGCGGTTCCTTCCACTACAACATCATCAACTGCAATCGCTCCATCGGCGCGCGCGTGTCCGGCGAGATCGCACGCCGCCACGGCAACCGCGGCATGGAGAACGCCCCCATCCGGGTGCGTTTCCAGGGCACGGCCGGGCAGAGCTTCGGGGTGTTCAACGCCGGGGGGCTGGAGCTGTACCTGGAAGGCGACGCCAAC
The DNA here is from genome assembly GCA_913055795.1 of uncultured Alcanivorax sp. Classification (GTDB taxonomy): domain Bacteria; phylum Pseudomonadota; class Gammaproteobacteria; order Pseudomonadales; family Alcanivoracaceae; genus SLJS01. Next base: position 20,797 of record CAJXLA010000009.1, on the reverse strand, counting down.
GACTATGTAGGCAAGGGCATGGCCGCGGGCCGGATCGTCATTCGCCCGCCGGAGGGCAGCACCTTCGAGAGCCAGAAGACCGCCATTGTGGGCAACACCTGCCTTTATGGTGCCACGGGCGGGCTCCTCTATGCCGCCGGCACGGCCGGTGAGCGCTTCGGTGTGCGCAACTCGGGCGCCCATGCCGTGGTGGAAGGCGCGGGGGATCACTGCTGTGAGTACATGACCGGCGGCTGCATTACCGTGCTCGGTTATACCGGCTACAACTTTGGCGCCGGCATGACCGGCGGTTTTGCCTATGTGCTGGATGAGGACAACGATTTCTTTGATCGGATCAACCCGGAGCTGATCGAGCTGCAGCGCATAGCCAGCGAGGATACCGAAGCCTATCGCACCCACCTTCGCGGCATGATCGCCGACTATGTTGCGCAGACGGGCAGTGACTGGGGCCGTTATCTGCTGGACAACTTCGACGCCATGAGCCGCAAATTCTGGCTGGTCAAGCCCAAGGCGGCGAGCCTGGAGAATCTGCTGGAGCGCACCCGCGCCAACCCGGCCTGAGACGAGGTAGTAGCTAGATGGCAGAACGACTGAACAACAATTTCCAGTTTCTGGATGTGCCGCGCCATGATCCCAAGAAAAAGGACCTGGACGAGCGGCGCGAGAAATACGAGGAAATCTATTATCCGTTCGAGCCGCGCGAGGTGGAAAACCAGGCGCACCGCTGCCTGCATTGCGGCAATCCCTATTGCGAATGGAAGTGCCCGGTGCACAACTACATTCCCAACTGGTTGAAGCTGATCAGCGAGGGCAATCTGCTGGAAGCGGTGGAACTGTGCCACCAGACGAATGCGCTACCCGAGGTCTGCGGCCGGGTATGCCCCCAGGATCGGCTCTGCGAAGGCGCCTGCACGCTCAATGACGGTTTCGGGGCCGTAACCATTGGTGCCGCGGAGAAATACATCACCGACACGGCCCTGGCCATGGGCTGGCGTCCGGACATGTCCAGCGTTGTCTGGACCGACCGCACGGTGGCTGTTATTGGGGCCGGACCGGCGGGGCTGGGTTGCGCCCATGAGCTCGCCCGCAGTGGCGTGAAACCCGTAGTGTACGATGCCTACCCGGAAATCGGCGGCCTGCTTACCTTCGGTATCCCGGAATTCAAGCTGGAAAAACCGGTCATGGCACAGCGCCGGGAAGTGTTCGAGGGCATGGGCATCGAATTCCAGCTCAATACCGAAGTGGGCAAAGACGTCAGCATTGACGACATCATGGCTGAGAATGACGCGGTATTCATGGGCATGGGGACCTACACCTACATGAAAGGCGGCTTCCCCGGCGAGGATCTCGACGGTGTCCACGAGGCGCTGCCCTTTCTGGTAGGCAACGTGAACCGGAATCTGGGCTTTGAAAAAGATCCCTCGGAATTCATCAGCGTGGAAGGGCAGCGCGTAGTAGTGCTGGGCGGGGGCGATACCGGCATGGACTGTAACCGCACCTCCATTCGCCAGGGCGCGGCCAGTGTGACCTGTGCCTATCGCCGGGACGAGGACAACATGCCCGGCTCGCGCCGCGAAGTGGCCAATGCCCGCGAGGAGGGCGTGGAGTTCCTGTTCAATCGCCAGCCCATCGAGATTATCGGCGAAAACGGCAAGGTGGCAGGCGTCAAGCTGGTGCGGACCGAGCTGGGGGAACCGGATGACAACGGCCGGCGTCGCCCGGAGCCGGTACCCGGTTCCGAGGAAATTCTGGACGCGGATGCCGTGATCATCGCGTTCGGCTTCCGGCCCAGCCCGGCGGACTGGTTTGACAGCAAGGAAGTGAACACCGATGACAACGGCCGCGTTCGTGCGCCGGAGGAACAGGACCTGCCGTTCCAGACCAGTCATCCCCGGATCTTCGCCGGCGGCGACATGGTCCGCGGCTCCGATCTGGTGGTCACCGCCATCTGGGAAGGACAGGAAGCGGCGAAGGGTATTCTGGATTATCTCGATGTTTAAAAGGGCCGAGGCGCGAGGAACGAGGCGCGAGCGCCTTGTTGCCTCCTCGCACCTCGAGCCTCGCAGCTCGCGCCTTGCCCAAGGATCATTATGACCGACCTCCAGAATGATCGTTTGTTGCGCGCGCTGGCGCGCGAACCCGTAGATCGCGCACCGGTCTGGCTGATGCGTCAGGCCGGGCGTTATTTGCCCGAATACCGGCGCGTTCGTGAGCAGGCCGGGTCCTTCATGAATCTGTGCCGCAACGCGGACATGGCCTGTGAAGTCACGCTGCAACCGCTGGAGCGCTTCCCGCTGGATGCGGCCATTCTGTTTTCCGACATTCTTACCATCCCCGAGGCCATGGACCTGGGACTCTATTTCGAGCCGGGCGAGGGGCCGAAGTTCCAAAAGACCGTGCGCACCGAAGCGGATGTGCGTGATCTGCCCGTGCCCGATGCGGACACGGACCTCGACTATGTCGTGAACGCCGTCAGCACCATCCGCAGCGCTCTCGGTGGACGGGTGCCGCTGATCGGTTTTGCCGGTAGCCCCTGGACGCTGGCCACCTATATGGTTGAGGGCGGCAGTTCCCGCGATTTCCGGCAGTTGAAGACCATGATCTACGCCACGCCGGAACGCGCGCACGAACTGCTGGACAAGCTCGCGCGCGCGGTCACGGATTATCTCAATGCCCAGATCCGCGCGGGCGCCCAGGTGGTGCAGATCTTCGATACCTGGGGCGGTGCTCTGTCCGATGCCGCCTACCGCGAATTTTCCCTGCGCTACTTGGAACGCATCGTCGCCGGATTGATCCGCGAGCATGAAGGCCGGCACGTGCCGGTGATCCTGTTCACCAAGAACGGCGGGTTATGGTTGAACGATATCGCCGCCAGCGGTTGTGACGCCGTGGGTCTGGACTGGACCATGAATATGGGCGAAGGGCGCCGGCAGGTGGGCGGGCGCGTGGCGCTGCAGGGCAACATGGACCCGGCCGTGCTCCATGCCCCGGCCGAGGTGATCCGCGCGGAGGTGCAACGCATTCGCCGCGATTACGGCGACCATCCCGGTCATGTGTTCAATCTGGGCCATGGCGTGACCCCGGAAGTGGATCCGGACAGCGTTGCCGTCTTTGTGGACGAGGTCTGCCGCGGTGGTGATTAACGGGCTCTTAATCGGCGGCCCTTTCGGGCTGGCCGGTGTGGTTGAGAGTTCGTGCCTGCGGAAAGGTCATGTCGAAATTCGATAAGTAGGCACAGGCACGCACCCGGCCCTGCTGGATTTCGGGAAAGTGAACGCCGTCCGCCCAGCCTTGTTCCATGCGCGCGTAATGCATCGAGCCGGACGTGGCGGGACTGTAGAGAAAGGTCTGTTCGTCGCGATACTGACCCAGGGTGCGCTGTTTTTCCGGAATCAGGCCGCCCGGCACCGGCAGGCCCGGGCCGCGCCGCCGCAAGGCGAGCCGGGCGAAGACCCGGCCGTCTTGTGAAACTTCCACCCGGTCCCGGTGATCTTCCCGGGTCAGATGAAAATCCGCCCGGTCCTTGGGAATGCCCCAGTTCCTTTGCCCGTTGGTGACGCTGTCCTGGCTGGACACGTAGATGCGGCCGATGGACGGATGCCGACGTCCGTCGGCAAAGCGGTAGTGGCCGGGAATGATCAACAGTTCCCGGTAGGGACCCACGGGCGACATCTGGTAATCCACGAACATGAGATAACTGAAACGTCCGCCGGGCCGTCCCAGCACCTCGGGGGCGCCGCCCTGATCAACACGTACCCGTTCGGGCAGCTCCAGGGCACAGATCCAGGCACGCCCGCGCAATTGCCAGGGCGCCGGCGCCTTCATGAGCCCATCCTGCGCAACTGGTAGACATTGTGGGTGGTGGCGACCACCTGGCCGTTGGCGTCGACAATTTCGGTATCCCATTCGAAATTGCACTTGCCTTCAGCATCGGTGACTTCCTGAATGCGTTGCGCTTCGGCGGGATCCAGGGTCACCTCCACGGTCACATCCGTCAGCGCCGGGCGGCTGAAGTGGATGGACATATCCCGGACGATGGGATAATAGTTCTGGGCGTCGAAGGTGGTCATGTAGATGGGCCCCGCGGGCAGCTCGGCAATGGTGTAGAGCGCGCCCGCGTACATGATGCCCACATGGTTCTTGTTGGGCTCGAAGGGCATCATCATCTTGCAATAGCCTACGTCCAGATCGAGCACTTTCGCGCCCGTACGCTGGATGAAGGGAAAGGAATTGTCCGAGGCCTCGCGGATGGTGGCCAGTTGTTCCTCGGTCATGCCCATGACAGACTCCCGGAGTGGTGAAGATGTCGTCATCATAGCAATGAGGGCGGTCGCCGCTATTAACCGAAACTGACAAGTTCCTGGTGCCTGTGATCATGCGTTGGCTTTTGTTGACACTGCTGTTTTCGTCGGTGATGGCGCATGGCGCCGTCATCCTCCAGTACCATCATGTGAGCGCTGATACGCCCCCATCCACCTCGGTGACGCCGAAACAGTTTCGCCGTCACCTCGCTCATCTGGACCGGGAGGGCTTCCGGGTGCTGCCGCTGCCCGAGTTGATCGAGGCCGTGCGAGACGGACTGGACCCGCGCGCGAAGGTGGCGGCGATCACCTTTGATGATGGCTACGCCAACACCTGGGACCACGCGCTCCCGGCGCTGAAGAAAAAGGGCTGGAAGGCGACCTGGTTCATTACCACGGACAAGATCACCGAAGGCGACTTTACGCTGTCCGTGGAGCAGCTGCGCAAGCTGCATGAAAGCGGCCATACCCTGGCCAACCATACGCGCAGCCACCCCCATATGGTGCGCCGTCTTGACGGTGAGTCCCGTGATGCCTGGCTCCAGCGCATGCGTGGCGAAATCACCGAGGCGCAGGATCAACTCGAGGATTGGCTGGGTGAACCGGTGCCGCGCGTGCTGGCCTATCCCTATGGCGAGTCCGTGCCCGAGCTTCATCAACTCGTCGACGAACTCAACTTCACCGCTTTCGGCCAGCACACGGGCGCCCTGGGCGAATACACGGACTGGCACCAGGCGCCGCGTGTCGCCATTAACCGCCGTTATGCGGACTGGGACCAGGGCTTGCGCAACAAGGTCCTGGCTCTGCCGCTACCGGTACGTTCGGCGGCACCGGCCGATTCCGTCGCTACGCAGCCGCGCCCGGAATTGCGGCTGGAACTGGCGGGTAACTGGAAAAAAGGCCAGTTGAACTGTTTTGCCGCCGGGCAGCCCGCCGAAATCAGCGTTGAGGCTGGCAAGGACCAGACCGGAGTGCGGGTGCGCGCGCGTCAGAAGCTGGGCGAGGGTCGGCAGCGCTACAACTGCACCGCGTCCGCCGGCGACGGCCGATTCTACTGGTATTCGCGCCAGTGGATGCGCAAGTCGGCTTCCGGCTGGTACGCCGAGCCCTGAGCGCGGAGTCAGCCCTCGTTGTTACGGAAGCGCTCCAGATCATTGTGCTCGATCATGGAGCTCAGGCGCTCGGCATAATGGGTGCCGATGCCCGCATAACTGTTCAGGCCTTGGGCCAGCTCCGAGCCGCGCAGCGGTTGGCCTTGCTGGCGCAGTTTGGCGCGGATCCGGCGCATCTCGGTATAGGCGGGATGACTGTTCAGGTTGCGCATATAGGTCTGCACACTCGCGGCCACCGAGTCGAAGACCTGCACCTCGTGGGTGGCTCCCTCAGCCCGTCGCCTGGGCACCAGGCCGCAGCCCTCGGTAAAGCACCACTGGCCGAAGAAATTGTTGCCCTGGCGGGCGAAGCGCGACTCGCCCCAGGCGGACTCCAGCGCCGCCTGGGCCAGCGCCAGATCCGCCGGGATCACATCCACGCGCTCCAGTAACTGCACCGTCCAGTCCGCGCTCAATTCGCCGTCATCCGGACGGGCGAGTCGATGTCGGCGTGCCATGCTCAGCAGCCACTCGCGCTCGTCTTGTGCCAGCGTACGGTCCTTGCGCAACGCCTTGTGCGCTTTCCGAATGCGTTCACGGAACTCACGTATGCGCTGGTTCTGTGAGCGGATGGCCGGCAGCATGGTCTCGATAAAGGCGGCCTTGCGCTCGGATACGGAACCGGCGGGCGCCTGCGCGGGCTCGGCTTCCGGCTCGGCCGCCCGCTCCGGCAACCACCAGGCCGCAAGCCCGGCTGCCAGGAACAACACGGCTATGCTGACGGGAACAGACCAGCCTTTCATGCGCCTGCGCCAACCCGTTGCCGGTGCGCGAAAATGCGTACCACGTTACTACTGGGCCTCGTTGTAGAGCTCGTCCGTACGGGCCGCGCAGATGAAGTCGTTGCGGTGCAGGCCGCCGATCTTGTGCGTCCACCAGATGACATTCACCCTGCCGTACTCGGTGAGCAGCGCCGGGTGATGATCCTCGGTTTCCGCCAGCTCGCCCACCTTGTTGGTAAACGCCAGCGCTTCACGGAAGTTCTTGAAGCGGAATTCGCGCTGTAGCTTTTCCTCGCCGTCCTCCTCGATGAGTTTCCAGTCGGGAATTTCATGGCGCCATTCCCGGATTTCCGCGTCCGTGGCGAGGGGTGCGTCCACAGAGCAGGCCTGACATTGTTCATTTTGCAGAGCCATTTCAGCCTCCTGTATTCGGGGCGCCGGATTGCGCCACCAGGTGACGTTCCCGCATGAACAAGAACAACGGAAACGCGAAAGCCACGGCCACCCCGAAGGTGGCGATTACATAGAGCCAGCGGCCCGGCATGGCCAGCCGGCGGCACTCGTGCCACATCCAGACCACGAAGGTGGCCGCCGCCACGGAGACATCCAGCGTCAGCGAACTGCTGGCATGGTTGACCATGGCGTCTTGAATGAAGTCATTCAAGCCCGCGCCGTCCAGCGCGAACCGGATGTTGTGATACCAGGGCAATACCAGCCCGGCGATGGCCAGCACCAGATAAGCGACCTGCCGACGCGTCATGATGGCACCGGCTCGCACAGCCGCACCGGATCCTCCACCGGCGGGTCCCCGGGGGCCAGCCGGATCAGCATCCGGCGCATGCGCTCGAGTTCGGTGTCGTCCCGCTTGTTGCCGGGGATCTCGATTTCATCCGCAATACGCAGCAAAACCGTCTTCATCTTCTCCGGGGCGAGCACCGGCTGCCGGTGCTGGAGCACATAGAGGCGTTGCCCGTCCTTGAAGACCAGAAAGCCGTAGTAATAAGTGCCCTCCACCTCCGGCTGGCCTTCCAGCTGATCGCTGTTCACGCTCAGACTAATCACCGCAAACAGCGAACGCGGGCTCGTATTGCGCAGGAACTCCCGATGTGCTGCTTCCGCGGAACCGACTGCGTCGGACTTGGCCACGACCTTGCGCAGATAGGCATTCAGTGTCAGATTCAACAGCGTCAGATCCGAGGCGAAACGAGGCGCATCGATCATGGGATTGTTTTCCGCCTGCTGGTAGTCGACGCGAAACATCCGGCCGTTGCCGTCCCAGAAGGTCGTGGAGCCGCCGGTGCGGGTACAGCGCTCGTCCAGCAGCACTTCGCCGCGGAAGGTATTGATGCCCAGATCAATGGTGTAGGCCCCCGCCGGGGCGTGGTAGAGATCACCCTCGCGCTCGCCTTCCAGGGACTGGCAGCCGCTCACCAGCGCGAGCAGGGGCAACCAGGCCAGCGAGGGTCGTTTCTTGTTGTTCATGATCCACCCCGATAACCGAGTAACGACCGTTATCCTAGCCCGGATGTTGGGGCCAATGCCATGCCTGTCGCGCCGCGGCTGGTCGTCGCTGAGCGTGCTCGGGAGTGCGTCGCGTAGCAAGGCTACGCGCAAACGACCATGTGCGCTTCAGCGGCGGCCAGACCCAGCGAAAGGCGTGGCAAGCGTGCACGCTGATCCATGCGCAGGGCTCTGAATTGCCGCCTCGGGATTTGCGGGCCCAAGGCCCTGATTAGCCCAGCGGTTGGCCCCAATATCCGGGCTCGACAATGCCATGCCTGTCGCGCCATGAACCGCCCTGAGCGGCGGTTTTCAGGAACCCGCCTCGGGCGGATCCAGAAGATGCACCTTCCGGCGCTCGTGCGGCTCCCGGAGGCGCTGAAAGCGCTCCACCAACGGCCCGGCCTGCTCCGAGGCCCGGCGCTTGAGCTTGTCCAGCGGCGCACAGCCGTCGATATCGGCCATGCGTTGATTAAACTCGGCCAGCAGCGCCTGTCTCGGCTTTCGCTGCAGGACAGGGGCTTGCGCATCACAGCTGTCGGCCTGCACCCGGAGACGGATGGGCCCGTTGGTCATGAGAACATGGTGGGTAATGTCCCGGTTCTGCGCGTCGTGAATCTCGAAGCACTGGGCTTGCCAGAGCACATAGCAGTTCCTGCCTTCCGCTCGGCTTGCACCGGCGATCAGCAGCATCACCAGCGCCGGGATGTACAACCTGGTCATGAGGACTCGTTGGCTTCGCGAGCCTCCCGTGCCGGTTGCCATTGCAGCAGCCAGGTGTTGACGATGAGCGCCTCGGGAATCCGGTGGCGGATCCGGCGGTGCAGCTCGGGCAGCCGACTCCAGTGCACCCCCGGGTGCAGATGATGGGCCGTATGGTAACCGAGGTTCCAGGAAGTGAGGTTGTACAACCGCAGCTCCACGTTGCGCGAGGCGTGGTAGTGGTCCTGGGTGCCCGCGCCGGCATGCTGGCCATAGGTGTTGTCCAGCAGTACCAGCAGCTGGCCCATCATGGGCAGCACGAAAACCACCAGGGTGCGCACGGGATCGATCAGCGCCAACACCAGTAGCCCCAGATTGGCCAGCACAAACAGGCGCTTGAAGCGCCGGTAGAGCTCGGGATGTCCCTGGCCGATCCGGCGGATCTCGGGATACACCCGGGCCGTGTTATAGAGCACGTAATAGAGGCGCCCCATGGGGCGGCCGTCGGCGTGCCGCCAGCCGGAGGGGTCGTCCTCCGGGGTCAGGTAATGCCCGTGGTGACCGATATTGTGGTGCAGTGTCCAGCTGAGCGGGCTCGTGCCGGTCTGCAGATAAAGCACGCACTCATACAGCCGGTTCAGCCAGCGCTTGTTGAAGGTGTGCACATGATGGTGGTTGTGGCAGATGGCGCCCGCGGAGACCTGGACTACGGACAGCAGTACCACCCAGCCCAGTGCACTGGCATGGCTGTCCACGGCAAAGAAAATGACCAGCTGAGCGGCCAGCACCGACAGCACCAGCAAAACGGCGGGGATATCCGCACGATAACGAAAGATGGACATGATACTGCAGACCTGTACGAAGGAAGTCGTATTCTAGTACCTTGGTTCTAGTCCGCAAGGAGTAGAGCGACAGGTGGTGCAGGCGCGCCTGCCAATGGCGCCCCGGCCGCGCGGGCCGGGGCGTGCGGGCTCCTCAGGCGCGGGCGAGCAGATCCCGGGCAATGGCGGTAACCTGCATTTCGTCCGTACCGGCATAGATCTGCAGGATCTTGGCGTCGCGCATGAGCTGCTCCACACGCGATTCGCGCATATAGCCGAAGCCGCCGAAGACCTGGACCGCCTCGGTGGACACCTCCATGGCGGTCTGGGCGGCGTAGAGTTTCATGGCCGAAGCTTCGGCCATGGTCATCTCCCGGCCCTCGCTCACCATCTCGATATAGCGCAAGACCATGTTTTGCAGGTTCATGCGGGCGACTTCCATCTTCGCCAGCTTGAGCTGAATGAGCTGGTTCTCGCCGATGGTCCGGCCGAACTGCTGACGCTCGTTGGCGTAGGTCACGCTCAGCTCCAGAGCCCGATCGACAATGCCCCAGGCCATGGCGGCCACGCCGGCGCGCTCCTGCATGAAGGCGCCCTTGGCGCCGGAGCGGCCATAGCCATCCTCGGAGCCGCCCATTAAACGGTCCCTGCCCACCCGGACGTCATTCAGGAAAAGCTCGCCTGTGGGCGAGGAACCGATCCCCATTTTCTTGAAGGGCGCGGACTGCTCCAGTCCCTCCATGCCGGCATCCAGAATGAAGGCCAGAATCTTGCGATCCTCTGGAGCCACACCGTCCTCGTCCAGCTTGCAGATCAGCACAATAGTGTCCGCGTAGGGGCCGTTGGTGATCCAGGTCTTGGAGCCATTGATGACATAGTCGTCACCGTCGCGTTTGGCCAGGGTCTTCATCTGGCCGAAGGCATCCGAGCCGGCATTGGGCTCGGAAATGGCCCAGGCGCCCACTTTTTCCAGCGTAAGCAGCGGCAGCGCCCAGCGTTCCTTCTGCTCGGTGGTCCCCTTGCCCATGATGGCGCCGCCGGTCAGGCCCATGGACACGCCCATGGCGGTGACCAGTCCCTGGGCATGCCGGCACAGCTCAATGATGGGGATCATCTGCATGGCCGCCTGCTCGCCCGCCGAGCCACTGGCGCTGTCGTCCTCCTTGTCTGCCGACTCGTCCGGGGCTTCGCCCGCGGCCTTCGCCTTTTCCTTCGCGATCTGCTTGTCGAAATTCTGCTTCGCCATCACGTCCAGCCCGAACGTCTGTACCATCTTGCGCAGGATGGCGTAGGGCGGTACGCCGTTGTATTCGATATCGTCCAGATTGGGTACGACTTCCTTTTCCACGAAATCACGTACCATTTTCTGGATCATCTGCTGCTGTTCGGTCCAATCAATCATGGCGGCTCCGGGGTTTGAGGGTGGGCACTCCGCGCACGGGCGGAATCAAACAATCGTTTGAATCACAGTTTCCCAGATCGCGACCGGCAAGTCACTGACTGAATTGCTCGGATAATGACAAGGAGCGAGGCTCGAGGGCCGAGGGGCGAGAAAAACAAGAGGCTTGACAGGGATTTGCGCGGTTGCGGATCTTGAAGCACCTAGCACCTAGCACCTAGCACCTAGCACCTAGCACCTAGCACCTAGCACCTTTCGACGTCGTCGAACGGCCAGTCCAGCCGCTGAATGACCGGCTCGGGCGTATAGTGTGCCTGAACGGCAAAGCCTTCCGCGCCCCGGCTTTCGGCCGCCATGTGGACATCCGCCGGGTGCAGCCGGGGATGCAGGCGCTGGAGGAACTTCTGGGCCGCCTCACAGCGGCGCACCCGTTCCTCGGCCTCTTCCAGTTCGATGCCGGGCCCGCCCAGCTGCTCCACCATGTATTCGGCGCAGGCCAGGTCTTCGTCGCCGGTGGGGTGGGAGGCAACCAGCACGACCCGCTCGTCTTCGCCCGTGCTGAGTCCACGGATCGCCGCCACCGTGGCGTCGGCGTTGACCAGCCCCGTGACCAGCACGCGGCGGCTGTCCCGGGCATTCAGGGTGGCACGTACACCATTGGTGGTAAGCATGATCAGCTCTTGCGGCAGACGTGCCCGGCTGATCTCCCAGGGTGAGTTCCCGTAGTCGAAGCCTGGAATGGGCAGAGCGTCGACCTCGCCCACCAGGGGGACGCCCGGCATGCGCTTTTCCAGGGCAAAGCCCTCCTCGGCCGAACCCACCAGGTGAATGCGTTGCACGCCGCCGCAAAAGGCATACCAGGCCGTGGTGAAGGCCCGGATGACATCGATGACCACGGTAATGCCGTCCGGGTTGTTCGGGGGTTCGCGGCCCTGGGTGATTTCAATGATCAAAACAGCAGACCGATCCCCCAGGTGAAGTTGTCGAAAGCTTCTTCGTCGTCATCCAGGTATTCCTCCAGGGAGTAGGTGAACGTCAGCCGGTCGGCCAGCGTCAGCTGACGCTTGGGCGTGTGTTTATCCTGGAAGAAGTCGGCAATGGCCCGGAAATTGAAGTCCGAGCGCAGGCGCAGCACATCCCCGTGGTTACCATAACCGTATTGAAACTGAATGATGCGGCTGAAGCCGGTGCCGAAATAGACATTATTGACCCGTTCTTCGTCCACGATCGGGTTCGGATTGTCCCGACTGCTCGGGCGCAATGCCGACTCACCGAATTTCTTGGTGGCCACGCCGCCGTTCAGCGCCACACTGGAGTAGTTGATATCCCAGCCAAAGCCCGTATCCACATTCGCGGACGGGTCCACACGATAGCCCGAAAACACGAATCCACGCTGCACCTTGATGCCCTCATACGGGCTGGACTTTTCGCTGTATTGCGGCGCTTGGCCGAAAGCGGCCTGGGCCATGGCCAGGCCCAGCATCAGCAGGATCTTTTTCATGGGGTCCCCCGGGGTCTATTGTTATCACGCGTATTATGCAGACCAGCCGGGTGATTGTATCTAGTGTCCCGTCCGGGGAATTCGTTAAATGTCGGCGTGAATCTGCGCGCCTTGCTCTCAACGCGCTCGGGAGCTCAGAAATTTAACGAATTGCCCGGACGGGAGACTAGCAGGCTGTTGGAAAGCCTGAGCGCGCAAGATTTTTTCAACAGTCTGCTAACCCGAATCAAAAGTCTCCGGATCAGGTGCGGCCCGGCGGGGTCCGCGCCAGCACCCAGATATCCACACGCGCCGCCCCGGCCTCGCGCAGCGCACGCGCGGCCGTGCGTGCCGTGCTGCCCGTGGTCATGACATCGTCCACCAGCGCCACGTGCAGCCCGGTCAGCGAGCGCTGGCAGTGAAAGGCACCGGCCAGATTGCGCTCACGGGCCGCGCGCGACAGCCCCTGCTGCGCGGGTGTCGCCCGCCGCCGCACCAGAAGGGCATGGACGGGTAGCGCCAGTGCCCGGCCCAGTTCCGCCGCCAGGCGCTCGGCCTGACTAAAGCCCCGCCGCCAGTGCCGGCGCCAGTGACAGGGCAGAGGCACCACCAGATCGGGTTTGGGCGGCGGCCGACGGGCCAGCTCCTCGAGCCAGAGCCGCAACAGCAGCCTTTCGCGCTCGAGCCGGCCCTGATGCTTGTATTGCTGGATCAATTGATCCAGCGGCGGCTCATAGTAGAGCGCGGGCCAGACGGCATCGAAGGGCGGCGGTCGGGTCAGGCAGCGCCCACAGGGTTCGGGCCGGTCCGGTGCCGGCGGCGCAAGGGCACTATCCAGCCCGCACTGACACAGGTGTTTGCCCGGGCTGGTGAATACCGCCCGGCAATAGCCGCACACCAGCTCCGCCGGCGCCAGCGCGGAGCCGCAGAGCGCGCAGGGCTCCGGCCAGGCCACGAAACCGATCAGCCAGTTGTAAACCCTTGCAATAGTGCTCTGGTTGACGGCCATGAGACCGGTATCTATTCTGTTTACAATTACGCCATTCCCGGGGGAGCCCACCATGACAGATACGCAGGCCCAGCAACGTAGGTCCCAGCCGTCGGATCTTGTAAGACATGACTGGCATCGCGACGAAATCGAGGCGCTTTTCCAGCTGCCCTTCAACGAGCTGATCTTTCGTGCCGCCCAGGTTCATCGGCAATTCTTTGACCCCAATGCGGTGCAGATTTCCACGCTGCTGTCCATCAAAACCGGCGCCTGCCCCGAGGACTGCGCCTATTGCCCCCAGTCCGGTCACTACAACACGGATCTGGAAAAGGAAAAGCTGCTGGAAGTCGAAAAGGTACTGGAAGAAGCCCGCGCGGCCCGGGAGCTGGGCGCATCGCGTTTCTGCATGGGCGCGGCCTGGCGCAGTCCCCGCCAGAAGGACATGCCCTATGTGCTGGACATGGTTCGTCAGGTTAAAGAGCTGGGCCTGGAAACCTGCATGACCCTGGGCATGCTCACCCGCGAGGATGCGGATCAGCTGGCCGAGGCCGGGCTGGACTACTACAACCACAACCTCGACACCTCGCCGGAATACTACGGTCAGGTGATTACCACCCGCACCTACAATGACCGGCTGGAGACCCTGGCCAATGTGCGCGACGCCGGCATGAAGGTCTGTTGTGGCGGCATTGTGGGCATGGGCGAAGAGCGCAACGACCGCGCCGGGTTGCTGCAGGAGCTGGCGAACCTGCCGCATCATCCGGAATCCGTGCCCATCAACATGCTCATCAAGATTCCGGGTACGCCCCTGGAAAACGTCGAGGACCTGGATTCCTTCGAGTTCATCCGCACCATTGCCGTAGCGCGCATTCTCATGCCCGCGGCCCATGTGCGCCTGTCCGCCGGCCGCGAGGACATGAACGACGAGACCCAGGCCCTGTGCTTCTTCGCCGGCGCCAACTCCATCTTCTACGGCGAACGGCTGCTGACCACGGACAACCCGGAAGCGCAGCACGACCGGGCGTTGTTCGAGCGCCTGGGCATCCACCCGCTGGACCCGCGCGTCGAGGCCTCGGACGAGTCCACCGAGCACGCCCTGCGGGCGGATGTGGCGGCGCAGAGCGCGCCCTGGTACGACGCCCTGCAGAGTGGACAGACCGAGACAGCCCAGCACTGAGCGGGCCCATGAGCCTGCCCTGGGATCTGGAGCCGGCGCTGGCCGAACGGCGCCGGCAACAGCGCTACCGCCAGCGCCGCACGGTGGACAGCCCCACCGGGCCCGCGGTGACGGTGGACGGCCGCTGCTGGCGCAATTTCTGCAGCAACGACTATCTGGGGCTGGCCAACCACCCGGACGTGGTGGCCGCGCTGCGCACGGGTGCCGAGCACTACGGTGCCGGCAGCGGCGCCTCTCATCTCGTCTGCGGTCACCAGCGCCCCCATCATGAACTGGAAGAGGCGCTGGCGGATTTCACCGGTCGTGAACGGGCATTGCTGTTCTCCACCGGCTACATGGCCAACCTGGGCGCGGTGTCGGCGCTGGTGGGCCGGGGCGATACCGTGCTGGAAGACCGGCTCAACCACGCTTCCCTGCTGGATGCCGGCCTGCTGAGCGGTGCCCGTTTCCGCCGGTACGCGCACGCCCAGAGCGCCCATCTGGCAAGCAAACTCGCGGGCGGCCAGGGCCGTCAGTTGGTGGTTACAGACGGCGTTTTCAGCATGGATGGCGATGCCGCGCCCCTGGCGGAGCTGGCGGATACCTGCGAGGCGCACGGCGCCGGGCTCATGGTGGATGACGCCCACGGACTGGGCGTGCTGGGCGAAGGCGGTGGTGGTCTGGTCGAGACCACGGGCGAGGGTGAGCGGGTGCCCGTACTGGTGGGCACCCTGGGCAAGGCTTTCGGCACCGGCGGCGCCTTTGTCGCCGGCGACGAAGCGCTGATCGAGACCCTGATCCAGTTCGCGCGCACCTACATCTACACCACGGCGCTACCGCCGGCGGTGGCCGCCGCCACCCTGAAGAGCCTGGAGCTGGCACGCGGCGAGGCCTGGCGACGTGAGCACTTGCAGACCCTGATCAGCCGTTTCCGCGCGGGAGCTGCTGAACGGGGGTACCAGCTCATGCCTTCGGCCACACCCATTCAGCCCCTTCAGGTGGGCGACGACGAAACGGCCCTGCGAATCAGTGACAAACTGCGTGAGCAGGGTTGTCTGGTGACCGCCATCCGGCCACCCACCGTACCCGAGGGCACCGCCCGGCTGCGCGTGACTCTGTCCGCCGCCCACGAGGAAACCGATGTGGATGCACTGCTGGAGGCACTCGATCATGCCCACCAATAGGTTGAATCCGCATGTGGGAGCGGCATCCCTGCCGCGACCGCTCATTCCTCCTGGCCGGTCGGCGCAGGGATGCGCCTCCCACATCTGGATCCATGCGGAGGGGGCGCCATTCATTACGGTACGCGAAGCCCGGAGGGTGCGTCCATGACGGCGCTGATCCCTTTCCACAATATCTACAAGCCCACCGGTGTCGACAACGACGCGGCGGAGGATCTGGTCCTGCTCCATGGCTGGGGCCTGCACTCCATTGCCTGGGACCCCATCATGCCCGCGTTGCTGGAGCACTTCCGGGTCACCGTGATCGATCTGCCCGGCATGGGGCAGAGTCCGCTGCCCAACGGGGACTATGATCTGGATTTCGTGGCGGGCCAGATCCGGCGGGTGCTGCCCGAACGCTGCCATCTGCTGGGCTGGTCCCTGGGCGGGCTGGTGGCGCTGAAGATCGCGCTGGACGAACCGCAACGCGTGCAGTCGCTGGCCACGGTGGCCACCACCCCGCGCTTTACCGCCTCCGACGACTGGCCCACGGCCATGAAACCCGACATCCTGGCCAAGTTCGCCGAACTCATGGAGGAAGACTACGAAGGCACCCTGGTGCGCTTTCTCGCGCTCAACTGCAAGGGCAGTGCCACCATGCGCGCGGATGTGGAACTGCTGAAAGAGATTCTCTATTTCTGCGGCCTGCCCGCCCAGCGGGCGCTGCGCGGCGGCCTGGAGATCCTGCGGGACACGGATCTGCGCGCCGAACTGCCGCAACTCCAACCGCCGGCGCTTATGCTCTTCGGGGAGAACGACAACCTCGTACCCGCGGCCGTCATGGCCGAACTGGAACAACTCGCGCCCGGCATTCAGCTGGCGTTGCTGCGCGATGTGGCCCATGTGCCCTTTGTCTCCACGCCCGATCTCTTCACCCGGGCCCTGCTGGACTTCTACCGCGACCACGGAGTCCTTCATGCTGTCTAGCCGGGCCGTGGGCGCGGCCTTCGGCCGGGCCGCCGCCACCTATGATGATCACGCCGAGCTTCAATTCGAGGCCGGCGAGGCCCTGGCCGCGCTGGTGCCGGATGCGCTGCCGCCCGGTCCGGCGGTGGATCTGGGCGCGGGCACGGCGCCGCTGGCCCGGCAACTGATCCGCCGCTGGCCCGACCGGCGCTGGCTGGCGCTGGACATCGCCGAGCCCATGCTCCGTCAGGCCCTGGCGCGGCAGCGCCTGGGCCCGGATTTCGCGCCCGTAGCCGCGGATCTGGAAGCGCTGCCCCTGGCCGACGAGCGGCTGGCGCTGGTGTACTCTTGCTTTGCGTTGCAGTGGAGTGCACGCCCGGCGAAGGTGGTAGCGCAGCTGGCGCGCGCGCTGCGCTCGGAGGGTGTGCTGGCGGTGAGCGTGCCCGTAGCCGGCAGCCTGCAGGAGCTCCAGGCCAGCTGGGCGGAAGTGGATACCGGGATTCACGTCAATGAACTGGCCACGCCGCAGACCTGGCGCCAGGCGCTTGAGCGTAGCGGCCTGCAAATCCGTGCATGGCACCCGGAAATCCGTCGCCGTTATTATCCGGACGTAGGGGCTATTGCCCGCATGCTGCGGAATACGGGCGCGCACCGGGTGGATCGTCCGGGCGAGACCGGCCTGACCGGCCGGCGCCGTTTCCGCCGGTTGGTGGACGCCTATGAGCGGCGTCGGACCGAGGCCGGACTGCCACTGACCTGGCAGGTGCTGCACATGGTGGCGGAAAAGGAGGAACAATCATGCAAGGCCTGAGTGCACTGCGCGGTCGCTATTTCGTCACCGGCACCAATACCGATGTGGGCAAAACCTGGGTGAGTGTCCGGCTGCTGCAAGCGGCGCGCGAGGCTGGTTGGTCGTGTTACGGGCTCAAGCCCATTGCCGCCGGCAGCGAGGACACCGCCCACGGGCTGCGCAATGAAGATGCCGAGGCCCTGCTCGAAGCCGCCTCGATCAAGCTGGACTATGATCGGGTCAATCCGGTGGCCTTCCGCGAACCGGTGGCGCCGCACATCCTGGCGCAACGCCAGGGCATGAACCTGACCGCCGAACGCCTGGCCGGCTATGTCAACGGCGCCCTCATGACGCAGAAGGCGGATCTGGTGCTGGTGGAAGGCGCGGGCGGCTGGTATGTGCCCATCAACCAACGCGAGACCCTGGCCGATCTGGCCCTGCGGCTCGAGCTGCCCGTGATCCTGGTGGTGGGCATGGAACTGGGTTGTCTGAATCACGCCCTGCTCACCGCCGAAGCCATCCGCCGCGACGGCCTGGAACTGGCCGGCTGGATCGCCAACTTCCTGCACGGGGACATGACTGCCGGCGAAGAGAATGTCCAAACCCTGGAAGCCATGCTGCACGCGCCCTGCCTGGGGCGCACGGGCCGGACCTGATCCGCGCATTCACCCCGGCTTGACGCCGATCGGGTTTTCCTGCCTGCTGTACTTCAAAAAGGAGTCCCTGATGAAAGCCATCCTGCGTCGGGGCCTGATGCTGACTCTGCCGCTCGTGCTGCTGGGCTGCGGCCGCGGCGAAGGCCCGCAAACCATGGAAGTCACCGCCACCGCCTATACCATGGCCGAGGACGAAACCAAGAAGGGCAATGTGGGGCTCGCCGCCTGGGGCGATCAGCTCGAGCCGGGCATGAAGGCCATTGCCGTCTCGCGCGATCTCATCGACGAGGGCCTGGACCACAAGACCGAAGTCAGGATCGAGGGTCTGGACGGCACCTATATCGTACGCGACAAGATGAACAAGCGCTGGAAGAAAAAGATCGACATCTTCATGGGCAAGGACAAGGAAAAGGCGCTGGAATGGGGCAAGAAAACCGTCACCATTCACTGGACGAATCCGCCAACGGAAGAATAAAGCTGAAAGACCCAAGCGGAAAGAAATAATGCAGGGCGCCTTCGGCGCCCTTGCTTTCTTGGGGTCAGGCAATGCGGAGTTGATTCAGGCGCTTGACAGTCGGGTGGGCCAGAGAGTGTGTTGCTTTCTTTCGTCTTTCGTCTTTCGTCTAGTCTTCCAACCACCAAGTGGAAAGCAAACCTTTCCCTTTGACCTCCACCTCCCCGCGCGGATGGCAGACAAAATTCTCGTCGAGCGCTTCGCGCGTGGCGGCGGTGATCTGGATCCGGCCCGCTTCGCCGGACGATTCCATCCGGCTGGCGGTGTTCACGGTGTCGCCCCAGACGTCATAGCTGAAGCGCGTGGAACCGATCACACCGGCAATGACCGGGCCGGTGTGAATGCCCACACGCACATCCAGATCCAGTCCGGTTTCCTCGCGGATCTGTTGTAATGCATCGAGAAAACCCCGGGCCAGACGAGCGATCACCTCGGCATGATCGGCTCGTGGCTCGGGCGCGCCCGATACCGCCATATAGGCATCACCAATGGTCTTGATCTTTTCGGCGCCCAGACGCTGAACCTCGTCATCGAACCGGGAAAAGATCCGCTCCAGCAGTTCAATGACCTCTTCCGGATCCCGCTCCGCCGCCCAGGGCGTAAAGCCGACAATATCGGCGAAGAGCACGCTCACTTCGGGATGACGTCGGGCGATCATGCCTTGTTGCTGCCGCAGCTCGGCGGCGATGCTGTGCGGTAGCACGGCATGGAGCAGCCGGTCGGAGCGCTCCCGTTCCTGGATCAAATCCGCCTCGCTGCGCAGCACCTCCTTGTCGAAGGTGGCCAGCAGGGCCACCGCTGCGAGCAGGGCCACCACCGGATTCGTCCAGCGGGTGAATGCGGTCAGCCCCGGCGGAATCCGCGAGAAATCCAGCACGCCCGGAAACCAGGGGCCCAGCGCGGCCAGGATCAGCACCAGGGACATGACGTAGCAGCCGGTGCGGCCCAGGCGCCGGTGCTCGGGAATCAGCGCCCGCCCCAGCAGCGCGATCAGGGGCGCGAACACCACGATCAGCACCTGATTGCCCACCAGCCAGAGCAGCAGCCCGTTGTGCAGCACCAGGGTCAGGATCAGGATCACCCGGGGGGAATTGGGCTGGCCCAGCGACGCCATCCACATGCCCACGCCATAGGACGCCGCCGCCAGCCCATTCACCACAATGCCGGGCCAGAAAGACTCGGGCACCAGAAAGAGCGCGGGGACCGCGTAGAGCAGGGCCACCACCGTGGCCACGCCCAGTGCGAAACGGGTTACCCGGCGTCGGCGCACGGCCGCCGCCGCGCCGGCCACGGGCGGCGGGCTCAGCAGCTCCAGCCAGAAGCGCGCGTCCGGTTTGCGCAGATAGCGGCTCAGGCCGGGCTCCGCCGTGCCGGCGGCCTCGTTTTCCCGATTATTGTTGGACAAGTCGCCCTCCTCCGGGGCCTGCTTCGGCGCCGTCCGGCGTCCCCGCCGGGACGGGGCCGGGCTTTTGGGTTACAATCGCGCTCCGATTGAAGCATCCCGTACAACTGTACCGATTTATTCATGCCGGAAAATCCCAATCCACAGGGCAAGGGCCTCGTCCCGGTACTCGCGCAGCTGTCGAGCGTACGCGCGGCGGCGCAGCATGTACCGGCCAAGCACATCGAACAGATCTCCAACGAGCTGTTCACCTCTCTGTTCGTGCTGGAAAGCGAGTTCAAGTTCAAGGCGGTGGCCGGACGCTCCTACTGGCTCTACCGCAAGAACGAGCGCTTCTGGCTCTCGCCCATTGGCCCCCATGAGTGGGGTCCGGAACAATATGGCCAGTTTATCGGCGAGTGCATGCTGCACGAGGACATCACCTGGACCCTGGAATTGTCCGAGGAGGCCTCCGAGGACGAGGAACTGATTCAATACCTCCAGGACAAGAAAAACGCCTTTGAACAGCAGCTGGAAGAGGCCGAAGCGGTCGAGGATATCCTGCCCGGCCACCGCAAGGATTTCGGCTTCTATCGCCGCGCCTACGCCTTCGCGCTGGCGCATTCACTGGGCGTGTCCATGGAGAAATCGGGCATCAAGCAGATGACGTACGAGCAGGCGCAGGGCGTACTGCCCGATCAATCGTCAGGAGAGGCTCGTTCCGGGGAGGAGGCAGGATAAGCGAAAAGGAGCGAGGTGCGAGGGCCGAGGAGCGAGGAAGAAGAAATCAAAGTTTGTGTTCTGGATCGGCTTTTTTATACCTTGCGTGAAGGTGCGCACAGCGCTCCCTACGGCACGTATTCCTGTAGGGTGCGCTGTGCGCACCTTTCGGATTGACTGGCAAAGGGGCGAGGGTCGAGGCGCAAGAAAACCGTAGAACGCGCTCTTCCTTTGCAGGGGATCGGGTCAGCTACCGCTTCCAGGCTCCCAACCGGAACCGTTTGACACTCTTCACCGCAGCAAGGACATCCTGCTCGCGCCTCGCGCCTCGCGCCTCGCGCCTCGCGCCTCGCGCCTCGCGCCTCGCGCCTCGCGCCTCGCGCCTCGCGC
>CAJXLA010000008.1 GCA_913055795.1 uncultured Alcanivorax sp. | reverse complement strand
TGCCAATGCCGCGCTGTTGCGACTGCACCAGGATGGGCGAGATATGGCCGCCGCACAGCGTGAAGATGTGACTGATACCCGCGTCTTCCAGATGACGGGCGACAATGGCGCCGCCATGTTCAGTTTCCGACATGTCGATCTCCCGTTTTTGGTGACTATGCCGCGCCGGCCACAGTCGCGTGAAGGGGCCATGATAAAAGGATTGCGTTTGCCGGTTGAATTGGCCCCGCGGGACAGGGCTGGTTGAAGGTCGGGGCCTGCTCTTCTAGCTTGTCCCGCAAACCCGCACTGGATCGAGGACCAACCATGAAGAAAGCGCTGAACTGGACACCGGATACCATACCCGATCTTTCGGGCAAGACCGTGCTGATCACCGGCGCCAACAGTGGTCTGGGCCTGGAATCCACGCACATGCTTGCCGGCCGTGGTGCACGGGTGGTGATGGCCTGCCGCAATCCGGACAAGGGCGAGCAGGCGCGTGCCGAAGTCCGGGCTGCTCATCCCGAAGCGCACCTGGATCTCATGCAGGTGGATCTGTCCGATCTGGCTTCGGTCCGTGATTTCGCGCATGCCTTCCGTCAGCACTACCAACGGCTGGATGTGCTCATGAACAACGCCGGCATCATGGCGCCGCCATTGGAGCATACGAAAGACGGTTTCGAGATGCAGCTGGGTGTGAATCATCTGGCGCCTTTCGCGCTCACCGGGTTGTTGCTGGATCAGCTGGAAAGCGCACCGGATCCCCGAATTGTGCTGATCAGCAGTTTCGCCCACCGGATGGGCGATATCTATTTCGATAATCTCAACGCGGAGAAGTGGTACCAGCGCTGGAAGTTCTACGGGCAGAGCAAGCTGGCCAATCTGATGCATGCCCTGGAGCTGGATCGGCGCCTGCGTGCCGACGGCTCCTCGATTCGCGCGGTGCCGGTGCATCCGGGCTATTCGGCCACGGGGTTGCAGCGCACGGTGGCGGGTGGCGGTCTTTTCAATGCCCTGTTTGCCCAGTCACAGACGAAGGGGGCTTATCCCCAGGTTTTCGCCGCTACATCCGAGCTGGCCGAGTCCGGCACCTATTACGGTCCCCATGGGTTCATGGAACTCTGGGGGATGCCCGCGCAGGCGCAGATGCGCAAGCTGGCGAAAAACGAGGAAGTGGCGCGTCAGCTCTGGCGCATTTCCGAGGAAATGACCGGCGTTTATTATCTCGATGTCGATTAAGGGTCCGGGCGACGGGGCTTCCGTCAGACGCAAACGCCTCTCGAAGGGCGTAGGCCATGGGGATACCTACATCATGTCGGGGCGAAAACGCTTTCGCCCCGGGGCCGGTTGCCCTATACTGCGCCCGCCCATGGCGCCCATCGGTCGGCGCCCCTGCAAAACAGGCAGTATCATCCCGCCTTGAGCGATTGCTGTTCCCGCCTTGACCGTTCCTCTGTTCGCTGAATACGAGGCAGGCCGGTTCCCCGAATATCAGGACCATCCATGCAAGATTTTGAAGCCTCCGGCCTGCGCGCCGAATTGCGTCGTGCCGTTTCCAGCGAAGGCTATGCGACGCCCACGCCCATTCAGGCGCAGGCCATTCCGGCCGTGCTCCAGGGCCGCGATCTCATGGCCGCCGCCCAGACGGGCACCGGCAAGACCGCCGCTTTTACGCTGCCGCTGCTGCACAACCTGAGCCAGCAAGCTCCGGGTAAGGGCAAGCGGGCCATCCGCGCGCTGGTGCTCACGCCCACGCGTGAACTCGCCGCCCAGGTGGGCAAGAGTGTCCATACGTACGGCGCCAATCTGCCGCTGCGCTCCACGGAAATCTTTGGTGGCGTCAAGATGAATCCGCAGATCCACAAACTGCGTCAGGGCGTGGATATTCTGGTCGCCACGCCCGGCCGGCTGCTCGATCACATGCGTCAGGGTCATATCGATCTCTCGCAGGTGGAAACCCTGATTCTGGATGAAGCCGATCGCATGCTGGACATGGGCTTCATTCATGACATCCGCAAGGTCATCAAGGCCGTGCCCGACAACCGCCAGACGTTGATGTTCTCCGCCACTTTCTCGAAAGAGATCCGCAAGCTGGCCGAGGACCTTGTTCACAACCCCGAGCGCATCGAGATTGCACCCGAACAGACCACGGCCGAGCGCGTGGAGCAGGTGGTGCACCCGGTGGATCAGCCCAACAAGCGGGCCCTGCTATCCCGTCTGATTGGCCGGGGCGACTGGCAGCAGGTGCTGGTTTTTACGCGCACCAAGCACGGCGCCAACAAGCTCAGCCAGCAGCTGGAAGAGGACGGCATTACCAGTGCCGCCATTCACGGCAACAAGAGCCAGGCGCAGCGCACCAAGGCATTGTCCGGTTTCAAGGGCGGCAAGGTGCGTGCCCTGGTGGCCACGGATATCGCCGCGCGCGGGCTGGACATTGATCAACTTCCGCATGTGGTGAATTTCGATCTCCCCAATGTGCCCGAGGACTATGTCCACCGTATCGGCCGCACCGGCCGCGCCGGCCAGTCGGGCCGTGCCGTGTCCCTGGTGGCGCCGGCGGAAAACCGCATGCTCAAGGACATTGAAAAGGTGCTGAAGACGCAGCTGCCCCGGGAAAAGGTTCCCGGCTATGAACCGGCTCCGGGCCAGAAGCAGTCTCAGGACAACCGAGGTGGCAGCAAGTCCGGCCGCAATGCGGGCGGCAAGGGCAATCAGCGTGCCTCCGGCAATCGCCGCAATGGCAACAACGGCAACCGCGGCGGCAACGGCCAGGGCCGTAATGGCAACCGCAGCCCGCAGCGCCGGCGTGCCACGGCCTGAATAAGTGGAAAGCCGCAAGTAGAAAGTAGCAAGAAATAATGTGGGGCGCCTTCGGCGCCCCTTTTTTTGTGTGACCGGGGTCGCCGGGTCTGTAGTGGCGGACGGCGGCTACAGCTAAAACACTCGGTTGTCCACTTGCATTCATTGACCTGGCTGCCCGCGGAGGTGTCAGTTTCTGTCTTGCCTCCACGGCGGCGAGGCGGCAGGCTTGCCGCTTTTCAGGCTGAATCGCGTGGTGCCATGAGTGAACAGACCTACGGCCCCTTTGAATTGCTGTCGGCGCACAAGGAAGATCCGCCCGGCGACTTCGGCGAGCGTCGGCGCATTGCCGCCGCCGCGCAGCGCTTGCACGATGCCCTGATCCGGATCGAGGCGGAACCGGCGGAGCTGAGTGACTGGGCGGACCGGCTGGAACAACTGGCCGATGACGTCGAGGGCCATGAGCGGCGCGAAACCCGTCCGGCCAATCGTGCGTTGTTTTCCGGCCAGGCTACGGCCCGGGATATCTTCGACATGATGGATTACGATCCTGTCGGCGGCCTGTCCAACCCCATCGCGCCGCACCTGATCTGGGACCATGATTCGCCCGAGGGGGTCGAGGGCCACGTGACCCTGGGTCAGGCTTATCAGGGGCCGCCCGGGCGGGTGCACGGTGGCGTCGTGGCCTGGCTCATGGACTCGGTGCTCTCGCGCGCCATGCATGCCGCGCAACGAATGGGCGTGACCGGCACGCTCAAGCTGCGCTACACGGCGGGTACACCCATCGATACGGAGCTGACCTGCCGAGCCCATGTGGTGCGCCAGGATGGGCGCAAGCTGGTGATCGAGGGCGGCATCTTCAACGGCGACGAGCAGACCGTGGAGGCGGAAGGCATCTGGCTGATTCCCAAGGCCCTCGTTGGCGGTGACTGACAGCGCAGGCCGGCCGGGCGATGACCCGAAACTGATCCAGATCAATCGTCCGTCCCTGTTTGGTCGCTATCCTGAAAGGTCCACAGGAATGGGACAACGTATCGGGCCCCGGCCCGGTACGCGGGGAGCATTGCCATGAACGCAACGCCGAGATCTTACTGGCCGCCGCTCTGGGCCGGCATCGCGCTGGGGCTGGTACTGTGGCTCACTTTCATGATCACTGGCCACGGCCTGGGCGCCAGTGGCTTCTTTACGCGCCTGACCGCCTGGTTCGGTGACTGGTGGCTGCCCGAGGCCACGGCGAACAACGCCTATCTGGGCGGTATGGTGTCGCAGGGCTCGGTGCTGTCCGCCTGGATCAGCTGGGAAGTCGTCGGGATGCTGGTGGGTGCGGTGGTCAGTGCGCTCAACAGCGGTCGCTTCCGGCCCGGTGTGGAGCGCGGCCGCTCGATCTCGCCGGGCAGCCGACTGGGACTGGCGCTGGTCGGTGGCGTGCTTACCGGCTTCGGCGCCCGGCTGGCGCGGGGCTGCACCAGTGGCCTGGGGCTGTCCGGCGGGGCGGCGCTGGCCGTGGGCGGTTTCGTCTTCCTGATGGCGTTCTTTATCGCCGGCTTCGCGGTGAGCTACCTGACAAGGAGGATCTGGCAATGAGCTGGCCCATCTACGACAACGGTGTCGCCGCCGGTTTGCTGGCCGGCTTTCTCTTCGGTTATGTGCTGGAAAACGCCGGCTTCGGCAGTCCGCGCAAGCTCTCGGCGCAGTTCCGGTTGCATGACTGGTCCGTGTTCAAGGTGATGTTCACCGCCGTGATCGTGGCGGCGGTGGCGCTGTGGCTGTCGAAGGCCTTCGGCGGGATCGGCGCGGACAGCTATTACGTGGCCACGCCCTTCTACTGGGCCATGGCCCTGGGCGGTCTGCTGATCGGGGCCGGTTTCGCGCTGGCCGGGTATTGTCCGGGCACCTCGGCGGTGGGTCTGGCCGGCGGCCGCCTGGATGCGCTGGTTTTCATGGTGGGCATGGTGCTGGGCACCGGGCTCTTTGCCGGCGTCTTCGGGTCCGTGGAAGGGCTCTATTACGCCGCCGAGGGACCCCAGGGGCAGACACTCACGGATCTGCTGGGTGTGCCGGCCTGGTTGATCCTGCTGGTGCTCATCGGCCTCGCCTGGGGTGGTTTCCGCCTGGGCAGTCGGCTGGAAAGAAAGCTGGGCGGGCCGCTGGACGCGGGGGATATTCATGCCCGACCCTGAACCCCTGGACGGTCTTCAGTCAGCGAAGACGCGGGTATGGACAGCAAGGAGAAGGGGATGAGCGAGCATGGGACCGGGTGGTTGAACGCTGCCGCACTCGCGCTGATCGCGGGTTTGTTGGCCGGCTGCGGGGAGCAACCGGAGGCGGACCAGATCTTCCTGGCCGGCAATATCGTCACCGCCAACCCGGATCGCCCGGAAGTGGAAGCGCTGGCCGTGCGCCATGGCCGGATTCTCGCCGTGGGCAACCGGGAGGAGGTGCTTGCCTACCGGGGGGAGGACACCGCCATTACCCGCCTGGAGGGGCGCGCCTTGTTGCCCGGATTCATTGATCCCCATACCCATCCGGTGACCCGCCAGGTGACGCAGGAAATGATCGATGTCGGGCCCTTTACCCACACCAGCATGGCCTCGATCCGCAAGACGCTCGAAAAAGCCGCAAACCAGCACGGCCCGGTGGTGGCCTTTGGTTATGATCCTTCGCTGATGGAAGGCAACCCGAGCCTGGGCTTTGATACCCTGGATTCGATCTCCACGGAGGTGCCCATCCTGGTGGTCAACCTGTCCGGCCACATCGCCTATGGCAACCGCAAGCTGTTCAAGGCGGCGGGTGTCAACGAAGATACCGAGAACCCCGAAGGCGGGCGTTTTCTGCGCGACGATCAGGGCCGACTCACGGGCGTGGCCCAGGAAGTGTCGGCCATGACGCGGTTGCTGACCGGCCTGGGCGATACGGCCGGTGAAATCGATTTCCGGGCGCTGACGCGGCGGAGCCTGGAAAACTATGCCCGACAGGGGTTCACCACCATAACCGTGCCGGGTCTGGGCATGCCGGCGCCCACGCCGGATGCGCATATCGACCACCTGCGCTCGGTGGCACGCGCCGATCAGCCGCCGGTGCGGGTGCAGGGCTATGTGGTCTCGTCGCAGCGCGAGCGCATTCATGGGCTGATCCCGGACAATGACGCGCGCTTCCGGGTGTTGGGCATGAAGCTCTGGGCCGACGGCTCCACCCAGGGCTATACGGCCGCGCTGGAGGAACCCTACAAGGGCCGGGATACGACCGGGAACGCCAACTACGAGCAGGAGCAGCTGAACGAACTCGTGCTGGCCGGCCACCGGGGCGGTTATCAGGTGGCCATCCACGCCAATGGCGACCGCGCCATGAAGATGGCGCTGAATGCCTACGAACACGCGCAGGAGGAACAGGAGCGCGAGGATCCGCGCCACCGCATGGAGCACTGCACCGTGGGCAACCGGGAATTGCTTCATCGGGCGACCGAAGTGGGTGTGACCTGCAGCTTTCTCAATCAGCACGTCTATGTCTGGGGTCAGGCCTTCCGCGACGACATCCTGGGCGAGCAGCGCGCGCGGCATCTGGACGCCACGGGCACGGCCGAGCGGCTGGGTATGCGTTTTACCGTCCATGACGACGCGCCCACGGGCCAGCCCGATCCCATGCTGATGCTGGAAACCGCGGTCACCCGGCAGATGCGCGATGGCGGTGTGCTCAATGCCGATGAACGGGTCCCTATTGACCGGGCCATCCGGGCCCTGACCCGGGATGCCGCCTGGCAGACCCACGCGGAGAACGACCGGGGCAGTCTGGAAGCGGGCAAGTACGCGGATCTGGTGCTGCTGGACGCCAATCCGCGCAAGACGAAACCGGAAAAACTCAGCGAAATCGAAGTGCTGGCCACCTGGGTGGCGGGCCGGCGCATCGGACAACCAGATAAACCATCGGGAGACGACTCATGAGCAACAAAGGTTTCATGCGCAAGCAACTGCCGGTAGCGGTGGCCCTGTCGCTGGGCGCGGCCGGGCCCCTGCCGGCGCAGGTGCAGAATCCGTGCGCCGCGGGGCCGCGCAAACCCGCCGACGCGCGGAGCGGCCAGGCCGCCAATCCCTGCGCCGCCGGTCCGCGCAAGGCGGCCCACCCCTGTGCGCCGGCGAAGCGAAAGGCGCCCGCGGCCGCCGTCGCCAGCGAGGCCGCACGGCCGTTTGATCTGAGCCTGGACATAGCGCGCGCGCCTTATGGCGACACCATGCCCGCGATCGTCGAGAATTATGGCCAGGCCGCGCCCTATGTGGGCACCGGGGGCGTGCTCGCCGACGGGGCCATGGAGCAACTGCGTGAGCTGGGCTTCACCGCCGTGGTCAGTCTGCTGACCGAAGAGGAAAACGCGCAGGAAGCGGAAGAGGCGCAAGCGGCCGGTCTGGCATTTACCCGGATCGGTGTTTCCACCACCGCGCCCACGCGGGATCAGGTGGATCGTTTCGCGCAGATCATGGCCGAAACGAGCCAGTATCCGGTGCTGGTGCATTGCGGCAGCAGCAACCGCGTGGGCGCGATCTGGGCCCTGTATCGCGCGCGCCAGGGCGTGCCGGCTGAAATCGCCATTCAGGAAGGGCGGACCGTGGGCCTCAAGCCCAGTCGTGAAGGCGCGGTACG
The DNA here is from genome assembly GCA_913055795.1 of uncultured Alcanivorax sp. Taxonomy (GTDB): domain Bacteria; phylum Pseudomonadota; class Gammaproteobacteria; order Pseudomonadales; family Alcanivoracaceae; genus SLJS01. The sequence goes on along the minus strand of CAJXLA010000008.1, from coordinate 41,501 downwards.
CGAGCGTCTGGGGCTGGATAACTCCTGATGGCCGGGCAGGGCTTTTCTCCGCAGGTGCGCCGGCAATTGCTGGCGGCCGCGGAAGAAGCGCTGGGCTGGGAAGAGGTGCTTGCGCGCACGGGGGACAGCGTGGTCACCGCCGTACTCGGGGATGTGTCCACCTTTTACCAGTGGCAGCACTACCCGGAAGGCGACGTTCAGGATCCGGATACGGGCGCGCAGTACTATTATCATGCGCATCCGCCGGGTACGCGCCCGGCGGACGAGCACGGGCATTTTCATCTCTTCGTCCGTCCCGCCCAGGCGGGCATGGATGTGCGACCCGTACCGCTGCCCGACCTGGAACCCCCGGACGAGCCCGAGGATCTGCTCTGTCATCTCGTCGGGATCTCCGTGGATGCCGAGGGCCGGTTGCGCGAACTCTTTACCACCAACCGCTGGGTTACCGCCGAGCACTGGTTCCGGGCCGAGGACGTGCTGCAGTTGCTGCCCGCTTTCAGCGTAGGCCACGCCTTCCCGTCCTGGCCGCTCAATCGCTGGCTGGAGTCGGTGGTATCCGCGTTTGCCCCGGAGATCGCCGGTCTGGTGCGTGCCCGTGATCAGCGCATCACGGCATGGGAAGATGCCCATGTGGGCAATGTGTTCGAGGACCGGGCGCTGGAGTATCCCGCCACCCTGGCGGTGGATCTGAACGAGCGTGTGCGCACGCTGCGGGCGGGGCTGGACGACAGCCACGTGGCCGCGGAACAGGATTGACCGCAAAGCGCCGGGCACGGTTGTTTTCGTCCTGTACAACCGGGCTGCTCTGCGGCATCTTTCGCCCGCACGTCCGGTGACGGGGATCCCCATGAGCGAGCAGTATCATTTCCAGGATATACGCGTGGCCGAGCCGCCCGAGCCCACCGCGGAAAGCCGGCTGCGCCGCGAGATGGGCCAGGAACTCAAGCGATTGAACGAGCAACTGATCCGGCTGGATGCCCCCATGGACGAACTGGAGTCCGTGCGCGCGCGGCTGGCGGAGCTCAACGAAGAACTCGAAACCCGGGACAAGCGCGATTATCCGCAAATGCTCCAGCGTCTGCTTACCGGCGAGGGCAGCCGCCAGGACGTGCTGGATGTACTGGACTTCGAGATCCTCACGGGCCGGGCGACGGCGGTGAACACGCCCCTGGAGCTCTGGCTGGACGGCGACCGGGTGCGCGCGCGTGGCTGGTACGGGCTGACGTATCAGGGGCCGCCCGGACGCGTGCATGGCGGTGTGCTCAGCCTGACGCTGGATATGGTCATGGCCAAGTGTCAGGACTTTTTTACGATGAAAGGTTTTACCGGCACCCTGAATGTGCGCTATCTGGACGCGACACCGCTGGAATCGGATATTGACTTCGAGGCGCGTGTGACCCGGGTAGAGGGCCGCAAGCTTTTCGTGGCGGCGAAGGTGTTCGCCGGCGAACGCCAGACGGTGGCCGCCGACGGCATCTGGATCTGTGCCCAGGGCGACTATATTGTTCGTGACGAATTCGCAGCCATGTTCACAGACGAGGGGATAGCATGACGACCTACAAGCTGTGCTTTTATGTACCCGAAACCCATGCGGAGCAGGTCAAGACGGCGGTGTTCCGTGCCGGCGTGGGCAAGATCGGCAACTATGACTGCTGTGGCTTTCAGCTCACCGGTCAGGGCCAGTTCCGGCCGCTCGAGGGCACCGACCCCTATCTGGGCAACCAGGGCGAAATCGAGACGGTCAGCGAGGTGCGCTTCGAGACGGTGGTCACCGAGGATCAGCTCAAGCCGGGCCTGCGCGCGTTGCGTGAGGCGCACCCCTATGAAGAGCCCGCCATCGATCTGTGGAAGCTGGAGGATTTGCCCGCCTGAGCCCGCTTCAGGACGGGTTGTCCCCGGCCGGCCAGGTGGCCCAGAAAATGCCCCGGAAGTCGCCCACCCGGAAGCCGGTGGCCTCATCTTGCGGGTATTGTTTGTCCAGCTTTGCGCGCACCGCGTCCGGGATCTGTTCGCGCGGGCCGTGGCAGGTGACACACAGCGGCTTTACCTCAATGGGTTCGGCGTAGGCCACGCGGCCATTGTCCAGGGTGCGGCTCTTCGGCGAGCGATCCTCGTGCTGGCGATAATGCTGCACCAGCTCGCGCTGCCAGTCCGTGGGTGCGTTGTCCGGGTTGCGCAGCTTGTGACTGGTGCGGCCCAGCTCGACGCCTTCGGGCGCGACGTTTTCCGGGATGCCCGGGGCCTGCACATGGCAGATATCCACGGCCTCCGCCGGGCTCTGCTGCAGCCCCTGTTTGAGTGCACCCATGAGTTGTTTCTTGAAGGGCTTGAGCAGTTCCGCCCCCTCTTCCTTGATAGGCCCGTCATTGGATCCCGCCTGCACGGTCCAGGGTAGGGTGGAAGCGAGCAGGATCAGCGTCAGTGTGCGCATGGCATTGCTCCGTCGAATTCAACCTCGGTTCATGGGTTCGATATCCCGGGTTCGTACCGGGAAATCGCCGTGTTCGCGATCCTGCAGGTAAAAACCCAGGGTTTCATGGATGGTGGGGAAGGCCAGCTCGCCCCAGGGGATGTCTTCGGCGCTGAAAAGGCCGGCGTCGGCGGATTCATCGCCGGCGCCGTAGTCGCCGTCGAGCAGGCTGCCGCGGAAGAAGATATAGACCTGATTGATATGCGTCAGGTTGAAGATGGTGTAGATGTCATGGAGATCCACCTGCGCCAGGGCTTCTTCCCGGGTCTCGCGCCGGGCGCCGTCCTGCAGCGTTTCGCCGTTCTCCAGAAAACCCGCGGGCAGGGTCCAGTAGCCCTCGCGCGGCTGGATGGAGCGCTTGCACAGCAGGATCCGGTCCTCCCAGACCGGCAGAACGCCCGCGATGATGCGTGGATTGGTGTAATGAATGATGCCACAGTCCGGGCAGACGTGCCGGTGCCTGTCATCCCCACCGGGGATGGTCAGATCAATCCGGCCGCTACCGCACTCGCTGCAATATTTCATGGCTCTTCAGGGGCGATTTTCGGGCTCTTTCGCTGGGTATTGTGCCTTGTGGCGCCGGAAAACGGAATTAGCAGGCTGTTGAAAAACCCGTTGCGTGCTCAGGCTTTCAGGCTGGTTCGCAATCGAGGCGCCCTTTTGAAGGCGGGGTCCGCCCCGTCGAAAAATGGCAACGATGAGTGCGGACCAGCCTGAAAGCCCCGCGGGGCGCGCCCTGAAGCGTCCATCTGCCGTACTGTGCCGCTCGCAAAGGGAGCCACCTTGTCCGTCGCGACAAAGTACGGCAGATGGACGCTTCAGGCCACGCTGAGTACGCAAGGGGTTTTTCAACAGCCTGCTGGTGAAACTATCGTTTGAATTTGCTGGTCAGACCCTGCAAATTGGACACAAGCGGCCTGATGAAGAGCCGTGTACGGGAGTCGGCGGTGATCCATACCCTGCGTCAGAGACTGCGGCAGTACCAGCCGCGGGCATTGCCTCTGGAATTGCCCGAGGCGGCGGTATTGATGCCGGTCACGGATTCTTCCACGCCTGAACTCATTCTCACGGTGCGTTCCGCGGCCATGCCCACCCATGCGGGCGAGGTGGCCTTCCCCGGCGGCAAGCATGACCCGGCGGATCCGGATCTGCTGGCCACGGCGCTGCGCGAGAGTCGGGAGGAGGTGGGGCTGGACGTCACGGATGTGGAGGTGCTGCGTCAGCTGTCACCACTGGCCTCGCGCTACGGCATGAAAGTGACCCCCTTTGTGGGAGTGGTGCCTCATCGGGTGTCGCTGATGGCCGAGCCCGACGAGATCCGGGATATCTTCCGCGTGCCACTGGATTTCTTTCTGGAGCACGAACCGGAGCTGTCCGAGCCCATCGAGTTCCACGGGCGCCAGATGTGTATACCGTCCTACTATTATGACGACAAGCGCATCTGGGGCCTGACCGCCTTCATGATCCTGGACCTGATCAACTTCGCCTTTGATGCCGATGTGCAGTTCGAGGTTGGCTGACCTCAACTGAACGTCGCCACGGCGAAGCCGATCAAACGGGCAGCCGGGCGGGCGAAGCCTCGGGAAACTGCCGTTTTCGACAAGCCGTTCGGGGACGCCGCGCAGCCGGTCCCTCCGACCTGACCCCCTTGGGCCGCCCTGTACTCGGCGGCTGCTCGGGCGCGCGACGCATGCTCTGGTACAATCGCGCTCCGTAACCAGCCATCGTGGGGATGAGCATGATCTACCAACTGGGCGATCGCCGCCTGGAAACCCGCACCGAAAATTACTGGATTGCGCCCGATGCGACCCTGATCGGTTCCGTGGTGCTGGGCGACCATGCCAGTGTCTGGTTCCAAACCGTGATCCGCGCCGACAACGACACCATCACCATTGGTGATCACACCAACATCCAGGACGGCGCCGTGTTGCATGTGGACCCGGGTACGCCCCTGAATCTGGGCGCCGGCGTCACCGTGGGCCACAACGTCATGCTTCACGGCTGTGATATCGACGACCACAGTTTGGTGGGCATCAATGCGGTGGTGCTCAACGGCGCCCGCATCGGCAAGCACTGCATTATCGGCGCCCATACCCTGGTGCCGGAGGGCATGGAAGTGCCGGACAACTCCCTGGTACTGGGCTCGCCCGGCAAGGTGGTCAAGCAGATCGAGGATCACCACCGGAGCATGCTGGAATACAGTGCGCGGCACTATGTTGAACATGCCCACCATTATCAGCAGGATCTGGCGCCGGATCCCCGTTTCGCGGAGAAGGATGTATGAATATGCCCCATGAACCCGTGGCTTCGCCCTGCATGAGTATCTGTGCGCTGGACAATGACGATGTCTGCATCGGCTGTTTCCGTACCGGCATGGAGATCACTCGCTGGGGACGGCTCAGCAATCAACAGCAGCGCGAAGTGGTGCGCCGCAGCGCGCGGCGCATGCAGGGCGAGGCCGACCCCTGTGTGATCCTCGGCGATGACTGACACGCGCCCCGATCAGCCCGTTCTGGGATTGGCCCTGGGCGGCGGCGCCGCCAAGGGCTGGGCGCATATTGGCGTGCTCCAGGAGCTTGAGCGCATGAATCTGCGCCCTCGAGTTGTGTGCGGCACGTCCATCGGGGCACTGGTGGGCGCGGTCTACGCCTCGGGTCAACTGGAAGCCTTCAGCGACTGGGTGCAGAGCCTGACCGTGCGTGATGTGCTCGGGCTCATGGATTTTTCCTTCTCGGGGGGTGTGATCAAGGGCGAAAAACTCTTCGAGTTTTTTCAGGAACGCCACCAGAACCCGGATATTCAGGACCTGGACATCGATTTCGCGGCTGTAGCCACGGACATGCGCAATGGCCGCGAAACCTGGCTCGACCGGGGGCCGGTGCTCCAGGCCGCGCGGGCTTCCTGCGCCCTGCCGGGTTTGTTCTCGCCCGTGCAGCATGAAGGGCACTGGATGCTCGACGGGGGCCTGGTCAACCCGGTGCCGGTGTCGGTTTGCCGCGCGATGGGTGCGGATGTGGTGCTGGCCGTTAACCTCAACCATCTGCCCGCCGGCAAGCATATTGCCCGGCCCAATCGCCGTGGTATGGCGGAGGGGAAGGGCGCTGAACAGGACGAAAGCTTCTGGCAAAAGGTCATGAGCTTTCTGGGTTCGGATGAAGACGAGGATCCGGGGTTTTTCGATGTCATGACGGCCAGCGTCGACATCATGCAGGATCGCATCACCCGCAGCCGCATGGCCGGCGACCCGGCGGAAGAAATGCTGGCACCGGAACTGAGTGATTTTGCCATCATGGATTTCCACCGCGCCGGCGAGGCCATCGAGGAGGGTCGGCGGCTCGCAGGCGAGGTGGAGAGCCGACTCCAGGCCTGGCTGGGCGAAGCCGGGGATGGTGACCAGGGCGCGTAGCCGCCTTCAGGGCCGATGCGCCGAGGTGCGCGTGCTCAGTCCTGCCTGGCTGGCATGGCGCATGCGCACCGTCTTCACCATGTTGTCCTTCACGTGCAGCACCTCGATCAGATAATCGTCCACGCGCAATGAGGTGTTGTTCTCGGGAATGTCCTGGAGGTGTTCGGTGATCAGCCCGTTCAGGGTCTTGGGGCCGGCGGTGGGCAGATGCCAATGCAGCCGCCGGTTCAGTTCGCGCAAGTGGACGCTGCCATCGATGACCCAGGAGCCGTCCTCCTGGTAGTGAATGTCCTCGTTGGAGGTGGCCAGGTCCGTAGTGAACTCGCCCACGATTTCCTCGAGAATGTCCTCCAGGGTAATCAGACCCAGCACCTCGCCGTATTCATCCACCACCACCGCAATGCGCTGGCGCTCGTTCTGGAAATTGATCAATTGCTGGTGCAGATGGGTGCCCTCGGGCACGAAATAGGGTTCCACGGTGGATTGCATCAGCTCCGCCTTGTTGATCTCTTGCTGCAGCAGCAGCCGGCTGAGCCGGCGCAGGTGCAGCATGCCGATCACGTGATTGGGGTCGTCGCGGAACACGGGCAGGCGTGTGTGCTGGGCGGAGCGCAACTGTCCCATGATTTCGTGCAGATCGTCGTCGAGATCGATCCCCACCATCTCGTTGCGCGGAATCATGATGTCTTCGACCGTGGCGTCCTCCAGGTCCAGGATCGCCAGCAGCATGCGCTGGTGCTGGCGCGGTATGAGTCCACCGGCTTCGTTCACCACCGTGCGCAGTTCCTCGGCGGACAGATGGTCGTCGTCGTTCTGTTCGCCCGGTTTCAGCCCCACCAGACGCAGCAGGATACTGCTCACACCATTGACCAGGGATACCAGAGGCGAGAGTAGCTTCTGCAGCGGCCCCAGGATAAAGCTGGCGGGATAGGCAATGGATTCGGGGCGCAGCGCCGCCCAGGTCTTGGGCGTGACTTCCGCCAGGATCAGCATGATGACGGTAAAGACCACCGGCGCCAGGGCCGCGCCGGTGTTGCCGAACCAGATCAAACCCAGCAGTGCCGCCAGGGTGGCGGCATAGTTGTTGACGAAGTTGTTGCCGATCAGGATGACGCTGAGCAGCCGGTCGGTGCGCTGCAGCAGCCGGTCCACGCGCCGCGCGCCGCGGTGCCCCTGGCGCATCAGGTGGCGCAACCGGTAGCGGTTGAGCGCCATCATGCCGGTTTCGCTACTGGAGAAAAAGCCGGACAGCATGATCAGGATGATCAATGCCGTCACGAGCACACTGGGGGGTAACTGGTCCAAGGATGATGACCGGCTGCGAAACGGAAAGCTATTGTCGGCAGCGCCCAACCCGGGGGTCAATAGAAGTTTCCCGGGCTTGTGCCGGACTCCGCGGCGCGGGCGTTAGCCGGGTTGGGCGCTGCCACGGCGTAGCACCTTCAAATCGGCACTACGGCGAAATCAGCCTCCAGCCATCGGGTTTCTCGACCAGCACTTTCGTGGCCGTTGCGAAGCCGGGCCCACCCGGAAATCTGTTGGCCCCGGATTCAGGCACCGCGTTCGAGAATATATTCCAGCACCAGCTGGGATCCGAAGAAGGCCAGCACCAGCAGCGCGAAGCCCGCCAGCGTCATGCGCACCGCCGTACGCGCGCGCCAGCCGAACAGATGCCGCCCGCCCAGCAGTACACCATAGACCACCAGGGCCACCAGGCTGAGCACCGTCTTGTGCACCAGATGCTGAGCGAAGAGGTCGTCCACATAGACAAAGCCCGTGGCGATGGCTGCCACCAGCAGCACCATGCCCAGCCAGATCATCTCGAAGAGCATGATTTCCATCACCTGGACGGGCGGCATGACCCGCATCACGCCCCGGATATGGCCTTCCTTGAGCTGGCGGTGCTGCACATGCATCAGCAGCGCATGAGCGGCGGCCACGGCAAAGACGGCATAGGCGAGAATGGACAGCAGCACATGCGCGCCCAGACCATGGTTCAGGGAAGAGGCTGTCTCACCGGCCTGGATCCACAACGCCGGCGGTACCGTGAGCGCGCTCAGGGGAAACACGAGCACGCTGATCCATTCCAGCGGTCGCCAGAAACACGACAGTATCACCAGGGCCGCGCCCGTGGCGCCCACCAGCGAGAGCACGGGAAACAACCCCAGCTGAATGCCGTCGGGCGTTACGAGCCGGGGCCAGAGCCCGGCGACGTGACAGACCACGGCCCCCACACCGAGCAGCAGTAGGGCGGCACGCTTGCCGGTTCGGCCCCGGCGCAGCTCCCGGGCCATGAGCCCGGCAGCGGTGAAGTAGAGCGCAATGGCCGCCAGCGCTGTCGAGCTCGTCATCGTCATGCGGGAGTTTTCCCCAACAGAAAGGCGAAAAGTGTGTCATACCGCCACCGGCTTTTGAACCATGACGCGGGGCCCCGGCAGCGTCTATAATTGCCGCGCCACGAACAGGAGAGGTTGATGTTCGAGAATCTCAGCGAACGGCTGGAAAATTCCCTGCGCTCGTTATCGGGCCAGGGCACGCTCACCGAGGACAATGTCCGCGAGACGCTGCGCGAGGTGCGCAAGGCGCTGCTGGAAGCGGATGTGGCGCTGCCCGTGGTCAAGGATTTCATCGAGCGGGTCCGGGAGCAGGCGCTGGGCCAGGACGTACTCAAGAGCCTCAAGCCGGGCGAGGCGCTGGTCAAGATCGTCCATGACGAGCTGGTCCATGTCATGGGTGATACCAATGATGCGCTGGATCTCAACGCCAAGCCGCCGGTGGTGGTCCTCATGGCCGGTTTGCAGGGTTCGGGCAAGACCACGTCCGTGGCCAAGCTGGCCCACTACCTGCGCGAGCGGGAAAAGAAAAAGGCCATGGTGGTTTCGGCGGACATCTACCGTCCGGCCGCCATTGATCAGCTGGAAACCCTGGCGGGCGAGGTGGACGCCGAGTTCTGCTCCTCGCAGAGTGATCAGGATCCAGTGGATATCGTCCATAATGCCGTGGGCGAGGCCAAGCGCCGCCATGCCGACGTGCTGCTGGTGGACACCGCGGGTCGGCTGCATGTCGATGAGGACATGATGGGCGAGATCCGCCGTCTGAACGAGGCGGTGAATCCCCACGAGACCCTGTTCGTGGTGGACGCCATGACCGGCCAGGACGCGGCCAATACGGCCCGGGCCTTTGCCGATGCGCTGCCGCTGACGGGCGTGGTGCTGACCAAGGCGGACGGCGACTCGCGCGGCGGCGCGGCGCTGTCCGTACGCCAGATTACCGGCAAGCCCATCAAGTTCATGGGCACGGGGGAAAAGACGGACGCCCTGGAGCCCTTCCATCCGGATCGTATCGCGTCGCGGATTCTGGGCATGGGCGACGTGCTCTCCCTGGTGGAAGAAGCCGAACGCAAGGTCGATCAGGACAAGGCCGAAAAGCTCGCCAAGAAGATGAAGAAAGGGCGGGCCATGGACTACGAGGATCTGAAGGAACAGTTCCAGCAGATGCGCAACATGGGCGGCATGGCCTCCATGCTGGACAAGATGCCCGGCATGGGGCAGATGAGCCAGATGGCCCAGGACCCGGCGGCCGAGAAGAACATCAAGCACATGGAGGCGTTGATCAACTCCATGACCCCCTATGAGCGCCGCCATCCGCAGCAGATCAAGGGCTCGCGCAAGCGCCGCATCGCCCAGGGGGCGGGCCTGGAGATCCAGGACCTGAATCGGCTCATCAAGCAGCACAAGACGATGAGCAAGATGATGAAGAAGATGAAGGGCAAGGGCGGCAAGGAAATGATGCGGGGCATGGAAGGCATGATGGGCGGCCAGGGCGGACCGGGTGGCGGTCCCGGCGGCGGCATGCCGCCCATGTAGGCTTCCCGCGTCGCGCCTGCATAAACCCCTTTATTTCGCCCCCGGAAATCGCTAGAATCTGCGGCCTTTCCGCACTCCGGCCGGATGGATGCCCCCGTAGCGGGCGTTTCGGGGCAGCCGGCAACGCACGAACAAGGCAGAGAAGGCGCTATGGTAACGATTCGTCTGGCCCGTGGCGGGGCCAAGAGAAAACCGTTTTATCACGTTGTGGTCACCGACAACCGCAACACCCGGGACGGTCGCTTCATCGAGCGCCTGGGCTTTTTCAATCCCGTGGCCCGGGGCGGTGAAATTCGCCTCAAGCTGGATCATGAAAAGGCGGATCAGTGGGTCAGCCAGGGCGCCCAGCCGTCCGAGCGGGTTCGTTCGCTGCTGAAAGAGGCCCGCAAGCAAGAGGCCTGATGGACGCGTCCGACGAGGCCGTGATCGTGGGCCGCATCATGGGGGTCCACGGTGTGCGGGGCTGGGTCAAGGTCTATTCGTGGACCGACCCGCTGGACAATATTCTGGACTACCGGCCCTGGTGGCTGGAGTCCGGCGGCAAGTGGCACGAGGTCCGGGTCAATGACGGCAGGCGTCATGGCAAGGGCCTGATTGCCCGGCTCGCCGATTGCACCGATCGCGATGAAGCGTACGAGCGCTTCTGCGGCTGCCGCGTCGCCGTGCCCCGGTCGGCACTGCCGGCGCTGGACGCGGGGGACTTTTACTGGCGCGATCTGGTGGGATTGCGTGTGCGCCTGGACGACGGGCGCGATCTGGGTGTGGTCGACACGCTCATGGAAACAGGCGCCAACGATGTGCTGGTGGTGCGCGGCGACACCGAGAGCCTCGACCGCCGCGAGCGCCTGATTCCCTGGATTCCGGAGCAGGTAGTTGGTCCGGTGGACGCAGGGGCCGGCACGATAACCGTCTTCTGGGATCCGGATTTCTGAACATGAAGGTCGCCGTGGTCACCCTGTTTCCGGAAATGCTGTCGGCGGTGACCGAGTACGGCATTACCGGTCGCGCCGTGGAAGCGGGCCGGCTACAGCTCCGGCCGGTGAATCCGCGGGATTTCACCACGGACCGGCACCAGACGGTGGACGACCGACCCTTTGGTGGCGGCCCCGGCATGGTGATGAAAATCGAGCCCTTGCGCGCCGCCCTGAGGCAGGCGCGCGAGGAACTGGGCCGGCCCGCGCGGACCATCTATCTGGCACCGCACGGCCGGGTGCTGACGCAGGGCCGGGTGGAAGCCCTGGCGGCGGAAGAAGCCCTGGTGCTGGTGGCCGGTCGCTATGAAGGCGTGGACGAGCGCCTGATCGAGGCGGAAGTGGATGAAACCGTGTCGATCGGTGACTATGTGCTCAGCGGCGGCGAGCTGCCGGCCATGGTCCTGATCGACGCCATGGCGCGGCGCCTGGACGGAGTGCTGGGTCATCAGGACTCGGCGGAACAGGACTCCTTTACCGGCGAGCTGGAGGGGTTGCTGGATTGCCCTCATTACACCCGGCCCGAGGATTTCGAGGGTCGGGCGGTGCCGCCGGTGTTGCTGAGCGGCCACCATGAGCGCATCCGGCGCTGGCGGCTGAAGCAGTCGCTGGGACGCACCTGGCTGTGGCGGCCGGATGTGCTGGAAGCCCGGCGCCGCGAGCGTGGGCTGGACCAGGAAGCGGAACAACTGCTGGCGGAGTTCATTCGCGAGCACGAGGCACGACAAGACGATACCGATTCAACAGGAGCAGGTAGTCATGAGCGGCAAGAACCCTCTGATTCAGGAAATTGAGCAGGCCCAGATGAAGGATGACGTGCCCGAGTTCGGCCCCGGCGACACCGTCACCGTCCAGGTCAAGGTGAAAGAGGGCAGCCGCGAGCGTCTGCAGGCTTTCCAGGGCGTGGTGATCGGCAAGCGCAACCGTGGTCTGAGCTCCAACTTCACCGTGCGCAAGACCACCCACGGCGTGGGCATCGAACGGGTCTTCCAGGTGCACAGCCCGCTGATCGACAGCATCCGGGTGGATCGCCGCGGCGATGTGCGTCAGGCCAAGCTCTACTATCTGCGTGAGCGTTCGGGCAAGTCGGCCCGGATCAAGGAAAAGGTCACGCACAAACAGCAATAAGCCTCTGGAGCTGGAAGCTTTCGTTTGAGGTTAGCAGGCTGTTGAAAAACCCGTTGCGCACTCAGCGCCGGCTGAAGCGTGCAGCTGGTGTGCCTGATTGCGACGGACAGGGTGGTTCCCTTTCCGAGCGAGCAGGCGCAGCAGATGCGCGCTTCGGCCCGCGCCCCGCGGGGCTTTCAGGCTGGCCCGCACTCATCGTTGCTCTTTTTCGACGGGGGGCGGGCCCCGCCTTCAAAAGAGCGCCTCGATTGCGAACCAGCCTGAAAGCCTGAGTACGCAGGGGGTGTCCAACAGCCTGCCAGTCAGGCGGCGTCGCGTTTTTCCAGCACGTCCGTCACCAGTGTGTCGATCTGTTCCAGAAAGCGGCTATTGTCGTGGTCCCAGGGGTGAAAGCCCGGGCGGAACCAATCGAACCAGTTGGGCAGCATGAACCGGAAGATGCCCTTGCGGCCCCAGGTGTGACGCCAGACGCCACGCCAGCCCTGCAGATCAAAAAGACCACCCTTGATGCGCACATTGTGCAGATAATAGGGGATAAAGAGGGCGAAGAAGATACCAGTAGCCAGGACCAGAGCGGACGAGCGCAGGGCATAGGAACCAACCTTGCTGTCATCGCCCATGACGGTGCGGTAGACATCAAAGGCCACCGCCTTGTGCTCGGTTTCCTCCAGCGCGTGCCAGTTCCACAGTGCCTTGTAGTCCTCGTCCGCGCCGTCCATGATTTCCGGCAGATTCAGCAGGCCGTCGGCAAGAATGGCGGTCAGATGTTCCAGCGCGATGGTCGCGGACAGCTGAAAGGCTTCCGGCGTGGTGCGCTGAATGCCCTTGAGCAGATCATTCACGAACTTTTCCTGCGCTTCGATGGGTACGCCCTGGGCCGCGATGGCCTCGTTGTACTCCTCGTGCTCACGGCCGTGCATGGCTTCCTGGCCGATAAAGGCCTTGACCGCTTCCTGGAGCTCGGCCTCGTCCACCTGGTCACGGAAGGCGCGCACGCTGTCGATGAAGAAGCGCTCACCCACCGGGAAGAACAGGCTCAGGGTATTCAGGAATTGACTCACATTGAGCCCGTCCTGATGCCAGTTCAGGGCCCGTTCCGGGCGCAGCTTGAACTTGAGGTTGCGTCGGGTCGGCAAAATCTGATGAACCATGGCGATTCTTCCTCGCTAACTGTTACATCGGCCAGTGTTACAGTGCTCCCAACAGAAATCAAGGCGGGTCGACGATCGGAAAGGGCCCGTAACTCCCTGTTTTCACGGATTAAAGCGAATTTTTGGCCCTGCGGACCTGGACTGGTGTCATCAAGGCCAATCGATGGCAACGCCGAGGACCAGCAAGTGAGCCGTGCCCAATAAAAGGTGGGCAAGAGCCGGCAGCCCCTCGATGGACCATTGTGGGCCCGCGTCGTGATGAGCGAGAATCAGCGCCCCGGAAACGAGTATGAGAACGAATCATGATTGAGCTGCGCCACCTGCAAAGCCTGAGAGCCATCCAGGAGACGGGCAGCCTGGTGGAAGCCTCGGAGCGGCTGCACATCACCCAGTCCGCGCTCTCCCATCAGCTCCGGGACCTGGAGTCCAGGCTGGATCTGTCTCTGCTGAACCGACGGGCGCGGCCGCTGCGTTTTACCACCGCCGGTTTGCGGCTGCTGGAACTCGCCGAAGAGGTGCTGCCCCGGGTGCGGCTCGCGGAGCAGGAGCTGCAGCGCATGGCGGCGGGTGCGGCCGGACGCCTGCACCTGGCCATTGAGTGCCATTCGTGTTTTCAGTGGCTCATGCCCACGCTGGATCAGTTCCGGGCCCGCTGGCCCGAGGTGGAGCTGGATCTCTCCGCGGGGTTCAACTTCGCGCCTCTGCCGGCGCTGGCGCGTGGCGACCTGGACATGGTCATCACCTCGGACCCGGTGGAAGACGAGGCCGTGGTCTATATTCCGCTGTTCCGCTATGAATTGGTTCTGGCCCTGGCCCGCGATCATGCGCTGGCGCAGCACAAGCGCGTGGAACCCGAGGATCTGGCGGAGCAGACGCTGATCACCTATCCCGTGGAGCGCGAGCGCCTGGATATCTTTCACGCCTTTCTCGATCCGGCCGGGCGGGAGCCGGCCGATGTACGCACGGCCGAGCTTACGCCCATGATGGCCCAGCTGGTAGCCAGCGGTCGGGGCGTGGCGGCACTGCCCAACTGGGCGCTGACGGAATATCTGGATGCCGGGCTGCTCACCAGCCGGCCCCTGGGCGACGGCGTCTGGCGCACCCTCTATGCAGCGGTGCGCACCGAGGAAGCCGATGCCGCCTATCTGCGTCAGTTCATCGAGATCGCGCGGGAGCAGTGTTTTCAGGACCTGTCCGGCATACGCGAGCCCAGTGCCCGCTGAGACTTATTCGGTGCCGCCGGACCAGAGCCGCCAGGGATGGCGGCTCAGTTCGCTGTTGTAATAGCGCGGGTCGTCGGTGACTTCGGCGCCCAGCCATTCCGGGTGTTCGAAGGCCTCGTTTTCATCGCTCAGCTCGATTTCCGCCACGACCAGGCCTTCGTTGTCGCCGGCGAACACGTCCACTTCCCAGACATGGGGTGGTGCCGGGATGCGAAAGCGGGTTTTCTCGATACGGCCCGCGGGACACATTTCGTCGAGCATGATCCGGGCGTCGTCCGGCGGAATGGGGTATTCGAATTCGCGCCGCGTGGCGCCTTGGGTGACGCCCTTGATCGTCAGCCAGGCGCCGTCGTCATCCATGCGTACACGCACGGTCGCCTCGGCCTGATGGCTGAGATAGCCCTGGCACAGCCACTGCCCCGTGGCGCCGACGAGGAAGTCCGTGTGCCGCACCCGGAACTTGCGCTCGATTTCCGTGCCCATTACAGATCTTCCTCGTCCGGCAGGTTCAGGATTTCGTCGTCCATCTCCGGCAGACCGCCGGCAGCGGACGGTACGAGCTGATCGAAGCCCACATCCAGGCCCAGTTCATGGAAGGCGGCAATGAGCTCGTCCGGGAGATAGAAACGCGGATCATCCATGAAGAAAAAACGCGAGACCCCGATGCCGCAGCGGTAGTCTTGCATAAGCCCGGGCAGGCGCTCGGCCAGGGGATGAAGCTTGTACAGCAGGCGCTCGAAGTGGTCCCGGTGGCCGGCATCCCGGCTCAGCCCGCTGGACAGGATCCAGCGGTTTTCGCGGCGGCGCGCTTCGGGCATGGCCTCGGTAAAGGTCTCGCCCTCCACCCAGAAATCATCCGCTTCCACGCCCGTGATCAGGCTGATGTTGCGCGGATGCCCGGTGAAGCCCACCACCGCGAAAAAAACATGATGTTCGTCAGCTTCCATCAGCAGGTACCAGGTTGCGGTTGCGCTTGAGCTCATCCACGGGGAAACCCAGTCCTTCGGCTTTGGCTACCAGTTTTTCATAACGTGCGTCGGGCAGCTCCGACTCGCGTGCCAGAATCCACAGGTAATCGCGCGTCGGCTCGCCGATCATGACCACGTCATAGTCCTCGGACAAATGAATGATCCAGTAGTTGCCCTCGGCGATGGTGGGGAAGAGGTTGCTGAACCAGTTGTCGAAACGCACCTTGAGCCTGGCGTTGTTCGAGCCCTCCACTACGCGGGCGCGGCCTTCGGCCCGGCTGGGTTTCTCATCCACCTTGTCACACCGGTTGATCACCTTGAGGCTGCCGTCGTCGTTCAGGCGGTATTCGGCGGTGGCGTTGTAGCAGCCGCGCTGGAACCACTGCGGCAGGCGCGCGATCTCTCGCCAGGTGCCGGTGTAGCGCTCCAGGTCCACTTCGTCCACTACAGGCAGTGGTTCGGGATCGCCGCCGCAGCCCGCGATAAGCAGCACGACAGAGAAAAGCAATATTCGCGGCATGGATAGTAACCTCCGTTCGGGCCCGTCTTGCGGGTTTTGTTGATGCGTGCAGGAGCGGCGTCCTCGCCGCGAATAAGGCCAAGTGCCACAAGCTCCAGTATAAACCACAGAGATCACAGAGAGCACAGAGGTTGGCGTTTCCGGTCTCTGTGTCCTCTGTGGTTATTTATTGCTGGTTTCACCTCACAGCGCGAAGCGTTCGTCCGCCCACGGAATCACGGAGTCCATGAGTGTTTCCACATCCGGGGCCGTTTCCGTGCCGTATTCCGGCTCGAAATAGTGTTCCGCGTCGAACCATTGCAGGGTGCAATCCCGGCTGGATACAGCGTTCCAGATGGGCTCGGCATCGGCTTTGGGATGAATCTCACGGTCGCGCTCGGCAAAGGCGCAGAGCACGGGCCCGTCGAAGGCGCCGATATTCGCCTCCAGATCGGCACGCGAGCTCAGTGCGGACCAGGTGGACAGCCAGGCCTCGGGCGTCACGACCCGGGCGAAGCCGAGATACTGGTGATTCATCAAATCGGGCCGCTCGCTGAACAGCGAACCATAGCTGCGCTTCGACGGATCCAGATCCGGCGCCACATAGTGCGGATTGGCCATGGTGCGATAGACCACCATGACGTGTTCCTGGGCCGCGCGCCGGCCGATGCGTTGGCGTTGTTCAAAGGGCAGGCTGTTGTCGGTTTCCCGGTAGAGTCGTTCGTTGTGGCGCGCCTCGCGGATCAACGCATGCGCCCGGGCATCGAGGCGCTCCACCCGCGCGCGCTGGGCGGCGCGAAACTGATCCACAAAGGCCCGCGAGTAGTGCGACGGACGCGGTGGTTCGGCGAAGCCGTTGCGCGGATCATAGAGATCCAGTGCCGGATCAGTAACGGTGGGGTCGTTTTCGTCGGTCACCGCCGGATCGATGCAATCCATGAGAATGCGCCCCTCGCCCTTGTGCGCGGAACAGGCAATGAAGGCATCCGCCGGTGGCATGTTCGCTTTCGCCAGTCGCGTGGGCCGGCCCGACGGCGCGCGTTCCAGGCGTTGCTCCGGCGCCAGTACGGCCTGGCTCTGGTAGAAGGCGAACAGTGAACCGCCTCCGGAATTGCCGAAGAGGATGACGTTGTCGATCTCCGGCTGGTCCTTGAGAAAACCGACGCCGGCGGCCACATCCAGAATCAGATCCTCGTGCACGGCGGTGGTGTCATTGTTCAGACAGCGGGTGGTGAGCCCCAGACAGTAATAGCCGGCAGCGGCGAAACGGGGAATGCAGTAGTGGCGCTGAAAGTCCGCGCGCGGATGCATGACCAGCACGGCGGTGCGAGTGCGGTTTGTGGCTGGCCGGTACAAGAGTCCGTTCAGGTCCCGGTAGTCCAGCGCCTTGAGCCGCACCGGCTCCACCTGCACACCCTCGGGCAGTTCCCCCTTGTACTCGAAGGGCATGCCCAGCCAGTAGGATTTCGAGATCAACAGCATGCAGCCCCCCTTGTTTTGGGTGTCGAGGCAAGGATTACCCGGAGGACACAATGACCACTCCTGCAAGGTGCCCGTATCGTCCCCTTGCCCCTCGCTCCTCGAGCCTCGCACCTTCTTACCCGGATCAGCATAGGCGCAAAGAGGCGGCGACGGCCATGACCGTTTCGCTCGCCGAGCCGGGCACCGTGCTATACTACGCGACCGACGACCCAGCGCGACGGGAGCCCCGGTGTCGAGCGAGACCTGCCTGCTTCAGGCGCACAATCTGGCTTGTGAGCGTGATGATCGGCAGCTTTTCCGGGGCCTGTCGCTGACCGCCCATGCCGGCGAATGCTGGCAGATCGTGGGGCCCAATGGCGCGGGCAAGACCACCCTG
Source organism: uncultured Alcanivorax sp. (assembly GCA_913055795.1). Classification (GTDB taxonomy): domain Bacteria; phylum Pseudomonadota; class Gammaproteobacteria; order Pseudomonadales; family Alcanivoracaceae; genus SLJS01. The sequence continues at coordinate 23,961 of CAJXLA010000008.1, read as the reverse complement.
TTGCGCGTGCTGGCCGGGTTGTTTACCCATTATGACGGTGAGCTGCACTGGCATCTGTCCGGCGACTTCCGCGAGCATTTGCTCTTTATCGGCGACCGCCCGGGCATGCGCGCCGAGTTGACGCCGCTGGAAAACCTGAACTGGCTGAATGCGCTGCATGGTCTTGACGATGCCGATCCCTGGCCGGCCTTGGCCAGCGCCGGGCTGCGCGGCTTCGAGGATGTGCCCCTGACACAACTGTCCGCGGGCCAGAAGCGGCGCGCGTCGCTGGCGCGGCTGTGGCTGGGCGAACAAAAAGTCTGGATCCTGGACGAGCCCTTCGCCGCCGTGGATGCCGCCGGGGTGGCGACCATCGAGACCCGGCTGGCGGACCATGCTGCCGCTGGCGGGCTGGTGCTCTACACCTCCCATCATGCCGTGGGCTCGGAGGTTCGCCGGCTGGAGCTGGGACCATGACCGGTTTCGCTCCCACGCTGGCGCGGGAACTGCGGCTGGGCCTGTGCGCCCGGGCGGAAATCATCAACCCGCTGTTTTTCTTCCTGATGGTGGTGACCCTGTTCCCGCTGGGGCTGGATCCGGAACCGGACCTGTTGCGCCGGATCGGGCCGGGCGTGGTCTGGGTGGCGGCCTTGCTGGCGGTCATGCTCTCGCTGGATCAGCTCTTCCGCCGGGATTACGAGAGTGGCGCCCTGGAACAGCTGCTGGTCGCGCCCGTGGCCCTGTATTTTCCCGTGCTGGCGCGTCTGCTGGGCCACTGGCTGCTCACCGGGCTGCCCCTGGTGGTGCTCTCGCCGGTGCTGGGCGGACTTTTCGCATTGCCGGCGGCCGTGCTGGATGAACTCGCGTTGAGCCTGCTGCTGGGCACACCCATTCTGACCGTGGTGGGCGCCATCGGCGCGGCCCTGACCACGGGCCTGGGCCGGGGCGGTATGCTCCTGGCCCTGCTGGTACTGCCGCTCTATGTACCGGTGCTGATCTTCGGCGCCGGGGTGGTGGGACGCTCGCTGGCCGGCTATGACGTCGATGCCGTCTTCGCGCTGCTGGGTGCCCTGCTGGCGCTGGCGGTGAGCCTGGGGCCTTTGGCGGTGGCAGCCGGCTTGCGGATCAGTTCCGGGGATTGACGAGGTGCGAGGTGCGAGGTTCGAGGGGCGAGGGGCGAGGTGCGAGGAAACAGGCACTGTTGGAGCGGTATCCTCGTCGCGAGTTTCCAGAACATCCGGAAAGAGTCCGGGCGGGGACGCCCCTCCCACGCCGGAAACCGATCAATTGAAAGGAGAGCCATAGCGGCATGTGGAACTGGCTGAAAAAGTGGTATCACAAGCTGGGATCGCCGCGGTATTTCTATGAAATCACGGGGGCCTGGCTGCCCTGGGTGTGGCCGCTGGCGGTGCTGACTCTCGGTGCCGGTCTGGTCTGGGGGCTGGCATTCGCGCCGCCCGACTATCAGCAGGGCAACAGCTACCGGATCATCTTTATCCATGTGCCTGCCGCCAGCGCGGCGCTGCTGGGCTACGTGGCCATGGGCGTGGCCGGGCTTGTGGCGCTGGTCTGGCGCATGAAGATGGCCGAGATCATGATCAAGGCCATCGCTCCCTTTGGTGCCACGCTCGCCGCCATCGCCCTGATTACGGGCGCGATCTGGGGCAAACCCACCTGGGGCACCTGGTGGGTCTGGGACGCGCGCCTGACCTCCATGCTCATCCTGCTGTTTCTCTATCTGGGCGTAATCGCGCTGCAGAACGCCATCACCGATCCCCGCCAGGCGGGCCGCGCGGCAGGCCTGCTGGCGGTGGTGGGGGTCATCAATGTGGTCATCGTCAAGTATTCGGTGCAGTGGTGGAACAGCCTGCACCAGGGCTCCACCATTCGCATGACTGAAGAAAGCACCATGCCGCCGGAGATGCTCACGCCCCTTCTGATCAGCATGGCCGGGTTCTATCTGCTGTTCGCCTGTATCGTGCTGGTGAACGCGCGCAGCGAGGTGCTGTGGCGCGAGCGCCGCGCGAACTGGGTGCGCCGGGAGTTGTCGAATGTACTTTGAGTCCTTCGCCGATTTCCTGGAGATGGGCCGGCACGGCTTTTATGTCTGGACGGCCTATGGCGTGAGCCTGGCGCTGATCGTGACCAATCTGGTGGCCATGGTGCATCGCCGCCGGCAAGTACGCGCCGAGATCCGCCGTGCCTCGCGGCGCGAGGAAGCGGTGGAAAATCATCCCCGAAACGAGCAGTCGTCATGAACAAGGTACGCAAGCAGCGTTTGATGGTCGTTCTGGGTGTAGTGGCGGGCCTGGGCATCGCCGTGGCTCTGGCGCTCACCGCGTTGCAGGACAACATCAATCTCTTCTATACCCCCGAGCAGATCGTCTCCGGCGAGGCGCCGGTGGGCCGCAAGATGCGCGTGGGCGGCCTGGTGGTCGAGGATTCCGTGCAACGGGATCCGGAAACCCTGGAAGTGAGCTTCGCAATCACCGACGGCAACGGCGCTTTCACGGTGCATTACCAGGGTATCCTGCCCGACCTCTTTCGCGAAGGGCAGGGCATTGTCGCCAACGGCACCCTGGTCAGCCGGGAAAATTTCCAGGCTAAGGAAGTGCTCGCCAAGCACGATGAAGAATACATGGCCCCGGAAGTGCAGGAGGCGCTGGAGCAAGCCGGGCATCCGGGGGCGAACAAATCCGGCGGAAAACCGGAGTACGGCGATTCCGACGAGAAGAGTGGTTCAGCCAGCTATCAGTAAGATCCCGGGACCCATTGCCGGATGGTCCCCAGGCCCACCTGTCACAACCTCCCCATGCTGGAGTCACTGGCATGGTCATGGCGATATCGGAGATGCGGTCCCGTGACCGTGCACCGAAAGAACCTGCCTCGCCCCGGGTTGGCGCGGCCCTGGTGCGCCCGCGAGCCCTCGCGGGTACTGCTACAGGGGTATGCGCGGGGCTTTCTGTTTCGAGATGGGTGCATGAGCAACTCTTGTAATACAAAAAATGACACCCCATAATGATTTTATGGCCGGAACCGAGAAATCCCGGCGCGGGCGCAAGCCGGCGGCGGAAGACGAACGCAAGGACAAGGTGATCCAGACGCGGGTGCCGCGGGATCTGGAGTCGTCGCTCAAGGAAGCGGCGGAGCGCGAGCGTGTGCCCGTGTCCCAGCTGATCCGCAACGTGCTGGAAGACAGCTTTGATCTGGTGGAAAGCGTGGTGGCGGATTCCAGCCAGCTGGTGGAAAACGTTACCCGGGATGCCCGGCGCATTGCCGAATCCGCCGCCGGCGCGCGCAAGGACGACGAACCCTTTGTGCCCGCTGATCAGGGCGGCGAGCAGGCCCGGACGCTCATGGAGGCCGTGGATGCCTGGCAGGACGTGATCGTCAACAAGCCGGGCCATTGCGTGCAGTGCGGTGCCGCGGTGAAACGCGGCAGCCGGGCATTCCGGGGGCTGACCACGGATCCAGGCATGCCCGTGGTCTGGCTGTGCGGTGACTGTATCGAGGCGTTGTAGGTGCGAGGGGCGAGGTGCGAGGAACGAGTATAAGACCCAGGGTGCACCCTGGGTGGCTTCCCTCTTCGAGCAGGAAAAATCGGTAGTTGACAGCAGAGACAGACACCCGGGCCGCAAGGCCTTTTATTTAGCGCTGTTTTGTAATACAAAAAATGACACCAAAGAGTGGGAGCAACCCGTGAAAGACACAGTGAAGGACGACGTCGTTATGGACACCGAGTCCGAAGAGTGCGAATCCACGCCGGTCGAACGTCGCCAGAGCCGGCTCAAGGCCGGACTGGCCGTGCTCAACACGGCCGTTTCGGCGGTGGAACACGGGCTCTGGGAAGCTCGGGAATTGGGCCAGCAGGCGCTGGACGCTTTCCGTGCCCTGGAGCGGGGCACGGACGCGGCCCTGGAACGTTATTACGCCCTCCAAGCGGAAGTGGAGCAATGGCCGGCGCGGATTGCGCGGCTGTCGAAGGCGGGCTGGATGCTCACCAAGGTGTCCGGCAGCTACCGCTTCTGGGGCACGCGTGCCGCCTTTCTGCCGGAATCGCGCATGCCCGCGGCCCTGGAAAAGCTGCACCGCAAGAATGCCCGGCGCTTTGTGCACACCTCGCTGGAACAGGGTGGCGCTTTTCTCAAGATCGGGCAGCTGTTGTCCTCCCGTCCGGATCTTTTGCCCGACACCTGGGTGGACGAACTGGCGGTGCTGCAGGATGCGGTGACACCTGAACCCTTCGAGGCGGTGCGCGAGGTGATCGAGGCGGACCTCAATGCGCCCCTGGAAACCCTCTTCGCGGATTTCGAGGAAGAGCCCCTGGCGGCGGCCAGTATCGGCCAGGTCCACCAGGCCACCCTCCACGACGGGCGGCGGGTTGCGGTCAAGATTCAGCGGCCCGGCCTGCACGACGTAATCGGTCTGGACATGGCCCTGCTCAAGCTCTTCATGAACGGCGTCCGGGATTCACTGCCCCCCATGGACTACGACACCATCACCGCCGAGATCGAGCGTACCGTCTGGTCCGAGCTGGATTACCGCGGCGAGGCCCGGGCCATGGAACGCATCGGCACGCTGCTCGAAGGCCGGCCCGGTTTCCGCGTGCCGCGCCTGATCCGGGCATGCAGTAGCGAGCAGGTGCTTACTTCGGAATACATTCCCGGACGCAAGCTCAACCCGGTGCTGGATGAACTGCACGATGCTGGCGAGCACGACCGCGTGGCCGATCTGCTGGGCCGTCTGCTGGACGCCTATCTGGAGCAGGTGCTGGCCGCCGGCTACTTCCAGGCGGATCCGCACGCCGGCAATCTGCTGGTGACGGAACACGACGATCTGGTCCTGCTTGATTTCGGCGCCACCATGCATCTGCCGGAAACCTTCCGTGCCGGGTATCACCGCATTCTCACCGCCGCCATTGTGGGCGAGACCGACGTCATTCTGGACACCCTGGACGAGCTGGGCTTCGCCACGGCCAGTGGTGCACCCGATACCCTGCTGGCCTTCGTTGATGTCCTGTTGCAGCAGATCCGTGACGCGGCCCTTTCCGGCGAGGGCCTGGAAATCCAGTGGCCTTCCGAAGACGAAGTGCTGCAGATGATGACCGAGCTGCTGAAACAGATGGAAGTCGATCCGGTGCATCAGGTGCCGGCGGAGTTCATCATGCTGGCGCGGGTTTTCGGCACCCTGGGCGGGCTCTTCATGCACTACCGGCCGGAACTCGACGTCCATCGGTATGTGTTGCCGCATATTCTGGGTGCGGCGATCGACCCGTAGCGCAGGCAGCACCCTATGGGAGGTTTCATCAGACGCTCTGGGAAGTCGCAAGGGGCAAGTGGCAAGTAGCAAGGAAATCAAAAAACCGAAGGACGCTTTTGGGGCGCCCTTCGTTCTTCCTTGCCACTTGGTCCTTGCCTCTTGCCACTTTCAGAACTTCATCGTTCCCCAGAGCCGGAACTTGTGTGTGTCGTTGGCGACCTCGCTGAACTTCCGGCTCCTGTCCCATCGCCAACTCGCGAATAGCCTGGTACGCCTGTTCTTCATCCATGTTTTGGTGCTGGATGAGCAAGGCCTGGGCCTGATCGATGACCTGACGGTCGGCCAGGCGCGCACGTGTTGTCCGGTTTCCGATGGAGGGCTTGTAGTTCGCGGAACCGCACTCGGGCCGTGTCCCTGATGGGGCGCAGGCGTGCCGGATCCGGACTGTCCATCACACAGGCGTGCGCCCCGGCGCGGACGGCTTCCTGGATGTGTTCGCTGTCTGCCTGTTGGGGGAAGAGAATCCGAGGGATAGGGACATATTGATCCAGCGCCGGGATGGGGTCGATGGGTCAGGCTCCAGTGAATGCGTATTCGTGATCACCAGACCGGCCTTGTGTCGGTTACCTGCTTGACCTGGCCCCGGGAGCGGGTGAGTGTTGCCGTTATGTCCAGATCGCTGGGGGAAGTGCTTGTTCCCGTTCGTCGCGCACGATGGCCGGGCGCGTCAGTGGCAGGCGATTTCGATGCGATTGCGGCCGTATTCCTTGGCGAGGTAGAGGGCATCGTCGGCGGCGCGCAGCAAGTCGTCCTGGCCCAGATCCCGACGGTGATGGTTGCTGCAAAGCCCAAAGCTGGCGGTGACGCGCAGGGGCCGTTCCTGGCCCGCATCCACGCTCACGGCCTCGAGTCCCTCGCGGCAGCGCTCGGCGAGCAGCGAGGCGCCCCGATCGTCGGCGCCGGGCAGCACCATCAGAAACTCCTCGCCGCCGTAGCGGCCCACATGGTCGCTCTGGCGCAGCTCCCGGCGCAGCACGCGAGCGGCCTGGCTGAGTGCGGCATCGCCCGTCTGGTGGCCCCAGGTGTCGTTGAGTTCCTTGAAATGATCCAGATCCACCATGACCACGGACACAGACAAACCGGTTTCCTGACTCTTTTCCAGCTCGCGTTTGAGCAGGGCCAGGATGGCGCGGCGGTTGGCCATGCCGGTAAGCGGATCCGTCATGCTCAGCATGCGCACCTCCGCTTCGCGTTGACGCCAGCGGGTGAGGATGTAATAGGACAGCCCCACGAGCACCGCCAGTTGCGGCGCCGTGAATATGTACATGGATGTCACCCAGAAGGTGTTCAACGAGCCGTCCGGATCATGGCCGGGCCCGAGCATGGGCCCGTCCGGCAGCAGGCCACGCACCATGGCCACGGTGAGCGCGGCATGCAGGGCAATGGCCATACCCATGGCGGCGAAGACCACGGTCCGGTGGAGAAACATGAAACCCACCACCACGGCGCCGCAGAGGATGACGCCCGTGGCGAGCGACCACAGACCGGTGAAGTGCGCCAGAGTGAGCAGCACCAGGGCGTACCACTGAGCACACAGATGCTGATGCAGCACGGAGTCCGGGTGCTTGCGGCCCGCGAACCAGGACCCGGCCAGGAAAAGGGTGGTGAGCCCGAGCATGCCCAGTAGCCAGGGAAGATGGGGCATGACATGTTCGGCGCGCACTTCCGCGCTGGCGAAGGGCCAGGTCAGCACCACGAAGGCCCAGACCAGATAGCCCAGAATCAGCAGCCAGATAATGGCGAGCACGAAGATGCTCTTGTGTGCGGAGTGCCAGTCCAGCGGGTTACCCACCCGTTCCGCCAACCGCTCCCGGAATTGCATGTCGTTGTTTCTCCGGCCCGATTCCCCTGATCGTGACACATACGGTGGTTGGGTGCATGCCATCGGGACGGGACCCGCGCTCGCCAGAGTCATTCCCGTCCAGGCCGGTCCGTCGGCACGGCACAAGTCGTATCTTGTGACTGTGATCGCACCAGGTACAGAGCGTCCGCGGGTGGCCGTACTTTTGTGAATCAGGCCTCTGTCGTTGCGCGATCGCTTCGTTATTTTGCATGGACAGAGAACAACAACAGGATGGGGGAATCACAATGGCCTGGTCGGATATGCTTGCTATTACGCCCTTGCCGGTATTGTCCGTGATCATCTGGCTGCTGATCGCCTCGCTGGTGCTGTATCTGGCGCGCACGCCCGCCCGTCAGGCGCTGTTCCAGTTGGGCCATACCCTCTATCACGTCTGCCGCATGGCCGCGTATTCGCTGTCGCTGGCGGATCGCAAGCTGCAGAAGCGAAACCACGAGGTGCTGCTCGAGCATGGCCGCGAAGCCGCCGAGCGGGCCGTGGAGCGCGAGTTCGAACGCATTGAGCACACCGTGCGCAAGGAACTGGGGGATTATCCGGCGCTGCACCGCCAGGTGAGCGAGGCCATCACGGCCATCGAGGAGGATTACCAGAATTCGCGCGAAGTGCCGCCGTCACCGCCGGGCTGGACCGAGGCGGTGGAAGCGGTGGCCGGGTTGCCCCGTCAGGATGCCAAGGTGGCGCAGCTGCTGGACAGCATCCAGAAATCCATGGAAAAGATGGAAGCTCGCGCCATCCGCGAGCACCGGCAGGACGCGCGCAAGCGTCACCGTCTGCTGAGCCGGGCCCGGCCGCACTGGCAGGAGCTGGTCAGTCGCCTGAGCGGCGCCGAGAAAAAGGTCCAGCGGCTGATCGACCGGGCCGCCGCCATAGACCGGCACATGAACGACTATGCCGAGATCAACCGGGGCTCGGATGCGGCTCTGCGCCGGCTGTCCTCGTCGTCATTGACCCAGTTCTTCGTCTCCGCCTTCGTACTGGTGATCGCCGTGGGCGGCGCCGTGATCAACTTCAATCTCATCGCCCGGCCCATGGCGGAAATGGTGGGCGGCACGGATACCATCGCCGGCATGCAGGTGGCGGATATTGCCGCGCTGGTGATCATTCTGGTGGAAATCTCCATGGGGCTTTTCCTCATGGAATCCATGCGCATTACCCGGCTTTTCCCGGTGATCTCGGCGCTGGAGGATCGACTGCGCCGGCGCATGATCTGGGTGTCGCTGACCATTCTGGTCATTCTCGCGTCGGTGGAAGCGGGCCTGGCGTTCATGCGCGAAATCCTGATTCAGGATGAAATGGCCACCGCCGCCATGCTGCGTGGTGACCAGGCGTCTGTTCAGGAACCACGTTTCCTCTGGATTACTACCGCGGCGCAGATGGGGCTGGGCTTTATCCTGCCCTTCGCGCTGGTTTTCGTGGCCATCCCCCTGGAGACCTTCGTCCATTCCCTGCGCACGGTGCTGGGCATGATCGCCGAAGGTGTGTTGCGCACGCTGGCCACGGTCTTCCGGGTCCTGGGCGTATTCTTCCGGGGCCTGGGCCGGTTGCTCGCCCAGATCTATGATGTGTTGTCCTTCTTGCCGTTGTGGGTGGAAGGGCAAATCCGGCGAATGCGCGCCAACGGGGCGTCGCACAGTGATTCCGGCAGGCCCGGCAACGAGGAGGTGACATGATGATGCGCTCGATAACGATCCTGGTCCTGATGCTGGGTGTGCTCGTGGGCTGTTCGGACAACCAGGGCCCCAACCCGAACCAGCGCGGCGTCTACATGCTCCTGGATACCTCGGGCACCTATACCGAGGAACTGGACAAGGCCCAGCAGATCATCTCCTATCTGCTGACCCAGCTGAATCCGGGCGATGCCTTTGCCGTGGCGCGCATCGATACGGGCAGCTTCAGTGGAGAGGACATTATCGCGAAGGTGGCACTGGATGATCAGCCCAGCCGGGCGAACAGCCAGAAGCGCTCCTTCCAGCAGGAAATCAAGGATTTCATGGCCAATGTGCAAAGCGCGCCGCACACCGATATTACCGGCGGTATGCTTCAGGCGACGGAATACCTGAATGAGCACAATCCGGGCCAGAAAACGATCCTGGTCTTCTCCGACATGAAAGAGGATCTGCCCGAAGGCTATAACCGTGATATCCCGTTGACACTCGACGGCGTGGAGGTGGTGGCCGTGAATGTCACCAAACTGCGCTCCGACAACGTCAATCCCCAGGAGTATCTCGATCGTCTGGATGAGTGGCAAAAACGCGTGGCCAATGCCGGCGGTAACTGGCGTGTTGTCAATGATCTGGAAAGGCTGGGGCAGTTGCTGAAGGAGTAGAAATTAGTAAGGTGATAAGCAGGGGGCGGTTCCGCAGACGGTGGAAAGGGCCGTTAAGTCACGCTCCAGAAGGTTACGGGTTCCTTCCGGGTGGTAATTGGGCCGGCCCGGCCGTTTGCCTTTCTCGCGGGGCTATCCCTGCAGCTCGTCCGTCGCCCCAGCACGCGTGCGATGCGCTTCCAGCGATCAGAGCTTCGCTCGGTGAGCAGGGATCTGTGGCACTACCCATCGCGCACCTGAGCAGAGAAAGGCTGGAAGCGGTGGATTGGCTGGGCCCGGCGATGCCGGCTGGAGCCGATGGAAAAGACAGCCCAGACCGTGCAGAAGAACCTGTAGGGGACACTCAATGCGGTCGTTGTGAAGGCCGGCAACGGCCCGGCGGAGAGCATGAATGCAGGCATCCAGCGGGTTAAAAATCAGGCTTGTGGATGCTGCAATCGCGAGCGTTTCCGCAACGCCATTGACTTCCACTGCGGCGGGCTGGATCTGTATCCGGAAAAACTGAAATTATAGGGCTGCCCACACAGCTCGGTGTAGCCGCTGTTTTTGGTCGCTGAGCTCTCTGTTGTGATTATACCGACTTCGCGGCAACCCGCTATTCCGCAGCAATGATGCCGGCTTTCACGAGCCGTTCATATTCCGCGTCCGACAACCCCAGGCTATCGCGCAGCACTTCCTCGTTGTGGCTGCCCACCTCGGGCCCGGGCCAGCGGGTGCGTCCGGGCGAGCCGGCCATGTGTGGGCGTAGCGCCGGAATCTCCAGGGGCTCGCCGTTGATCTCCACCTGCTCGAACAGCCCCCGGGCGCGAAAATGCGGATGCTCGAACATGTCCGCGACACTGTAGATGGGCCCGCAGGGCACGCGCGCATCCTCCAGAATGCCCAGCACGTCCTCGGAGTCGAGCCCGGAACACCATTCTTCCAGAGCCGCGTCGATTTCCGCCTCGTGCTCCACCCGGCCGGCGTTGGTGGCCAGCCGTTCGTCGTCGGCCAGGTCCGGGCGCCCCGCGGCCGTCATCAGCCGCTTGAAGATGGAGTCGCCATTGCCACCGATAATGACGTACTTGCCGTCGGCACAGGGGTAGGTGTTGGTGGGCACAATGCCGGTGACCGTGGACCCGGAAGGCCCGCGCACCTCGCCGGCGCCGTCGTATTCGGGCACCACGGCTTCGAGCAGATTGAAGATGGCCTCATAAAGGGCCACGTCCACCACCTGGCCGGTGCCGCCGCGTTCGCGCTCGAGCAGGGCCATGACAATGCCCAGCGCCGCATGCAGGCCCGCCACGGTATCGCCCATGGACAGGTTGGGCCGCACCGGGCGTCCGCCCGGAAAGCCGTTGAGATAACGAAAGCCGCCCACACCCTCGCAGACCGAGGCGAAGCCGGCCTTCTGTGACCAGGGCCCGTCCTGGCCATAGCCGGAGATGCGCGTGTAGACCAGCCCGGGATTGCTCTCGCGGAAACTCTCCGGTCCCAGGCCCCATTTTTCCAGCGTGCCCGGACGGAAGTTCTCGATCACCACATCGGCGCCGTCCATGAGTTGACGCGCCAGCTCCACGCCCTCGTCCTCGCGCAGGTTGAGCGTGATGCATTTCTTGTTGCGGCCCAGGCTGCGCCACCAGAAGGAGGTGCCGGTGTCATCCAGCTTGCGCCAACCCCGGATGGGATCGCCCTCGGGCGGCTCCACCTTGATCACCTCGGCACCGAAGTAGGCGAGCAGGGTGCCGGCAAAGGGGCCGGCCAGCAGCTGGCCCAGTTCAATTACGCGAATACCCTCAAGCGGAAGCTTGTTCATGGGAACCTCTGCTCCATCCATTAACGGGGTTTGCTAGAATGCGAGCTCTTCATCAGGGGAGCAACCATGACGCCGGAACGCTACCGCAAGGTCCGCGCCGTGCTCGACCGGCGCCAGCCGGATCTCACCGTGGTCACGGACGGGGTGCACAAGGAACACAACATCGCCGCCATTGTGCGCACCTGCGACGCCGTGGGCATTCAGACCATCCATGCCAGTCTGCCGGACAACCGCGCTCACGCGCCGGCGGAGGCGGCCATGGGCAGTCAGAAATGGGTGGATGTCATCCAGCACGACGAGGCCCTGGACGCCATGGAACAACTCCAGGCGCGCGGGCACCAGGTGCTGGCGGCGCATTATTCCGATGCCGCCGTGCCCTACCGGGACATCGACTTCTCCCGGCCCACGGCGCTGATGCTGGGCACGGAGAAATTCGGCGTCTCGGCGGAAGCGGCCGAGCGAGCCGATGCGCACGTTTATATTCCCATGATGGGCATGGTGGAGTCGTTCAATGTGAGCGTGGCCACCGCGATTATTCTTGCCGAGGCCTGCGAGCAACGCCGCCGGGCCGGCCTGTACGACCAGCCCCGGCTGGATCCGGAGCACTACCATGAACTGCTGATCCGCTGGGGCTATCCGCGCGTGGCCGAGCGTTGTGAGCAACAGGGGCTGCCCTGGCCGGAGATCGACGATCAGGGACGGCTTCAGTCCGAACCCTGAGCGTCCGCACGCAGGGCACCCCGGGGCCGGTGCGGTTCCGCACGCCGATCCGGCCTTGCGTCCCGTGGCCCGGAATGCCAGCGGACCGCGGCCCCGGGCTTTTGTTATGCTGACGGCTGCCGAATCCGGACGCGATACTATGCCGCCTTTACCTCCGAGTCCCCACCCGGCGCTGGCGCAACTGGCCGCTCATCTGGGTGCCCTGGTGCCGCGCGCGGAACTCGCCTGCGAGCCCCTGCCCGAGGTGCCGGAAGTCCGCCTGTGGCTTTTCCGCGATCTCCACCCGGACGAGCCCCTGGATGACGCCAGCGTAAACACCCTGATGGAAGCACCGCCCTACTGGAGCCTGTGCTGGGCTTCGGGCCAGGTCCTGGCACGCTACATTCTGGACCATCCCGAACAGGTGCGCGGGCAGGTGGTGCTGGATTTCGGTGCCGGTTCCGGCGTGGTCGCCGTGGCCGCCGCCCGGGCCGGCGCGGCCCGGGTGTTCGCCTGTGACGAGGACCCCTGGTCGCAAAAGGCCAGCGCCGTCAACGCGGCGGAAAACGGCGTGGCCGTGGAGACCCTGGCGAGTCTGGACGACGCCCCCGTGGCCCCGGATCTGATTGTCGCCGCGGATATTCTCTACGATCGGGACAACCTGCCCCTGCTGGATGAAATTGCCGCGCGTTCCGCGGTACTGCTGGCGGACTCGCGCATTCCGGATCTGGATCCGGACGGCTATACCCGCTTTGCCCGGGCCGAGGCCACCACCTGGCCGGATCCGGGCGAGGATACCCAATTCAACCATGTGCGCTTGTTCCATTGCGGCCTGCTGAACCCCAAGCGGGTTCGGCGGGTCCAAAAGCATCGTAATCGCTGGTGAAGGAGTTGCTATGAGTACCTGGCTGCATCGGGTGTCCGTGGCTGGGCTAACGGCCCTGCTGATGCTGAGCGTGAATGCGGCGGCGCTGCCGCTCAAGGATCCCCAGGGCCGGTCCCTGCCGTCACTGGCGCCCATGGTCGAGCAGGTGTCGCCGGCGGTGGTGAACATCGCCACCTACGCCAGTGTCCGGCGCCAGAACCCGCTCATGCAGGACCCCTTTTTCCGGCGCTTTTTCGATGTGCCGGAACAGCGCTCGCAACGCCGGGCCACCAGTGCCGGCTCCGGCGTCATCGTCGACGCCGACAACGGCTATGTGCTCACCAATACCCATGTGCTGCGCGGGGCGGACGAAGTCGAGGTGACGTTGAAAAGCGGCCGGGGACTCAAGGCCGAACTGGTGGGCGCGGACAAGCAGACCGATCTGGCTGTGCTCCAGGTGGACGGGGACAAGCTCACGGAACTCGAGCTTGCCGATTCCAGTGACTTGAACGTGGGCGACTTTGTGGTGGCCATCGGCAATCCCTTCGGCCTGGGTCAGACGGTCACCTCGGGGATTGTCTCCGCGCTGGGCCGCACCGGTCTGGGCAAGAGCCGCTACGAGAACTTCATTCAGACCGACGCCTCCATCAACCCGGGCAACTCCGGCGGCGCCCTGGTGAACCTGCGCGGCGAACTGGTGGGCATCAACACCGCCATTCTTTCACCGGGCGGCGGCGGCAATGTGGGCATCGGTTTCGCCATTCCCGCCAATATGGCGCGCAGCGTGATGCAGCAGCTGATCCAGCATGGCGAGGTGCGCCGGGGCGTGCTGGGCGTGGGGATCCAGACGGTCAACCCGGAACTGGCCGAGGCCTTTGATCTGGAACGCAACAATGGCGTGGTGATCACCGAAGTGCGCCCGGGCAGCAGTGCTGACCAGGCGGGTCTGAAGGCCGGGGATGTGGTGACCGCCGTCAATGGGGACTCGGTGAAGAAGGCGCAACAGTTGCAGAACAAGGTGGGCCTCTCGCCCGTGGGCGCGGAAATCGAATTGACGATTCAGCGCAACGGCGAACCCCGTACCATTACCGCGGAAATCACCGAGCCCGAGACGGGCGAGGCCATTGCGGGGGGCAACATTTCCCGCCACCTGGCCGGGGCGCAGCTGCGTGATCTGGCGCCGGGTGAAGGCAACGGCAGGCAGCAGGGCGTCGTGGTGGCCGAGGTGAAGCGCGGCAGCCGTGCCTGGAGCGCGCGTCTGCGTCCCGGCGACGTCTTGCTCCGGGCCAACCGCCAGCCCGTGCCGGATCTGACCAACCTGCGCGCGGCCGTGGATGACCCCGACGATGCCCTGATGCTCAAGGTCAATCGCAAGGGCAGCATCTTCACGATCGTGTTGCGATGAAGAGGAGAAAGTCGAAAGCAGAAAGCCGAAAGTGAAAAACAAAAAGGAAGGGCGCCGAAGGCGCCTTTCCTTATTTCTTGCTACTTTCTACTTGCCTCTTTCTACTCTTCAAGCATCATATCCGCGGCCTTCTCCGCGATCATCACCGTGGGCGCATTGGTGTTGCCGCCGATGAGCGTGGGCATGATGGAGGCATCGACTACACGCAGACCCTCGATGCCGTGCACCCGCAGTTCCGGGTCCACCACGGCCATGTCGTCCGTGCCCATCTTGCAGGTGCCCACCGGGTGATAGATGTTGTCGCATTTGCGGCGGATGAAGTCGCGGATGTCGTCGTCCGTCTGCACATGCGCGCCGGGGAAGAGCTCGTCGCCGCGCTGTCCGTCCAGCGCCGGCTGCGCCATGATCTCGCGCATGCGTTTCACCCCGCGCACCATGTTTTCCATGTCTTCCGGATCGGCCAGGAAATTCGGATCAATGAGCGCATCCGCATAGGGGTCGGCGCTTTGCAGCGTTACCCGGCCCCGGCTCTTCGGCCGCAGGATGCAGACATGGCCGGAAAAGCCGTAGCCCATGCTGAACAGGGTGTTCAGGCCGTGGTTGTCCAGCCGCGCGGCGGTGAGATGCAGCTGCAGATCCGGAATGGATTCTTCCGGACGCGATTTGATGAACCCGCCCGCTTCGGCGGCATTGGAGGTGAGCGGTCCCGCCCGGCGCATGAGCCAGTTCCAGATGGCCTTGATGGCATGAGGCAGCCAGGTGGGCGAGAGATTCATGCTCTCGTTGGTCAGCGCCTTGTGGACCACCAGCGCGTCCGGATGGTCCTGCAGATTCTCGCCCACGCCGGGCAGCTCGTGCTGCACCGTGATGCCGTGTTCCCGCAGTTCCTCGCCCGGACCGATGCCCGAAAGCTTGAGCACCTGGGGTGAGTTGATGGACCCGCCCGAGAGCAGCACTTCGCTCGCCTCGACGGTCTGCAGATGCCCCTGGTGCAGGTATTCCACGCCATAAACGCGCTTGCCGTCCATCAGCAGGCGTGTCACCCGCGCCTCGGTGATCACTGTGAGGTTTTCCCGGTGTTCGATCGGATGCAGATAGCCGCGCGCCACGCCAAAGCGTTCGCCGGCTTTCTGGGTGACCTCGTACAGGCCCACACCTTCCTGGACATCATTGTTGAATTCGGCGTTATCGGGATGACCCGCCTCCACGGCGGCACGCACCCAGGCGTCACTGACCCCGTGACTATAGGTCAGGGGGGAGACATTGAGCGGACCGCCACTGCCATGGAAATTGTCCGCGCCCCTTTCGTGGTTCTCGCTGCGCTTGAAGATGGGCAATACATCCTTCCAGCCCCAGCCCGGATTGCCCAGCGCCTCCCAATGGTCATAGTCGGAGGGATGGCCACGGGTATAGATCATGGCATTGACCGCGCTGGAGCCGCCCAGGGTCTTGCCGCGCGGAATATAGAGCTGGCGATTGTCGAGATGGCGCTGCGGCACGGTGTAGTAGCGCCAGTTGCGCTTGTTCGAGCGCATGAGCGCGATCACGCCCGCGGGCACGCGCACCAGCAGGCTGTCGTCATCCGGGCCGGCCTCAAGCAGACAGACCTGGTTCGCCGGGTTCGCACTCAGGCGGTTGGCGAGCACACAGCCGGCGGAACCGCCGCCCACGATCACGTAATCAAACTGCATTTTCATAATCCATTCATGGTTTTGCGGCTTATTGTATGGAACCCTGTTCAAGACCGGAACCGGTAACGTGACTAACGGGTCCGTATCCCGGGTCAGGAGGATAATGGTGAATCGCCTGCTTGTTTTGCTGCTGCTGGCTTGCGCTGTACCGGCCGGGGCCGCCGAGGAAGTCGACAGCCCCATCGACGGCTGGCGCGAAGTCATCTTTGCCAACCGCACGGTATACCGCGAGGCGGAAGACTGTGTGAAGGCGGTGAGCTCGGATGCCGCCTCCGGACTGGTTCGGCGCCGGAACGTGGACCTCACCCAAAGGCCCGTGCTCAGCTGGCGCTGGCGGGCGGAGCAGCCCCTGCAGGGCGCGGATGCAGACGAGCAGAGCAAGGCCGGTGATGACTTCCTGGCCCGGGTCTATGTAGTCCACGAGGGCTTTTTCCCCTGGCAGACCCGCGCGGTGAACTATGTCTGGGCCCGCGAGGTGTCCACGGGCAAGCACTGGCCCAACCCCTTCGCCGGCCAGGCCATCATGGTGGCGGTGCAAAGCGGCGATGCCGGACTGGGGCAGTGGCAGGAGTTCCGCCGTAACGTGCGCGCCGATTTTCGCCGCTTTCACGACCAGGATATCGACCAGATCGATGCAGTGGCGCTGATGACCGATACCGACAATACCGGCGGCCGCGCCCAGGCGTGCTACCAGCTGCCGCGTTTTCTTCCTGCCGGCAGTGAATGACCACGGACCCGCGGGCTTTGCACCGGCGGGCAGATTGTCTAGTATTCAGGAAACTTCTAATGAATAACCGGGATGACCGGTTCAGGCTCGCGGTTATCCATTAGAGGTTTCGCGCGACCGCCATGAATCTCGAGCCCGTCGGAGACTTCACGCCGGCGGGTCCGACAACGGAATCACACCGCATCCGGAACCGTCGAGCTGGTTCCGGGCGGTCGGGTTGTATGTTGCGGAGCGTGAAACCATGGCGGAACGAATCCTCAGACTCGATGTCGCGGGCAAGCCCGTGGAGTGGCTGGACTGGCAGAGCGCCACCTGCCTCTACGCCCGGGGTCTGGTCACCTGGACCCTGGGCGATGTGATCTACCGCATCCGTGGCGGCCACTGCCGCTTCACCGGCGAACGCTCCGAAATGCACCTGCGTTCCATCATCGCCTGTGACGGCCGCATCAATCCCCGCTCGCGCTCCACACCGCCGCTCACCAACGCCGCCCTGTTCCGCCGCGACCAGCATCTGTGCCTCTACTGCGGCAAGCAGTTCCCGGAGCACACCCTCACACGGGACCATATCGTGCCCACCTCCCGTGGCGGCGGTGATCACTGGCTCAATGTCGTCGCCGCCTGCAAGCGCTGCAACCAGAACAAGGGCAACCGCCAACCCGAGGAATCCGGCCAGGACCTGCTCGCACTGCCCTATATCCCCAACATGGCCGAATACCTCGCCCTGATTAACAGCCACCGCATCCGCAGCGACCAGATGGAATTCCTCAAGGCCCAGTTCGGGCGGGAGAGTCGGTTGTTGCAGGCGTAAGCTGCAAGACGCGAGCCGAAAGCCGAAAGACGAGAGGGCTGCCATGCTCGGCTTGCCTGGCAGTGCCGGCCGGATGAGAAGGAAGATGGGGCAAAGCTCCTGTGAGCGCTGTGGGCTTTTATATAATCCGAAGAAAAAGGAGAAGTGTCCCCACTGCGGCGATCTGGATGAACAGGAGCTGGAGCGTTTGCTGAGCCGATTGGAACGCCAGCATAAAGCCAATCGCAAGCTGGGGTTATGGTTTGCCGGCGGGGCTGTGGTTATTGTTTTGGTTCTGATTCTGGCTAACGCGGGCTAACCGCCCAGGCGGCGTTTCCGGGTTTCGTATTTGCAAGAATTACCACAGAGAGCACAGAGAAAAATACTCATTGAGTAAGTTCAGGGCTTAAAGACCTGTGCGCGGCATGGTGATTCGGACCACGATTTGCGCAGTCTCCGTGTACTCTGTGCTCTCTGTGGTAAGTAAATCGCAAACTCGAGAACGATCTCCAGGAAGGATGTTATGACCAAAAAAGACTCGCCCGGAACCGGCGGTTTGGTTGTATTGACTCTGCTTGCGGCCGGAGTATTCTTTTGCGGCGTGGATGCCATGCTCTCGGACTCTGTAACCACACCCTCGAAGTTCGGTGGTAATCACCGTGTTCATGGCACGGACACCATCCTCGTCGGCGTCGGCTGGATCCTGCTGGGACTGGGTTTCACCGCGAAGATCATCCTCTCCCGGCAATATGCATCGGTCCGCACTGTAGCCGCGGTTGGTTTGGCCGCTTCGGGTGGCTTGTTCTGGTTGGTTGCGGTGTAAACGAAGGGTTTAGTGCCCAGGGTGGGTCCTTGCATGCCCGTTGATAAGGTAGCAGTCCCTCTCTTGCGACTTGCCACTTGGATCTTGCTACTTTTTTTGCGCGCTATAGCGCGCAAAAAAACGGCGCCCCGGAGGGCGCCGAATCAGGATAGGCTCGGGAGAGCTATCACGGAGGAAACCGATACCGGAGGATGGGAAGCCCGATACCGATCCAGCCCAACAAGGCTGTACACGCTATTCTAGTTACAGCATCGCCCGCGCCATTCGCCACGCCGACAGTTTTTCCGGGCTGCTCAGTCAATAAGTGTTCACATGCGGTTCCACACAGAGTGTCGAGAAGCGTAGGGAGGAAGGTGGGCAGGCTGTTGGACCCCCCTCTGCGTGCTCAGCGCGGCCTGAAGCGTGCAGCTGGTGTGCTTTGTTGCGACGGGAAGGGTGATTCCCTGTCCAAGCGACAAAGTGCAGGAGATGGGCGCTTTAGGTCGCGCCCTGTGGGGCTTTCAGGCTGGCCCGCACTCTTCGTTGCCCTTTTTCGACGTGTGGACACACGCCTTCAAAAGGACGCCTTGATTGCGAACCAGCCTGAAAGCCTGAACGCGCAGGGGGGGGGCAACAGCCTGCCAACTGCAAGGCGCCCGCAGCGCCCCGACTGAGGCATACCATCCAGGTAGGTGAGGAAGCTAGCAGCGCGCAACGCAGCAGATGGCCTCCACAGTAGCTTCTCGACGCTCTGTCAGGCGTCCCCCAGATAGTCGGGCAGGTGCCGGGTCAGCCAGCGCAGGGCCTTGCCCGTGCTGTCCGTGCGCCAGGCCAGGTGCACGGCCTGGGGTTCCGGTTCTTCCGCCATGTTCAGCCGCACCAGCTCGCCGCGCTCGATCAACGGCTCGGCCATACCCGCGGGCAGGGTGCCCACGCCCAGACCGGCGCACAGCGCCGAGATCTTGGCGGGAAAGTCGCTGACGGTCAGGGTCACCTGATTGTCCTGGATGCGGGTGCTGCGCGCGGGCTGGCCCCGGGCGGTGTCGGCCACGGCAATGGCGCGCCAGGCGGCCAGGCTCTCCGGCGTTAACGCCTTTTCGTGGGTGGCCGGGTGGTCCGGGTGAGCAACATAGACGAAGCGCACACTGCCCACAGGGGTGCTGCGGGTGCCCGCAGGCGGGCGCATTTTCGACGGCGCCACGGCCAGCTCGGCCCGGCCCTGTTCCAGCGCATCCCAGGGTCCGCCCAGCACCTCGCTCAGGATGCGCAGGCTGGTGTCCGGCGCCAGCTCGGTGAACCGATGCACCAGCGGCCAGAGCCGCTCCACCGGATAGACCGCGTCCAGCGCCAGGGTGAGCTGGGTTTCCCAGCCGGTCTCCAGCGCCTGGGCCTGACGCACCAGCTGGTCGCTGGCGTCCAGCAGCGTGCGCCCGCGCTCGAGAAGCAGCTGGCCCGCGGCCGTCAGGCGCGCCTTGCGGCCCGAGCGATCGAAGATGAGCACCCCCGCGTCTTCCTCCAGCTTCTGCACGCTATAGCTCACCGCCGAAGGGGCCCGGTCCAGCTCCTCGGCGGCGGCGGCGAAGCTGCCGCGCCGCTGGATGGCGTCCAGTACCCGCAGGGTTTCCAGATTCATCGCCGGGGCTCCATAGCTGATCGTTCAGAAAAGCTGAATATTCCGTTCAAACGGGACCGCTTTTTCGGCGGCCGCTGATCCTTCAGGCTTTTCATCAGTCGGGAAAAGCCCGAGTGGTGGTTTCCAGCATAGCATTCCGGAAAACGAGGAGTATTCAATGGATTCGATCGATCAACAGGCGCTGGAGCAGGTTTTCAGCCAGGCGCGCACCTTCAACGCCTGGCAGGATAAGCCGGTATCCGAGGACCTGCTGCGCCAGGTTCATGAGCTGGCCCAGTGGGGCCCCACCAGCATGAACTGCCTGCCCATGCGGGTGCGTTATCTGGTGAGCCCCGAGGCGAAGGAGAAGCTCAAGCCGGCGCTGGCCGAGGGCAATGTGGAGCAGACCATGACCGCGCCCGTGACCGCCATTGTGGCCACCGATCACGAGTTCTACGAGAAGCTGCCGGAACTCTTCCCGGTCTTCCCCGGCGCGCGGGATATGTTTGCGAACGACCCGGATCTGGCCTGGTACAACGCCTTCCGCAACGCCACACTTCAGGGCGGTTATCTGATCATGGCGGCGCGGTCGCTGGGGCTGGATTGCGGGCCCATGTCGGGTTTCGACAACGCCAGGGTGGACGAGGCCTTCTTCTCGGGCTCTTCGGTGAAGTCGAACTTCCTGCTGAATCTGGGCTACGGTGACCGCGAAGCGCTCTATCCACGCGGCCCCCGGCCGTCATTCGAAGAAGTGGCATCCTTCGAATGAAGGAGCAAGGAGCAAGGAGCAAGGAGCAAGAAAAAAGAGAGTGCCGAAGGCGCCCTTGTTTTTCCGGGGAACCCCCTCTGTGATCTCCCTCTTGGCAAGAGGGAGAAGAATTTTCCTCCCCTTCGCATGGGGAGGAAATACAAAGGAGGGGTTCTCCGGAGTCTGGTGACAGGATCGGGCGTTCGAATGAGGACGCTGAAGCCGTAGGGTGCACCCAAAGGGCATAAACGCTGTGCGCATCTGCAACGGATCGGGTTCAGTCCCTTCTTTGGTTGCCCCCTGCCAAGGGAGCCCTCTGATTTCCTCCCCTGGCAAGGGGAGGAAAAGCAAAAGGAGGGGTCTTTCCAGAACGCTAAAAACTGTCTTTGCGCCACCCCCCCCCTAACTCCCCCTGCCAGGGGGAGAACATTCACTGACTCAGCTCGGAGGACCGTAGGGTGCACCCAGAGGGCATAAACGTTGTGCGCACCTGCAAATTCCCGGGGTGCGCAAAGCGTTTATGCCCTCTGGGCGCACCCTGCCCGGAATCTGGTTTCAGGCGTTTTCCGAAGCGCCGGCGTCCAGTTCCTCCCAGCGCGCGAAGGTTTCTTCGAGTTCCTTTTCCAGATCCCTGAGTTCATCCTGCCTGGCGCGGATCTGGTCCTGCTCCCGCTGGAAGAAGCCCGGATCGGCCATTTCCTCGTGCAGGGCACTGATACGGGTCTCCAGATCCTCGATGCGTCCGGGCAGTTCTTTCAGCTCCAGTTCCTGTGCATAGGTGAGTCCGTTCCCCTTCTTCTTCTCGGGCGACGTCTTCTGAGCCGAGGCATTCTGCTTTTTGGGCTTGTCGCCGCCGGCCGGCTTGCGCGCCTGCTTCTGGCGAATCCAGTCGTCGTAGCCGCCCACGTACTGGTGCGGGCCGTCTTCCTCGAAGGCAATGGTGGAGGTGACCACATTGTCGAGAAAGGCCCGGTCGTGGCTCACCAGCAGCAGGGTGCCGGTGAATTCCATGAGCTGTTCTTCCAGCAGCTCCAGGGTTTCCACGTCCAGATCATTGGTGGGCTCGTCCATGACCAGCAGGTTGAACGGCTGCGTAAAGAGCTTGGCCAGCAAGAGGCGGTTGCGTTCGCCGCCCGACAGGGAACTCACCGGCTGACGCGCCCGGCCCGGCTCGAACAGAAAATCGCGCAGATAGGCCATGACATGCTTCTGCCGGCCGTTGATCTCGATGGTGTCCCGACCCTCGGCGATATTGTCCACCACGGTTTCGTTCAGCTTGAGCGTGTCGCGGAGCTGATCGAAGTAGGCGATCTCCAGCTTGGTGCCCAGCTCCACGGTACCCGCCTGGGGTTCCTGCTCGCCCAGCAACACGCCCAACAGCGTGGACTTGCCGCAGCCGTTAGGGCCCAGCACGCCGATGCGGTCCCCGCGCATGACGGTAATATCGAAATCGCGGAAGAGGGTGCGGCCTTCGGCTTCATAGGTGAGTCCTTCCGCCTCGATCACCTTCTTGCCCGAGCGCGCGCTGTCCTGAATCTCCAGATTGGCCTTGCCCTGACGCTCGCGGCGCTGCGCGAACTCCTTGCGCATTTCCTGCAGTTCCTGGACCCGGCCCTGGTTGCGCGTGCGCCTTGCCTTGATGCCCTGACGGATCCACTGCTCCTCGCGGCCCAGCTTCTTGTCGAACTCGGCGCGTTGTTTCTCCTCGGCGTTGAGCGCTTCTTCCTTCTTTTCCAGATAGCGGTCGTACGAACCCGGCCAGCTGGTGAGCTTGCCTCGATCCAGCTCGATAATCCGCGTAGCCAGACTGCGGATCAGCGCCCGGTCGTGGGTAATGAACATGAGCGTGGCCGGATAGTCCCGCAGGAACTCTTCCAGCCACTGGATGGCATCGATATCCAGATGGTTGGTGGGCTCGTCCAGCAGCAACAGGTCCGGGTCACTGACCAGCGCCCGCGCCAGCAGGACCCGGCGCTTCATGCCGCCCGACAGCTGCGCGAAGGGCGTATCGCCGTCCAGGTTCATGCGCGAGAGCACCGTGTCCACCTGCTGCGCCAGCGCCCAGCCGTCGCGGCTGTCCAGCTCCCGCTGCACCTTCTCCATTTCCGCCCAGACGCTATCGTCGCCTTCCGCCAGCGCGCGCGTGAGCTGATCATAACGGCTCAGCAGCGCCCCCGCCTCGGGCAGCCCGGCGGAGACCACCTCCCGGGTATTGCCCTCCTCGGCGCCGGGCACATCCTGCTGCAGCCGGGCCACGCGCAGGCCGTCGGCGGTGTTGAACTCGCCGTCGTCCGCGTCGATCTCGCCGGCAAGCACCTGCATGAGCGAGGACTTGCCGCTGCCGTTGCGCCCGACCAGGCACAGCCGCTCACCGGCCTCGATGGTCAGCTCCACATCGTCGAGCAGGGGCTGGCTGCCGTAGGCCAGGCGCAGATTTTTCAGGGTTAACAGGGCCATGGGGCTCCGCAGGGTGTAAATGGGCGCGCGATTCTAGCATTTCCGGGCCCGAAAGAGGCCATAGCGCGGTCAAAAGGGCCGGAGCCGAGCGCGCAGCCCTGTGTTGCCACCTTTAGGGCCCGGCTGAACGCGGCCATGGGACCTTGTCATGATCCCCCCGCGTCGATCCCGACGTACTCGGTCATCTTATGCCGTCGTTTGATTGAGTCGATGGATAAGCCCTGGTTGTGGAGCATGGAATGCCCGCTCGGGTCTGGATCCCGCCGGGTGATTGGCAAAGCAGGTAAGCGCCGGTGCCGTCGCAAGAATCGGCGTACGAGCAAGCAAGAGAGTATGAATCGCACGCGCCTTACATCCGCTACCTGCCGATTGATGGGCGGGTGTCTGTCCAGACTGCCATGGCGGCGATGCCAATTGTAGTGGTGCAGCCAGATCGGTAACTGGCGCGCTCGTTCGGCACTGGTGTTATAGGTATAGGCATAAGCCCATTCGCGCATCGCCGTCTCGATCAGGCGCTCGGCCTTGCCATTGGTGCGTGGCGTGTAGGGTCGGGTTCGCCCATGCTTGATGCCCAGGCGTCGGCACAGCCGAGCAAAACGCCGGCTGAGATAACAGGCTCCATTATCGGTGAATACGCGCTCTACACATAGCAGGCTGTTGAAAAACCCTTTGCGTGCTCAGCGTGGCCTGAAGCGTGCAGCTGGTGTGCTTTGTTGCGACGGACAGGGTGATGCCCTTTCCGAGCGACAAAGTGCAGCAGATGGGCGCTTCAGGCCGCGCCCTGCGCGGCTTTCAGGCTGGCCCGCACGCATCGTTGCCCTTTTTCGACGGGGCTGGGCCCCGCCTTCAAAAGCGCGCCTCGATTGCGAACCAGCCTGAAAGCCCGAG
>CAJXLA010000007.1 GCA_913055795.1 uncultured Alcanivorax sp. | reverse complement strand
GGGTTTTTTTATGTCTGGCGGAGAGGGAGTATTTGGTTCGAACCCTCTGTTCGACCCATTTGCCGGGAGCAAATTGGGACCGCGCGAAGCGCGGGTCCCGAAGGGACGCGCTCCAGGGAAGGAGCGCGCAATCCCTCCCCACCGATCGATCACCAAGGCTTTGGAAAGGTGCGCACGGGCGCACCCTACAAAAACCCGGCAAGCCCGGGTTTTTTTATGTCTGGCGGAGAGGGAGTATTTGGTTCGAACCCTCTGTTCGACCCATTTGCCGGGAGCAAATTGGCGCGTAGCCGGCGCGAGCCGGCGCAGCCCGAAGGGCGAAGTCCATAGATGGACTTCGCAATCCCCATCACTTGCCCCGGGAAAACGCAGAATTGGGGCAAGACCCGGCAATTCCTCCATGCTGATCGATCACCAAGGCTCTGGAAAGGTGCGCACGGGCGCACCCTACAAAAAAAACCCGCCTGGCCGGGTTTTTTTATGTCTACAGTGGAAGGTTCGCAATCCGGCTTCCCGTTCCGCCATACAGGCTTCACCCTTGGAAAATCCACCCACACCCTTACATTAGGGGAAAGCCATTTTCCATGTGTGGATTTGCAGACATGGATCCGGTATCAGGAGGCCGTACTCGGTGGAATACAAGGATTACTACCAGATCCTGGGCGTTAGTCGCGACGCCAGCCAGGACGAGATCAAGAAGGCGTATCGCAAGCTTGCGCGCAAGTATCATCCGGATGTGAGCGACGAGGCCGACGCCGAGCAGAAGTTCAAGGAGCTCGGCGAGGCCTATGAGGTGCTCAAGGATCCGGAGAAGCGCGCGGCCTATGACCAGCTGGGCGCCAACTGGCAGCAGGGGCAACAGTTTGATCCGCCCCCGGACTGGGATCAGGGCTTTGAATTCCATGGCGGCGGTTTTACCGGCGCCGATGAGGAAGCCTTCAGCGATTTCTTCGAATCCCTGTTCGGACAGGGCGGCTTTGGTGGCTTCCGGGGCGGTCGCGGCCGGGGTGGCGGCGGCTTTCAGGCCCGGGGGCAGGACGCTCATGCGCGCGTGCAGGTGGATGTCGAGGATGCGTTCAACGGCGCTACCCGGCCCATCACGCTGCGCAACACGGAGATGGGCGCCGACGGACGGCCTCAGGTGAAAGAGCGCACCCTGAACGTGAATATCCCCAAGGGCATCAGGCAGGGCCAGCAAATCCGGCTGGCCGGACAGGGGGATCCCGGCATCGGGCAGGGTGAGCAAGGCGATCTCTATCTGGAGATCGAGTTCCGCTCCCACCCCCTTTATCGCGTGGACGGGCGGGATCTCTATCTGGACTTGCCGGTTGCGCCCTGGGAAGCCGCCCTGGGCTCCAAAGTTCAGGTACCGACCCCCGACGGCAAGGTTTCGCTGACGGTGCCGGCGGGCGTGCACAGTGGCCGCAAGTTGCGGCTCAAGGAGCGCGGGATACCGGGCAAACCGGCCGGGGATCTCTATGTGGTCTTGCAAGTCCATGTCCCGAAGGCCGATAGTGAGGAAGAGGAGAAACTCTGGCGTGAACTGGAAAGCAAGTCCGAATTCAATCCACGGGCGAATCTGGGAGTCTGAGCGGCCATGGCGAACGAAATGGAAGACGCCCTCGCGGGCGAATTGCTGGGCGAGGACCGGGGCGTGACCCTGGCCGAGGTCTGTCGGATCTGCGGGGTCAACGCGGACGAAATCATTGAGCTGGTAGAAGAAGGGGTGGTGGAGCCCGAACGGGAAGGGCGCACCCAATGGCGGTTTCACTCGGTCAGCGTCTGGCGGGTCCGGCGAGCCGTGCAGTTCCGGCAGGATCTGGGCGTGAATAATGCCGGGGCGGCGCTGGCTCTGGATCTGCTGGAAGAGTTGAACCAGTTGCGCGCGCGCCTGCGCCAGCTCGAAGATTGATTGCCCTTCGCTTTCTCGTGCTCCGGCATGGAAAAGCCCCCGGCCATGCCGGGGGCTTGGCGGTAGGCCCTTTCTGAACCCCGGGGGGTCAGGAGCCGGACGAAGGCGCTTGATCCCGGCCTTTGTCTTGCTCGCCGGATTGATCCGGCGATTCTTTCTCTGCTTCCGGCCCGAGCAAGGCCTTGGCGCTCGCCGCCTCGATTAGCTGTGTGGCGGTGGGGGTGGCCAGGCTGAAGTACTCCTTGTGGGTGGAGCTTTTGAGCGCATACTTCGTCTGATCCTCTTTCACGCTCTTCTTCGCCAGTCGGTACTGCACCGGATCCTCCTTGCCACGCTGAACGGTCAGTTCCAGCACGGGTTGATCCCAGTCGTAGCCGCCCGGTTGCTCCGCGCCCAGGACTGAGTCAAAGCGAAACGTGGCCAGTTGTTGCGTCAGTTGCCGCATGGCCGATGGTTGCAGCACCTTGCCCTCGGGCGTTTTCGACGCTTGCCACCCGGCGGGCTGACCGGTCTGGCCGTCCTTGTCCGCGCCTTGCTTGCTCTCCTTGCGTTGCAGCTTGAGTCCGTTGAGCTCGAGCCCGGCGATGCGATCGCTCGGGATCTGCAGCACACCCTGGTCCTGCCAGTCGGCGACCTTGACCGGCGCATCATAGGTGCCGAATTGCACCACCTGGATGGGGTTTCTCCCCTCGACCCGCGCATGGACGCGGTCCTTGCCCGGAGAGGTGCCCAGATAAAGGCGGACCGGATCCTGGCCGCCGGTGTGCAGCGTAATCCGGCGTTTGAAGTTCTCGCCAGCCACCTTGAAGCGCTCGCGCGCGCTTTCGGTCTGCGCGACCACTTCCCCTTCGCTCAGGCCGGTCAGCTGCTTCAGCAGCTGGCTGACCTTGTCCGGATCGGCCGGGAAGCCGCTGTCGGTCAGCGTCCAGCCGCTGTCTGTGCGCTTCAGCTTGACCTGCTGGTCTTCGGCATCGGCAATGGTGATCTTGCTCACCTGGTCCGAGGACTTGGACACCAAAGGCTCGGCCTCGGTGGCCGGGCTCAGGGTGGGCCCGCTGAATTGCAGGCCCACCGCCAGTACGACTTGCACGGCCAGTACCAGCGCGAGAATGCGGATGGTCTTTTCCATGGTTACACCTCCCCGAGAATCCGTTGATAACGCCGATGGTCACGAGCGGCCACGCGCCGCCGCCAGATCCAGACCAGCAACAGGCCGGCCAGGGCGAGACCATAGTTGAGGTACTCCCAGAAGCGCTGCTCGCTGGCCTCCAGCGGGTTGAGCGTGCGCGTGAGTCGGGTCTGACCGCGCAACTCGAGCAGGCCCGGATTGCCCAGCGACCATCCGATGGCGTTCTGAATAAACGCCAGGGGCCGGGTATAGCGCGTGTCCATGCCGCGGGAGGTAAGTTTCAGGGCCATGTCGCTGGCAAAGGTGTTGCTGCCCACCAGCACCAGGCGCGCTGATTGCGGTGAATGTTCAATCACGCCCGTGATGGGGGTGGACGACTCTTGTTCCTGGCTGGCCTGGCCCTTGCTCTGGCCGGGCATGCTCCCGGGCCTGGGGCCCCGGCCGGACTGACTGGCCTTGTCGTTGTCCTTTTCCAGCAAGGGCGATTCTTTGCCCTTGAAGAAGGACTCGAAGCGACCTTCCACAGCGACCGCCAGGGTACGCGATTGGCGCTTGTCGCCCACGGGGAAGCCATGGTTCGGATACTGTTCGGTGTTCGGCATCATCTGCAGTTGGTCCGACGTCCAGCTTCCGCTGGAGCTTTGTACCAGCCTGGTGACGGTGCGGTTGTCGTTCTTCTTGCCGTCCACGCTGATGGGCGAAACCCAGTTCAGCGTGAGCTGGCTCAGCGACGAGGTAATCGGATGCTGCCGGTTCAGGCCATCGCCGCGTACATCCGGGAAAAACGGATACGGGGCCATGCGCACCTGACGCACGGACACGCCGCCGACCTGCCGCCGGTCCGGCAGGGGCAGTTCCGCGTTCTTCGGATCCAGCACCAGTTGCTCCTGAACGGTGAGCCCGTGGTGCTCAAGCCAGGACTTGAGCCCCGACTGGTGGCGGGACGCCGACAGGCCGCGACGCAGCTTTACATCGTAGGGCGAGGTGGCCATGACGACACTGCCACCACGCATCAGGAACTGGTCGATGGCGAAACGCTGTTTTTCGTCGAGCTTTTTCGGGGCCATGACCAGCAGGATGTCCGCCTCGGACGGCGCCTGGCCGCTGGACAGATCGGTTTCCTGGATGCGCGCGCCTTCGCGCAGCTTTTTCTTGAGCCGGCTCCAGGAATGTCCCTGGGGGCCACGCATCCGCCGCGCCATGGGATTGCGCGCTTGCTGTTGCGGCTTCACCAGGGCAATGGTCTTGAGATAATCCGAGGTGAGCCGTTGCAGGCCGTCCTTGATGGCTTGTCTGAGCGCCTTTTTGTCCGGTGATTCGGGCAGCGCCACCTGGAGGGTATCGCCGCCGCTTTCCAGCACCATGTAGAACCAGAATTGCTGCGGATTCAGCAGGCTCGCTACCTGGGGCCCGAAGCCGAACTCGCGTTCCAGGCGCTTCGCCAGTTCGTCGTCGGCGCCGGGGTCGGCGAATTCGGTCCGGAACTGGCCCCCGGACTGCTGCTTGAGTTCGTCGAGCACCGACTGCAATTCCGAGCGGAGGCTGGTGAGTTTCTCCGGCAGTTGTTCGCGCGGCGACATATAGCCCTTGAAGGTGACCTTCTGGTCCAGGGTGGCAAAGGGATTGCCCGCGGACTGGTAGGTGTTGATGGTCTTCCGGACCGCTCGCGTGATCTGGTATTCCGGATTCTTGAGATTAACCCGGACATTCTGGCCGCGCGAGCCCTTGATCTGAATCAGATCGCGGAAGTTCAGCGTCTGGTGCTCGTTGCCATAGGCCACCACCACATTGAAGTAGGCGTTAACCACGGACGATTGATAGCGGCTGTCCGTTTGCAAGGGCACCGGTTTGACGCCGTATTGCGCCGCCGCCGACTCCGCGGCTTGTTGATCCCGGGTCGGGTCGATGAATTCCACCCGGGCACGATCGCCGGCGGTCACGGCGTATTCCTTCAACAGATCCTTGACGCGCGGCACCAGGGGCGCGAGCAGGGGATGGGTCTTGTCCGAAAAGTAGCCCTTGATCACCAGGGGTTCACGCAACTGGCCCAGCTGTTCGCGCGTGGCATCCGAAAGCGAATAGATATTGTTTTCGGTCATGTCCGCGCGCACCTGATGCAAAGGTGCGAGCCAGAAGTTGGCGGCGATGACGTTGACCACGACGAGTGCCGTCACCCAGCCGTACAGCCGGTGCCGGCGCGAGCCCGGATTGCCCCACCAGCGCAGCCGTTCCAGCTGATGCAGGTTCAGGGTAAGGAAGACCGCGACAATGGAGAGGTAGTAATAGAGATCGCGCAGATCCAGTACGCCCCGGGTAATGGACTCGAAGTGCGTGCCCGTGCCCAGCTGAGCCAGCACGGTACCGACATCGCGGCCGAAGAGGTTGGTCAGCGCGTCCATGCCCACGACATAAAAGACGCCGCCCACCACGGCGGTGAGAATGAGCGCGACCACCGGATTGTCCGTGCGGCTGCTGGTGTACAAGCCAATGGCGATATAGGCGGCGGCCAGGAAGAGACTGGCCACATAGCCGCCGATCACCGGCCCCCAGTCCAGCGGACCGAGGAACGAGATAGTGACGGGTAGTGGCAGGGTTAGTGCCAGCGCGAGTGCGACCAATCCGAGTGCGGCCAGGAATTTCCCCAGCACCAGATCCAGAGGCCGCACGGGTGCGGTCAGCAGGCTTTCGAGCGTGCCCGAGCGCCGTTCCTCGGACCAGGCCCGCATGGTCAGCGCGGCGACCAGAAAGATCAGCAAAACCGGCATCCACTGGAACAGCGGCTGCAGATCGGCCAGATTGCGGGCGAAGAAGGTTTCCACCCAGAAGAACACGAAGAGGGTGACCACCAGGAATGCGCCCAGGAAGAGCCAGGCCGCCGGCGAGGCAAAGAAAACGCGGAATTCCTTGCGGGCGATACGCATGATCTCAGCCATGAGCGACCTCCTCGTTGATTTCGGCGAACAGGGTTTCCAGATCCCGGCGACGTGGTTGCAGGGCATAGAGTTTCAGGCCGGCGGCGGCGACGGCTTCGGCCACCGC
Organism: uncultured Alcanivorax sp.; assembly: GCA_913055795.1. Classification (GTDB taxonomy): domain Bacteria; phylum Pseudomonadota; class Gammaproteobacteria; order Pseudomonadales; family Alcanivoracaceae; genus SLJS01. The sequence goes on along the minus strand of CAJXLA010000007.1, from coordinate 44,399 downwards.
GGGTGCCGTTTCCGGCTTCGTCTCCAGAAGATAGAGGCGCTGGCCGTCCTCGACCCCCTGATCCTCGACGCGGGTGACGCCTTCGATCCGGCCCAGGGTGTCCGCGGCTTCGCCGTCGACGCGTACCCAGAGGCCGCTGGCTTGCTGCAGTTCATCCAGGCGGGCGTCCACGACCAGCTCACCCGCGCGCAGGATGAGCACGCGTTCGCATACGGCCTGGACTTCCTGAAGGATATGGGTGGACACCACCACGGTGGCGGTCTGCGCCAGCTCCCGAATCAGAGCGCGCATGTGCCGGATCTGATTGGGGTCCAGGCCATTGGTGGGTTCGTCCAGGATGATGACATCCGGGTCATGAAGCAGGGCCTGGGCCACGCCCACGCGCTGGCGATAGCCGCGCGACAGCGTCTCGATGGTGTCCGCCGCCTTGTCCTTGAGTTCGGTACGGCGGATGGCGTTCGCCACGGCCCGGTCGCGCTGGTCTTCGGGCACGCCGTGGAGGCTGGCCTGATAGTCGAGATAGTCGATGACCGTCATTTCCGGCCAGACGGGACAGTTTTCCGGCAGATAGCCCAGCCGGGCCTGAATCGCCCGGGTGTCCGGGCCCATCTCCAGATCGCCCACGCGGATGGTGCCGGCGGTGGGCTCCAGATAGCCCGAGATCATTTTCATGATGGTGGTCTTGCCCGCGGCGTTGTGGCCCAGCAGGCCCACCACCTCGCCGCGATCAATGCGAAAGCTGACGTCGTTGACGGCCGTTGTGGGGCCATAACGACGCGTCAGGTGGTCCACCTGAATCATTCTTCAGTCTCCTGTATCCGGAAAAGGGCAAAGAGAATGGATCGCCAACTCCGGGGGAGTCAGCCAGGGGGTTCGGGCGGTGATGTTTGATGGTAGCGAGGGAGTAATCCGGGCCGTTCAATCCGTGTTCGATTAGCAGGCTGTTGCAAAACCCCTTGCGTACTCAGGCTTTCAGGCTGGTCCGCAATCAAGGCGCCCTTTTGAAGGCGGGTGTCCACCCGTCGAAAAAGGGCAACGATGAGTGCGGACCAGCCTGAAAGCCCTGCAGGGCGTGGCCTGAAGCGCCTACCTGCTGCACTTTGCCACTCGAAAAGGGAGTCATACTGTACTTCGCAACAAAGGACACAAGCTGCACTCTTCGGGCCACGCTGAGCACGCAAGGGGTTTTTTAACAGCCTGCCAGGCATGGTTGTTGTTGTCTCCTTGGTCCGCGAGGATTCAATTCGGCAGACATTGAAACGGGCGAACAAGTTCCCGGGCAGGATAATGATGCGTGCCGTCTGATTCCATGGGGCGGGAGCGAGCCCGGCGCTTTGCCGGGCATAAAAAAAGGGGCCCGAAATCGGGCCCCTTTCCGTACGGACAGAGTCGCCCGGATCAGCTCGCCTTGGCGACCTTCTCCTGTTGCGGATCCTGATCCTGGCCGCCGTCGCCGGTAGCCGTTTCGCCCTGGACCATGCCCTTGCCGTAGAACTCGTCTTCGGTGAAGACGTCCACTTCCACGGCATCCAGGCAGGCCTGATGAGCGCGCTTGAGCAGATCCGCGTCCTGCGCGCTGATCACACCCTGTTCCAGCGCGGCATCGAGGACCTGCTCCGGCTCGCCGCGGTTCAGCTTGCGTGCCTTCTGTGCGGCGCGGATCTTGTGGCGCACGGGCTCGGCCTCGGTGGTCAGACGGAAGGCCTTGAGCAGACGGCCCAGCCCCTGGGTGTCGTCGGCGCCCACATAAAGGCCTTCCGTGAGCCGCTGATACTGCTCGTTGTACTGCTGCAGAATGGCTGCGGCCTTGCTGGTCTGATCATCCACGGGCGGCCGGGCGATGGGATTGATGTTCAATCCCAGCCGGCCGACGGTGCGCAGGAAGAAGCCCAGGGGGCCGCCGAAGTTGTCATAGATGCCTTCAAAGCCCTTCTGCACCTGATACATGGCGTACTGGCAGCTGTACTCCACCAGTGGCAGATCCTCGCTGCGGCGGCCTTCCGCCTCGTAACGGCGCAGCGTGGACAGTGCCATGTACATCCAGGCGAGCACGTCCGCATAACGGCCGGTGAGGTTGCCGCGGGTTTTCAACTTGCCACCAATGACGAACATGGCCAGGTTGGTCATGAGCCCGAACCGGGTAGCGGCCCAGCCCATGCGGCGGTACCAGGTATGGGTTTTCGGATCCGCGGATTTGGGCGTCTTGACCGTGAACCAGCCGCGCGTCAGGCCGCGCACCAGGGTCATGAGCATGCCCATGAAGAACTGGCCCATCCAGCCCATGAGATGCTTGCGGAACCCGGTGGTATCTTCGTTCTCCACCGCCTGAACCACCGGATAGGCGTGCGGATGGCAGCGCGTCGCACCCTGACCGAAGATCATCAGCGTGCGCGTCATGATGTTGGCACCTTCCACCGTGACGCCCACGGGCGCCGAGGTGTAGCCGCCGCCCACGACGTTGTTCGGGCCCTGCATGACGCCGGCACCGGCGAACACATCCATGGCGTCGGTACCCACTTCCCGCGCGGTTTCGGTGGAATAGGCCTTCATGATGGCCGAGGCCACCGGCGGTTGAATGCCGTGATCCAGCGCCGAGCAGCCGAAAATGCGGCCGCCCTCGAACATGTAGTTCATGCCCGCGGCATGGCCCACCTTGGCTTCCACACCTTCCATCTTGCCGACAGGCATGCCGAACTGGGTGCGCACCATGGAATAGGCGCCCACGGCCGCCGAGGCCCCGCGCAGCCCGCCAATGGCACCCGCGGGCAGAGACACCATGCGGCCGCCCGCCAGCGATTCCATGAGCATCTTCCAGCCCAGGCCGATGTACTGCTCGCCGCCCAGCACATCACCGGGTGATGCGATTACATCCCGGCCCACAATGGGGCCGTTGTAGAAGGTATCGCCGATGGGCTCGTGGTAATCGCCGATATAAAGCCCGTCAATCCCCTTGTGCAACAGCAGCACGGTGATGCCGGCGTCTTCCCCGTGGCCCAGCAGGTTCTGCGGATCGTGCAGGCGGCAAGCCAGGGAAATGAGATTGGCGATGGGTGCGAGCGTGATGTAGCGCTTGCGGAAGTTCAGCTTGAACTTGATCTCGCCGCTGCTGTCCTTGAAGACCTCGCCTTCGGCTTCCATGGACGCGGCATCCGAACCGGCGGTGGGCTCGGTCAGGCCGAAGCAGGGAATGTATTCGCCTTTCGCCAGCTTGGGCAGGTAGTGGTTCTTCTGCTCGTCCGTACCGTAGTGCGTGAGCAGTTCCGCTGCCCCCAGGGAATTGGGAATGACCACCAGGGAACTGAGGATGCCGTTGACCGGCGAAATCTTGGCCATGACGGCCGACTTGCCCACGGTGGACATGGGGTTGCCGCCATATTCCTCGGGGATCTGCAGCGAGAAGAAGCCATTGTCCTTGAGGAATTGCATGACCTTGTCGTCGAGTTCCCGGGTACGGGCGGTCTTGTAGCCGTCCACCATGGACAGCAGCTCTTCGACGGGGCCGTCGAGGAACTCTTGTTCCTTCTGCGGCAGCTGGTCGTAGGCTTCGGACAACAGTTTGTCGAAATCCGGATTCCCCTTGAAGAAGTCACCTTCGACCCAGACGTGGCCGGCTTCGAGCGCCTGGCGCTCGGTATCGGAAATTTGCGGCAGGATCTTGTTGTCCCGCATCCACTTCATCAGCATGCCAAACATTGCGTGCTCTCCGGTTGCGCCGGTGTTTGCCGGCGGGTTTGCTCTTGCGAGACCGCGCTTACTCGGACTCGACGATCATGGCGGCACCAATGCCGCCGGCCGCGCAGGCCGTGGTCAGCGCCTGACCGCCACCCCGTTGCTGCAGTTCGTGCAGGGTCTGACCGATTACCCGGGCGCCGGTGGCGCCAAAGGGATGGCCGTAGGCAATGGAACCGCCGTTGACATTGAGCCGGGTGCGGTCTACCTCGCCCGGGGCCTGGTGGCGGCCCGTCATCTCGCGAATGTAGGCGTCGCTGGCCAGCCCCCGCAGGTTGCAGGCGATCTGGCCGGCGAAGGCCTCGTGCATGTCCACCAGATCCAGATCCCCGAGTGTCAGCCCGGCCCGGGCCAGGGCCCGCGGCGCGGCCAGTACCGGCCCCATCAGCAGATCCTCCGCCGGGGTCTTGGCCTCGAAGGCCCAGGAACGGATATAGCCCAGCGGATTGTACCCCAGCGCCCGGGCCTTGTGTTCGCTCATTAGCAGCAATCCGGCGGCGCCATCGGTCAGGGGACTGGCGTTGCCCGCGGTAACACTGCCGCTGTCCCTGTCATAGACGGGCCTGAGCTTGTCATAGCCCGCACGATCCGAGTTCTTGCGCACCAGATTGTCCTCGTGCAGACGTGAACCATCCGGCAAGGTGACGGGCATGACCTGATCGTCCATGCGACCTTCCTGCCAGGCCCGGGCGGCGTTGGCATGGGACGCATGGGCAATGTCGTCCTGCTCGGCACGGGGGACATCCCATTTCTTGACCATCTTCTCGCAGCTCTCGCCCATGGTCTCGCCGGTGGAATATTCCGTGATGCTGGGCCGGGCGGGCACGATATCCCGGAGCTTGAGTCCGGCCAGGATCCGGATCCGTTCGCGGTTGGTTCGGGCGAAACTGAGATCGCGCAGCGCGGCGGACAGGCGTCGGGTCAGCGGAATCCGCACGTCGCTGCACGAATCGGTGCCCCCGGTGATGACCGTATCCGCGTGGCCCAGCAGAATGGCTTCGGCGCCGCTGGCGGCGGTCTGGAAGCTGGTGGCACAGGCGCGCGTGAGCGAATAGGCGTCGACGCGGTCCAGGCCGCAGGCCAGGGCGATTTCCCGGGCGATAAAGGGGGCCTCGGGGATCATGATGGTCATGCCGAACACGAGCTGGTCGAGCTCCCGCGGGTCGAGTTCATTGCGACCGATTAGCTCGTTGACCACGAACTCGCCCAGTTCAATGGCGCTAAAATCGCGCAGGTGGGTGCCTATGCGCGCAAAAGGGGTGCGCAGCGCGTCCACCACGGCCACCCGGCCGCCGGGACCGCTCAGTTGAATACGTTCGTCCGCCATTGCACCTTCTCCTTTGATGGCCCGGTTCACTCCCGGGCCGTAATATCAATTACACTGTGACCCGTGCTGAATCCGGCCTTGGAGGCTATTCAAGGCTACATCGGCGGTCAACGGGCATTCCTGTATATTGTCAGACAAGATTTACAGTGTAAGGAGGATTACAGCGATGGCTGAAGCAGCGTCCGACCGGCAGGAGGCCGTGCGCCAGCGCGTCGAGGACGCCGCCCTGCGCGTGTTCTCGGAAACCGAGTTCCACCGGGTAGCGCTGGCGGATATCGCCCGGGAAGCCGGGGCCTCGTTGCAGACCCTGTATCGTTATTACGGCGGCAAGGAGGCATTGCTCAACGCCTGCCTGCACCGGTGGCTGGGCGAGCTGGCCGAGCGCATGCTGGATCATCTCGCCGGCATCGAGACTTACAAGGACCGGCTGCGCAAGGTGTTCTGGGTGGTGCTGGATTTCTTCGATCGCAACCCGCGCGTGGGCTGGATGATGATTCACTCAGTCTATCCGGGGCGCTGGGGCGATGACATGACTCCGGCCCAGCACCGTCTGACCGGTCTGTTCCTGGCCGTGCTGGAAGAGGGGCAGGATTCCGGCGTGCTGACCAACCGGGTGGATTCCATGGTCCTGCTTGATGTCTTCTATGGTCTGCTTCTGCGCGTGAACCAGATGCATCTGCTGCGCCACGAAACCCGGCCCCTGGCCGAGCAGGCGCCGGTGCTGTTCGATATGCTCTGGGCGGCGATTTCCGCGGACAGCACGGCGGAGACCGTTGATCAGGCGGTACAGGTGACCTGATTGCGCCCGTTCTGCTTGGATTCGTAGAGCGCGCGATCGGCCTCCTGAAGCAGCTGGTGTGCTCCCTCGGGCGTATCCGGATAATGGCAGGCCACGCCCAGGCTCACCGTGACCGGCTCCTGCCGGCCGCCCACGAGAAAGCGCTCCTGTTCCACATTCCGCCGTACTCGTTCGGCCACCTCCCGGGCGCCGTCCCGGTCCGTTTCCGGCAGCAGGACGCAGAATTCCTCGCCGCCATAGCGCGCCGTCACGTCCGCGTCCCGGCAGGCGCTCCGCGCGATCACGCGGCCCACCCCTTGCAGGCAGGTATCGCCTACCTGATGGCCATGACGGTCGTTGAAGTCCTTGAAGTGGTCGATGTCGACGAAAATCAGGGACAGCGCGTGCTGGTAGCGGTAGCAGCGGTTGTACTCCACCGCCATGATTTCGTCGAAGCTGCGCCGGTTGTGCAGCTGGGTGAGTGCGTCGGTCAGGCTCATGGTTTCGAGCTGACGGTTGGCCTCCGCCAGTTCCCGGGTACGCTCCTCGACACGCTGTTCCAGCATGGCGTTGGCCTGACGCTGGGTCTCCAGAGCTTCTTCCCGGGCCAGGCGCGCGGCGCGTTCCTGGTCCAGCGCCTGGCGCTGGGCGTGCGCGCGGCGGCGCCTTTCCTCGTTAATGCGTTCGGCCATGGCCAGCGACAGCAGAGAAACCAGCAGGGTAGCGCCGATCTGGACGGCGTTCTCGGTGAAGAGATTGCGCGGCAGAATGGAAAAACGGCTGGCGGCAAGCACCAGACCGCCCGCCAGCAGGGCGCCCCAGGCCAGCAGATAAAAGCGCGCCGATTGTTCGCCCCGCCACCAAGTATAGATCCCGGCGCCAAAGGCGGCAACACAGGCGAAATTGGCTCCGGCCACGACCGTGATCAGCATCAGGGTGTAGGGAGCCAGCAGCATGGCCAGGACCATGAGTATGAGCAGGGCATAAAGCCCGTACAGGCCCAGTTGCACCAGGCGTGTGTGGTGCCGGGTGCCGAGATGCAGAAAGTCCCGGGTAAACAGCATGCCGAAGACCACGGCCAGGGTCAGGAAAACCCCGATGCTGCGCTCGTTCCACTCAACCGCGTCCGGCCAGAAATACTGAAACCCGTAGCCGGTAACCGAGAGCACGAACATCACCAGGGTGAGCAGGTGGAGTACATAATAACCGTGAGCGCGCTCGCGGATGCCCAGGAAAATAAAGAAGTTGTACAGGCCCATGATGAGCATGGCCCCGAAGAAGAGTGCGGCCACGGTCTGTTGCAGCAGGGAATGCGTAAAGAACGCATCGTAGGTCCACAGCTCCACGGGCACCTGCAGGGGGCCCGTGCTGTGCACATGAATATAGAATGTGCGGGTGGTGTTCGCCGGCCATTCCAGGGGCGCGACGAAGAAGCGGTGACTGACGGGCCGCTCGGAGAAGGGCTGGTGGTCGCCCATTTTGAAAGACGAGACGACTTCCCCGTCGTCCACGGCGTAGATGTCCACCCGATCCAGGGAGGGATAACCGACTTCCAGCAACCGCTGGGCCGGTTCCCGGGTCGCGTTGCGCACGGGCAGACGGAACCACCAGTGATCCGGGCTCAGGCCCAGGTTGACGTGATCGGAGGCCGGCTCCCAGCCCTTTTGCCGGGCCATGACGTCCTGAATGGTGAGTTTGCCCCCCGGACCGGCATTGAGCCGTTCGAGGTGGCCGGACGGGGGTTGTCCGGCGGCGTCATCGAGAATCAGCGGCCCTTCTTCCCGAGCGTGGGCCGGCGCGAGCACCAGAAGGATGAGCCAGGCAGTCAGCAGCCCGTACAGCCGGCCCTGATGACGGGCCGGGAAGACGAGGCGCGTCGGACTCATGCGCTGCGTTCTCCGAGCATGCCGCCCTTCATTCATACACCCTGCCGCGTTGCGCGGCCCTGTTCGCGACATCGTGGTCCACTATGCATTTTTACCATGATGTCGGAGTGACGGCGAGGCAACGGGGGTCGGCGCTGGACGTCAATCCCGCTGGTGGCAAGGGTCGGGTCCGTTCCCCGAACCAGGCCAACGGACCAATCGGAGTCGAATAAGGGTTGATAATCATTATCAACCGCATTAGTATTGCCACCATAGGGAGGTGAAAAGCCATGTACGTCTGTATCTGCAAGGGCATAACCGATCATCAGATCCGCGCGGCCGCCCGGAACGGGGCTGTGAGCGTGCGTGCGCTCAACCGCGAGCTGGGCGTCGCCAGTCAGTGCTCGAAGTGTTCCCGCCAGGCCCGCGAGGTGTTGCGGGAGGCGCTGCTCGAGGGTCAGGCCGATACCCGACGCCTGGTGGAGCAGCCCGGCGTTCAGCAGTGGGTGCCTCAGTCCGCCTGATCACCCGGATGCCTTGCGCGTTTTTACCCCCTTCCCTGTGATGCCCAATCACAGGCCTGATCGGCTCTTTACGGTTCTTTCCCGTGCCCATGATCGGGCACGCAACCTTCCTGACTGGCACAATGCCCGCCCGGCGCTCCCACGGAGCGCTCCTTAATTGGTCGGGAGGAGAAGGTCATGAAACCCGTATGGGTGACGAGCCTCTTGCTACTGCTGTCGAGCACTGCCCTGCAGGCGGTAGAGACGGACGAAACGAGGCTTCCGCTCTACCTGGGACTGGGCCTGGGCGTGGAAGGCTATGCGGACGCGGATCACAACTCCTATGCGCGCGGACGCACCGTACGGCTGGGCTGGCATAACCGCTGGACGGGCGAGCGCGCCCGTGTCGGCCGGCCGGAGCTGCATGCGCAGATCAGCCATACCTATGAACAGGAAGCGGAAAGAAACGATGAGCAGCGTTATAGCGAACATGTTCAGTGGTTCGTCGACGGTGTTCATCCGCTACGTCCGCTAAGTGGTCACGACAGGCCCTGGCTGCTATCCGGCTGGGGCTGGCTGGAAGGGGGCGAGAATCACCAGCAGCTGGAAGAACGGGAGTTCATGGGTGCGGTGGGCGCGGGTCTGGACAAGCGCCTGGGCCGCGGCACCACCTGGGACCTGCGTCTGGGTGCGGCCCTGGCCTGCAACGAGGAAGAAAAGGACGATGACCGCCCCCGCATCGCACAATCCATCGGCGAAGAACAACTGAACCGCAACGGCTGCGGCTATTTCGGGCGCTGGTACAACACCATCACCCTGCCCACGGCCACCGAGTTCGGTCTGAATCTGGATCATTACGAAGGTGCACACAGTTACGGCAACAAGGAATATCGACGCAGCAGGGCCCACCTGTACATGGAAGTGCCTCTCGTGCGTAGCCATCATCTGTTGCGCGTCATGACCCGTACCATTATCCGCGATTCCGAAACAGATCTGATCGGCTTTGAGGACCGTCTGAACCAGGTGGCGCTGCAGTACTATTACCATTTCTAGCCGGCGTTGACTGAGATGGCGGGCAAGCGGGAAACAACGTAATAATCATTTTCAATGCGGTTGCAGTGCGGGAATCGTTTTCGTGGTTGCATTCCACGATGGCTGGGGAAGACAATGAGCAGCATTGAACGGTTAACGCGATACGGAGGCGCTCATGCGCGGTGATGAAAAGGTAACCCAGTATCTCAATGAAGCGCTGGGCAATGAACTGGTCGCGATCAATCAGTATTTTCTGCATGCACGCATGTACAAGGATTGGGGCCTGACCGCGCTGGGCCAGCACGAATACAACGAATCCATCGACGAGATGCGCCACGCTGACTGGCTGATCGAACGTATCCTCTTCCTTGAGGGCGTGCCCAATCTTCAGGATCTGGGCAAGCTGCTGGTGGGTGAGAACACCAAAGAGATGCTCGAGTGTGACCTCAAGCTGGAACACCAGGCGTTGCCCACCCTGCGCAACGGGATCGAGTACTGCGAATCCGTGCGCGACTACGTCTCCCGGGACCTGCTGGATCGCATCCTCCAGTCCGAGGAAGAGCATATCGACTGGCTGGAAACCCAGCTCGGCCTGATCGACAGGGTGGGCCTGGAGAACTACCTGCAAAAGCAGATGGAAGAAACGGGCGAATAAGTCGGCTTGACTCCCCGGAGGCCGTTCGGAATAATGCGCATCTTCTCGCCGCCAGTGGCGAAGCCGAGCAAGCACCGGTAGCTCAGTTGGATAGAGCATCTGGCTACGAACCAGAAGGTCGGGGGTTCGAATCCTCCCCGGTGCACCAGATACCCACAAAAAAAGGGCCACCAGGCCCTTTTTTTGTGGGTATCTGGTGCACCGGGGAGCTGTTAAGCAGAACCCCTCGTTCGACCACCGCCCAATTTACGCATTGGGCGGTGGCGACGAAGCTGCCGCAGGCAGCGAGTCAATCCTCCCGCGTTCCCAGCCTCCAAACCTGCGCAAGACGCACTGCCAGGCCCTTTTTTTGTGGGTATCTGGTGCACCGGGGCGTTACTAAGCAGAACCCCCGTTCGACCACCGCCCAATTTCCGCATTGGGCGGTGGCGGCGAGGGGCCATAGGCCACGAGCCAATCCTCCCGCAGTTCCGCCTGGCTCAATGCCGGGCGGAACCGCCAAAGTCCGACTCTGGACGGCGGTGGTTTACCTCCAAAGTGGAATGGTGCGCACGGCGCATCCTGCGGCACCGCACGGCAGTTTAAGGGACTGAACCTCCACAGGCTCCCTTCTTGTGGATATCTGATGCACCGGGGAGTTCGAAGGAGACCCCTCGTTCGACCACCGCCCAATGTACGCATTGGGCGGTGGCGGCGAAGCTGCCGCAGCTAGCGAGCCACAAGCGCCCGCCCGGGCGCGCAGCATTGCCTCGCGAGGCTAGGCAGCCCGAAGGGCGAGGCCGCGTTAGCGGCCGAGTAATCCTCCCGCGGTTCCGCCCGGCTCAATGCCGGGTGGAACCGCCAAAGACCGGACCTTCGTGTGGCGGATAACTACTCCACCGAGCTGGAACGGTGCGCACAGCGCACCCTACGACACCGATAAACAACGCAATGACTGAACTTCCGAAGACTCCTCTTTTGTAAGTATCGGGTGTACCAGCGAGTTCGCAAGCGCAACCGCGCCACAATCCGGATCCGGACGGGACCAACCCATCAGTTCCGATCTCCATGCTCCGCAACGCAATCGCTCCCCATCCGGGTTCTTGATGACCGCCGAGTATCATTCCAACTCCCTGATTTCCCTGAATGTATAAAAAAAATGGCCGCGTTCGTCATTGCCAATTGTCAACAATCCCGGTACATTGCGCCTCCCGTGGGCCCGGGCCTTGCGTCCGTTCCACTATGCTGTCGCTGCCTGGCTGGCGGCGCTATTGGGCAGGGGGTAGATCGCCATGAATGCGTTGTTCGCGCAGGGCGTGGAACTGATGTTGCTGGGCATGGGCGTGGTCTTCGGTTTTCTGATCGCGCTGGTGGTAACCACCACTGTCATGTCCCGTCTGGTCAACCGTTTCTTCCCGGAAGCGGACGAGCCGGCGGCGGCTGCGGAGCCGGTGGTGCCCGTGCCCGGAGAGGCCGTCTCGTCGCGCACCGAAGCCATTATCCATGAAGCCATTGCAAAGCACCGGGCCCGTCGCGGCCGCTGATTGTTCGCCGAGGAATCATCATGACCGAGCCTAAGCCCCTGGGAATTACGGATGTGGTGCTGCGCGATGCGCACCAGTCCCTGTTCGCGACCCGCATGCGTATCGACGACATGCTGCCTATCGCGGAGAAACTCGACCGGGTGGGCTTCTGGTCCCTGGAGTCCTGGGGCGGAGCTACTTTTGATGCCTGCATCCGCTATCTGGGCGAGGATCCCTGGGAACGTATCCGTCGGCTCAAGGAGGCGATGCCCAATACGCCCCAGCAGATGCTGTTGCGAGGTCAGAACCTGCTGGGTTATCGCCATTATGCCGATGATGTGGTGGACAAGTTCGTTGAGCGCGCGGCGGTCAATGGCGTGGATGTCTTCCGCGTCTTTGATGCCATGAACGACATGCGCAATATCGAGCGCGCCATCCAGGCCGTGGTGGAGCAGGGCAAGCACGCCCAGGGCACCATTGCCTATACCGTCAGCCCGGTGCATACCACGCAGATGTGGCTGGATCAGGCGCGCCGGATCGAGGACATGGGCGCGCACTCCATTGCCATCAAGGACATGGCCGGCCTGCTGCGTCCCTATGTGGCGTACGAACTGGTCAGCAAGCTCAAGGAAAGCCTGTCCATTCCGGTGCACATGCAGTGCCACGCTACCACGGGGCTGTCCACGGCGACGGCGCTCAAAGCGGCCGAGGCGGGCATCGACAATGTGGATTCCGCGGTTTCGTCCATGTCCATGACCTATGGGCACAGTCCCACCGAGTCCGTGGTGGCCATGCTGGAAGGCAGTGACCGCGCCACCGGCCTGGATATTCAACTGCTGGAGGAAATCGCCGCCTGGTTCCGTGAAGTGCGCAAGAAATATGCGCAATTCGAGGGCAGTCTGCGCGGCGTGGATTCGCGCATCCTGATCGCCCAGGTGCCTGGCGGCATGCTGACCAACATGGAAAACCAGCTGCGTGAGCAGGATGCCGAGGACAGGTTCGACGAAGTGCTCGCCGAGATTCCCCGGGTGCGCGAGGATCTGGGCTATATTCCGCTGGTGACGCCCACCTCCCAGATCGTGGGCACCCAGGCCGTCATGAATGTGCTCGCCGGCGCGCGCTACAAGGCCCTGTCGAAGGAAACCCGGGGCGTGTTGCGTGGCGAGTACGGGGCGGCGCCGGCGCCTTTCAGTCAGGAACTGCAGCAACGCGCCCTGGACGGGGATGAGCCCATTACCTGCCGGCCGGCGGATCGCCTGGACAACGAAATGGACGCGCTCACGGACAAGCTGCGCACCCAGGCCAGGGACAAGGGCATCCGGCTGGCGGAGGGTGAGCGCGAAGTCGACGATGTGCTGACCTACGCGCTCTTCCCCGAAATCGGTCTGAAGTTTCTGCAGCACCGTGACGATCCGGATGCCTTTGAACCCGCCCCCACCGGTCGCGCAGTGAGCGTGCCTACCACCGAGGCCGGCGAAGAGATCTACACGGTCGAGGTGGAAGGGCAGTCCTATACGGTTACCGTGTCCGAGGGTGGCGATGTGACCGCGATCCAGCCGGTGACGGGCGGGGGCGGCGCGAGCGCGGCGCCCGCCGGCGACGGTGAGCCGGTGACCGCGCCCCTGGCGGGCAATATTTTCCGCGTTCTGGTCAAACCGGGGCAGGTGGTCAGCGAGGGGGAAAAGATCATGGTGCTGGAAGCCATGAAGATGGAAACGGATGTATCCGCTCCGCGCGGCGGCACCATTGGTGAGGTCCGCGTCAGCGAGGGCGATGCCGTCACCCTGGGCCAGACCCTGGTCACCCTTACCTGAGCCTGCGGGAGCGTCTGATGGAGAATCTGGAAACCCTGTGGCTCAGCACCGGCCTGTCGCAGATGGCGCCCGGGCAGTTTGTCATGATCCTGGTGGGGCTGGGCCTGCTGTTTCTGGCCATCCGCAAACAGTTCGAGCCGTTGCTGCTCATTCCCATTGGCTTCGGCGGCATTCTGGCGAATATCCCCGTGGCCGGTCTGGCCGAGTCGGCCGTGTCCCAGGCGCTGAGCCTGGGCGGCCCCGAACTGCTGGCCGCCCTGGCCGATATCCTCAAGGTGGACCCGGAAGCGGGCGTCCAGGCGCTGCAGAAGGCCTACCACAACGCCATGCCGGCCGTGCAGGAGCGTGTTCACCAGGTCGCGGTCGAGGCCAACTATACCGACGGACTGCTCTATCTCATCTATGAAGCGGGCCTGACCACGGGCGTGTTCCCGCTGCTGATTTTCATGGGCGTGGGCGCCATGACGGATTTCGGCCCGCTGCTGGCCAATCCGCGCACCCTGCTTCTGGGCGCGGCGGCGCAATTCGGTATCTTTGCCGCACTGCTGGGGGCGCTGGCGCTCAATCATCTGGGCCTGGATTTCTCGCTGCCCGACGCGGCCGCCATTGGCATCATCGGCGGCGCCGACGGGCCCACCTCCATCTATGTCACGGCCAAACTGGCGCCGGAGCTGCTGGGCGCCATTGCCGTGGCGGCCTATTCCTATATGGCGCTGGTGCCCGTGATTCAGCCACCCATCATCCGTGCGTTCACCACCCGGGCGGAACGCGAGATCAAGATGGAACAGCTGCGCCCTGTCACGCGGCTGGAAAAGATCCTCTTCCCCGTGCTGTTGCTCATTCTGGTGGCGCTGCTGCTGCCCGATGCCGCGCCGTTGCTGGGCATGTTCTGTTTCGGCAATCTCATGAAGGAATCCGGCGTGGTAGCGCGGCTGACCGATACCACCACCAACGCCCTGATCAATACCGTGACCATCATGCTGGGCCTGGCCGTAGGCTCGAAGCTCTCCGCCGAGCAGTTCCTCGTCTGGGAGACCCTGGGCATTCTTGCGCTGGGGCTGGCGGCCTTCATGATCGGCACCATGACCGGCGTGCTCATGGGCCGGCTCATGAACAAGCTCTCGCGCATGCCCATCAATCCCATTATCGGCGGTGCCGGTGTGTCGGCTGTGCCCATGGCCGCGCGCGTATCCAACCGGGTGGGGCTGGAAGCGAATAACCAGAACTTCCTGCTCATGCACGCCATGGGGCCGAATGTGGCGGGCGTGATCGGTTCGGCTGTATCCGCCGGTATCCTGCTGAGCTTTGTGGGTTAAGGGGGAACCTCGACCCCCTTCCCGGCCAGGCTTTGTTGGGCCCAAAACTGCGGATCTAAAACGTAAAGGCATGCTCATCCTGTTGTTCTTGTCGACGCGCAGTCAGCATGCCGGTTTTGCGCCCAACCCTCCGGCCATACCCTTTTTCGCCTGGCTCTGCGTTGCGTCTCCTACCCGTACAGGCAGTACGGCGGCGTCGGCGCGCCTTGATCCAGACGAAAAATTGCGATGGCAGATCCTGCCCGGGAAGGGGGTCGAGGTTCCTGTGCTCTCACTTTCCGGATTCGAGGAAAGAAAGATCGCCGTCCAAAAAGCGCCGGAAGTCGTCCACCAGTTCCCGCGAGCGGCCAATGGCCTCGCCCCAGACCCGTTCGCGCTCCCCATCGGATAACCGTTGAAAATCCCGCCGGTCCGGAATGCGTCCATGAGGCAGCGATGCCACCCAGTCCGCGCTCGGGCAGAGCATGACCACATTGTCGTAATGTCGGGCGTGGGGGTGGCGCCACGGCAACTTCTTGTCGAACCACCCGGGCGTAATGTGCGGATAGAAGTGCGGATAGAGCACCAGGCCCTGCTTCGAGAAGGGAATATCGAAGTGATAATCCGTGATCCCGCCGTCGTAGAAGGGGCCGGTGCCGGCGCCGGCAATCTCCTCCACCGGATGCAGCACCAGGGGAATGGAGCCCGAGGCCATGAGGGCGTCGCGCAGATTGTCAGTGGTCAGCGGCACCTGTCCGGTGGGCAGATCATTCAGGTCGTAAAAAGGCGGCCGGCCACGGGGCGTGTGGAACAGCACCCGCCGGAAAAAACCGCTCAGCGCGCGGCGACTGAAGGCATTGGCCAGTGCCGCCAGGCCCATACCCGCCGCCTGAGTCCAGGGGTGCCGACCGGCGGCCAGTCCCCGGGCACGGTTTACGATCAGGTTCAGCCGGATGACTTCATTGTCGATAACCTCTTGTTCCTGTTCCGGTTCGGGAAAGGCCGCGTCCAGCATGGAACGGGAAATGCGCGTGATCTCGTCGCGGCCGGCGCCATCGGGGAAGCGCAGATAATGATAGGCGTCGCGGAAGCGTCGGGAGGCGGCCACGGGATCGCACTGGGCGAAACAGGCGAAGCGCCAGGCTCCGCTGGACGAGCCCAGCAGATCCAGGGGCTGTTGCCGGTGCGCAAAGAACTCGCCGAACAGGTATTCATCCAGCGCCGCCAGACAGAGCCATTTGGGGCCGCCGCTGGCACCGGCCATCACATGAATGTCTTCCTGGCGCAGGCCGTTACGCTCGATATGGGCACGGGCCCCGGGGCCAGCAATCACCTGGAGTGCGGGTGAGCGCATGGACGCCTACTGAATCCGCATGCCCGGCCGCGCTCCGTTATCCGGGCTCAGCACATGAAGATCGTCACCGCCGGGACCGGCGGCGAGCACCATACCCTCGGAGGTGCCGAACTTCATCTTGCGCGGCTTGAGGTTGGCCACATAGGCGACCAACCGATCCTGCAGCTCCTCGGGCGCATAGCGTGTCTTGATGCCGGCAAAAACCGTGCGTTCGCCCAGTTCGCCCACATCCAGGGTCAGCTGCAGGAGCTTGTCGGCGCCTTCCACGGATTGGGCGTGGGCAATCCGCGCCACGCGCAGATCCAGCTGGGCAAAATCATCGATGGTGATTTGATTGCCGTCTTCTTCCGTCACGGCATTGTCCTCGGCCTCATGGGTGGTGCCCGCTGAAGCCTGCAGCAGGGCTTCTACCTGTTCCGAGCCTACCCGCTGCATCAGCGGCTTGAACTTGTTGATGGCGTGATCCAGCAACAGGGTCTGCTCATCCCCCCACTGCAGCGGATCAATGGCCAGAAATTTCTCCGATTTTTCCGCCAGGACGGGCAGAACCGGTTTTAGATAGACCACCAGAATCCGGAAGATATTGAGTGCCGTTGTACAGATAGCCCGTACCTTGTCCTCGCGGCCTTCTTCCTTCGCCAGTTTCCAGGGTTCGCGTTCATTGATATAGGCATTGGCCTGATCCGCCAGGGCCATGATGGTGCGCATGGCCTTGCCGAATTCGCGCGTTTCGTAGAGCTCGGCGATCTCATCGGCCGCGTTGCGTGCTTCATCGACCAAAGCCGGGTTGTCCAGTTCCGAGCCCAGGGAGCCGCCACCCTTGCGGATGAAGTTGGCCGTGCGGCTGGCGATGTTGATCACCTTGCCCACGAGATCGGAGTTCACCCGCTGAACGAAATCGTCCAGGTTGAGATCGAAGTCCTCCACGCCCGGCACCATCTTGGCGGCAAAGTAATAGCGAAGGTATTCCGGATCCAGGTGCTCGAGATAATGCCGCGCGGTAATGAAGGTACCGCGCGACTTGGACATCTTGGCGCCGTTGACGGTAACGAAACCGTGTGCATGCAGGGCGGTGGGCTTGCGGAAATTCGCGCCGTCCAGCATGGCGGGCCAGAACAGGCCGTGGAAGTTGATGATGTCCTTGCCGATGAAATGGTGGACTTCATAGTCGCTGTCCGGATCCCAGTAGGGGGCAAAATCGCGCCCCACCCGGTCGCAATAGTGCTTGAGCGCGGCCATGTAGCCCACGGGGGCATCCATCCAGACATAGAAATACTTGTTTGGCCAGCCGGGGATCTCGAAACCGAAATAGGGCGCCTCGCGGCTGATATCCCAGGGCTGCAGGCCTTCTTCCAGCCATTCACCGAGTTTGTTGGCCACGCTTTCGCGAATGGCGCCGGAGGCCAGCCAATCGCGTAGCATGCCTTCGAATTGCGGCAGATCGAAAAACAGTTGGGTGGTTTCGCGCTCCTCGGGCGGGGCCCCGCTCAGCGCCGAGCGCGGATTGATCAGCTCGCCGGGCGTGTAGGTGGCGCCGCAGGCTTCGCAGTTATCACCGTATTGATCTTCCGCGCCGCATTTGGGGCAGCTGCCCTGAACGAAGCGGTCGGCGAGGAACATGCCGCGCTGGGGATCATAGAGCTGGGTGATGGTCTTCTGCGAGATATAACCGCTGTCGCGATTGCGGGTATAAATCACCTCCGCGAGTTCCCGGTTTTCCTCGCTATGGGTGGTGTAGTATTCGTCGAAAGCAATCAGGAAATCGGCGAAGTCGCGCTCGTGATCAGCGCGTACCCGCGCGATCTGGTCTTCCGGCGTAATGCCATGTTCTTCGGCCTTGAGCATGATGGCCGTACCATGCGCGTCATCGGCACAGACATAGACACAGTCCGTGTTGCGCATCTTCTGAAAGCGCACCCAGATATCGGTCTGGATGTATTCCAGCAAATGGCCCAGGTGAACGGGTCCATTGGCATAGGGCAAGGCGCTGGTGACCAGCATGCGACGTGTTGAATCAGGCATGGGCAATCCGGGTCCGTTTTTGCGTGGCCACCATGATACGGACGGCGTCGGGGATTTTCACCATGGGAATGCAATGGTGGAGCGGCATTTATGCACGGGAGAATATGTTCTAGGCTGGCAGGCTGTTGAAGGCCTGTTGCTTGCTCAGGCACTGGGGCTGCCCTGAGTGAGGGGTATCCATAACCCGCCAGGACCGCCGGGGAAAGGGAGAAGGGCATGCGCCTGAGTAAACGTCTGGCGATCTTTCTGTTCGGCAGTGCCGTGGCCGCCGTGGTGGTCGGGATGTTTGCCTTCTACTTGTTGATCATGCCGCGTTTTTTCGCCTACGAGGAAGAGGTGGTGCGCGGTGATGTGGAAACGGTGGAAAATGCCCTGGTGCAGATGCTCACCGGCCTCCACGTCCGTGCGCGGGACTGGTCCTCGCGGCCGGACATTCGGACCTGGGTGAACGGCGCAACCGAGGCCGGCGACCCGCGCTTGCCGGACAACCGCATGGGGGCGCTGGAACTCGATCACGCGGGCGTGATCCGTCGCGACGGTCAGGGGCAATGGCTGCGTGGCGGCATCGATCAGCAACCCCTCGAGCGTCTGCACCGGCGTTTTCGGGCACGTGATTGCTACTCTCTGTGGGGCGTGACGCGCATGAATGACGGCCCAGCCATGTTCGCCATGGAGCCGGTGGGTTCGGGTTGTAACGCGCTGTTTTTCGCCGTGTCGCTCGATGATCAGGTGGCGAGTGAACTGGAAGGCATCACCGGGTTGCCGGTTGAGCTGGTACCCGTGGCTGGGGGGCATAGCGAGCAGGCCCGCCATATTCAGGTGGAACGTCTGGGGCAGGGACGGGCCCGCGGCAGTTTTCCGCTGGAAGGCTATGACGGTGACGTGCTGATGCGGGGCCGGGTGACGCTTTCCCATCCGCTCTATGGACGGGGCGTGCAGACCATGTTCTGGACGGCTCTGCTCTTGCTGGTGGTGGCTCTTTCCATTGCCTTGGTCGTCTGGTGGGTGTTGCGGCGTTTGGTATTCCGGCGTCTGGACCGGCTTCACGGTACCGTGCGCGCGCTCGCCCGCGGCGGTGACCTCTCGCGGCATGTGGAACTGGGGGGTCGGGACGAGCTCAGTGAGCTGGCGGATGATTTCAACCGGATGGTGGACAATATTCGTGCCGCGCGGGATGAGCTCGCGCGCGAGCGCGAGAACGCGGAAAGCGCCAGCCGGGCGAAGAGCCTGTTTCTGGCCAACATCAGTCACGAGATCCGAACCCCCATGACGGCGGTGCTGGGCTATACCGATCTCATGCGGCGCGAGGACGGCGTCGCCGAGCAGCACCGGCGCTATCTGGACATTATCCAGGAAAACGGGGATGTGCTGCTGGCCCTGATCAATGATGTGCTGGATCTCTCGCGTATTGAGGCGGGCGAGATCCAGGTCGAGCACCGCCATTTCGACTTGCCCGGACTGCTGTCCGAGGTCATGGCCACGCATGCGTTGCGCGCACGGGAAAAGGGCCTGACCTTTACGTTGCACTACGCAACCCGCGTGCCGGATCGTGTGATTACCGATCCCCTGCGGCTGCGCCAGATCCTCATCAATCTGGTGGGTAATGCGGTGAAGTTCACCGACGCCGGCCGGGTCGAAGTGGAAGCCGGCTGGGAAGACGGTGTCCAGCCCTTTCTGCATATCCGGGTTCGCGATACCGGTGTGGGCATCGTCGCGGATACCCTGGAATCCATCTTTCAGCCGTTCGCTCAGGAAGATGGTTCGCACACCCGGCGCTTCGGAGGGTCCGGGCTGGGGCTGGCCATTGCCCGGGAACTGGCGCGCTCGCTGGGCGGGGATGTAGCTGCCCACAGTGAGACCAGTCAAGGCAGCGAGTTTCATTTGTGGGTTCGGGTGGTCGCCGCGCCAGAAAGTCGGTTCCTCGCGCCCGATCCGGAGGCGGACACGACTCCGGCGGGGCCCGTGGACACCCGGGATCTGACAGGCACGGCCCTGGTGGTGGAAGACAATGCCGTGAACCGCCTCTTTGTCAAACAGGTTCTGGAAAGCGCGGGCATGACCGTCACGGAAGCAGTGCATGGTGAACAGGCCCTGAGCCTGGTCGAGCGCGACGGGCCGCCGGATCTGGTGGTGCTGGATATGCAGATGCCGATCATGGACGGGTTTCAGACCGCCTCAGTGCTGCGCGAGCGTGGCATGGAAGTACCCATTCTGGCCCTGACGGCGAATGTGATGAGCGACAACCGCCGCGATTGTCTGGATGCCGGCTGTGATGCCTTTATCGGTAAGCCGGTGCGGGTGGGCAAGCTGCTGTCCACTTGTGCCCGTCTGCTGGGGCAGGCCGACGCCCGGGGCGACGATAGCGACACCGAAGACGATGAATAATCGCGGCTGTTTTCAGGCGTCCGTGAGCCCGGTCCAGGGAGCCGCCTGCTCCAGTTGCATGGCCAGCTGGAGCAGCAAGGCCTCTTCACCGCGCAGCCCCGTGAACTGAACGCCACAGGGCAGCCGGTTCTCTTCGGTCCAGTCCATGGGCACTGACAGGGTCGGCCCGCACTCATCGTTGCCCTTTTTCGACGGGACACGAGGCTTGAGTCCCGGGAGCCCGCAATAGGCTGCGGGTATCCGTATGGAACCGCCGCCGTCACTGCCCGTAGCCAGGGGAACCATGCCGCTGGCCACGGCCGCCGCTGGTGGCACCGGCGAAAGGGCGATCCATGGGCATGACGTCCGCCCGTCGGCGCGCCTGTTCGTGATCCTGCCAGGTGAGTGCATTCAGTTGGGGTTTTGTTTACCGATTTCGGTCAGGGCCGCGTCCATGGCTTCCCGGGCGCAAACTTCGCCATTGCGGATCAGCTCCGCCAGACCCGTGGCATCCAGATTGCGGTATTCGGTTCGACTCAGCACCATGCGGCCCCGGTCTGAAACAGGACACCCGTTGGTTTACCAGTGGTGTGACTGGACTATTGCAACGAACACGAACCCGGGAGCCTATCTTGCTAACGTTATTTTTGTGACCTTTGTCACATCTCTGCCTGTGTAAGAAATTGCTTACCCTGAAAGACGTTATCTCTTAAGGATTCGGCCGGCGGCTCTGCCTAGACTGGTATCACGCATGGAGGCGCGGCGTCACGGAAGAGGCTTCCTTGCAGGTACGCAGGCTCGCAGGGAGCGGGCCAACCGGATCAAGGCCCGGCCCGGGAAGGGCCGGGCCTTTCTTTTCGCACCATCTCGCCTGCCTTGTTGTTGCTAACGCCTGCCCCGCCCCGTTCCGTGTCTGTACAATTGCCTCGTTTCACGGGAGGTCTCATGGCAAGTTCCGAAGAGCTGGAAGCACAGCTCAATCTGGAAACCGGGCGTATCAGCTGGCAGGAGCTGCAACCCTTTTTCGCGAAGGGGCAGACGATCTATGTGGCACCCGGACTGGATCTGATCCGGGTAGCCCGCACCTTTGTCGATGACGACTCCGCGCAGGTGCAGGCCTGGATGAAGGACAACCGGGTGGGGCAAGTGACGGCGGACCAGGCCCGGGACTGGATTGAACGGGATGCGGACATGTGGGCCCTGGTGGTTAAACCCTGGGTGCTGGTCCAGCCCGCCTGATTGGTTCACCCGGAAGGTGTCCCGTAGCACCGGACCCTGTTCCCGGAACAATCGCGCCAGGATCGGCAGCAGGGTATCCGGCATCCGGTCGTAGGCTACCCAGTCGCCGGTTTCCATGCGTTCCACCCAGTGCGCCACTTGCGGAGCACGCTGGCGCATGATCCTGCCCGGTGCGGGACCCCGGTAGTTGTGTGCTTGATCGTTATAATGTACTGTACGTTTGTACAGTCAAACCATCGTCGGTGCATCATGTCGCAAGACCTCTACCGGGCACGGGGGATCCGTTCCAATCCGGCCGGGCGTTTGGCCACCACCTGGAGCGAGCCGGACGAATCCGGGCCGGCGCCGGAAACCGAGCTGGCCGGCCAGCCCTGCCGGAGCCTGATCACGCACAATCAGTCGCCGGATGTGCCCTTTACGCGCAGCATCAATCCCTATCGAGGTTGCGAACATGGTTGTGTCTACTGTTTCGCCCGGCCTACCCATAGCTATCTGGAATTGTCCCCGGGGGCGGATTTCGAAAGCCGGATCTTTTTCAAGCAGGGGGCCGAGGACGTGCTCGAGCGTGAGCTGTCCCGCGAGAACTATGTCTGCGAGCCCATTGCGCTGGGTACGGCCACGGATCCCTACCAGCCGGCCGAACGCGAGCAGCAGCTGACTCGGCGCCTGCTGCAGGTGCTGGCCCGCTTCGGTCATCCGGTGAGCATCATCACCAAGAGTTCGCTGATTCTCCGGGATCTGGATATCCTCGGCCCCATGGCGCGCCAGGGCCTGGCCTCGGTGGCGGTCTCCGTGACCACCCTGGACAACCGGATCAAGGCTCAACTGGAACCGCGCGCCAGTGCAGGTAGCCGCCGCCTGGACACGATCCGCCGGCTCGCCGGCGAAGGCGTGCCCGTGACGGTGCTGGCCGCGCCCGTGATTCCCTTTATCAATGATCATGAACTGGAAGCCATTGTGGAACAAAGTGCCGAGGCCGGCGCCCGGGCTGCGGGCTATGTCGTCCTGCGTCTGCCGCATGAGGTGGGCCCGCTGTGGCGTGAATGGCTGGCGGAGCATTATCCCGATCGGGCCGAGCGGGTCATGCAGGTGGTCCAGTCGCTGCACGGAGGGCGGGATTACCGCAGTCGCTTTCATGAACGTCAGCGGGGCCAAGGCCAATGGGCGGAGCTTATCGCCCGGCGTTTCGAGGTGGCGGCGCGCAAGGCGGAACTGGATACCGAACGCGGCTCGGAGCTGCGCACGGATTTGTTTGCCGTACCCGGTAGTGGCGTACAGTTGCCTTTGGTCTGACAGTCGGGGAACGCGATGGAAACACTCTGGAATCGACCGGAAAAAACGCGGGCCACGCTGGTGCTGGCTCACGGCGCCGGCGCACCCATGGACAGTGATTTCATGGCGGATATGGCGGCCCGTCTATGTAACCGGGGTCTGGCCGTGATGCGGTTCGAATTTCCCTATATGGCTCGCCGGCGACAGACGGGCAAAAAGTCCCCGCCGGACCGTGCGCCGGTGCTGCTGGAGCGCTTCCGCGAAGAACTTGAGGCGCTGGGGAATCCGGAGTCGGTATTTATTGGCGGCAAATCCCTGGGCGGACGCATGGCGTCCATGCTCGCCACCGAGGAGCGTGTAGCGGGGGTGGTCTGTCTGGGCTATCCCTTCCATCCGCCGGGCAACCCCGAGCGTACCCGCCTGGCGCATCTGCCGGATCTACGCGCGCCCATGCTGATTTGTCAGGGCGAGCGCGACCCACTCGGCAATCGCTCGGAAGTGGCCGGGTATGATCTGCCGGCGAGCGTGCAACTGCATTGGTTAGCCGACGGTGATCATGACCTCAAACCGCGCAAGAAGAGTGGATACACGCATGAACAGAATCTGGAGGACGCGTCCCGGGCTGTTGTCGCCTGGATGATGGCAGGCAAGCAATAACAAGCCCGCCTCGCGCGCGGGCTTGTTCCGGTCCGGAAGCGCAAATTTAGTTCACTTCCACCTTCTTGCGTTCGCCGCCGCCGATTTCCTGGCGCGGCAGCGCGATCTTCAGCACGCCGTGGTCGAAGTTCGCCTTGATGTTTTTGCTGTCGGCGTCCTCCGGCAGTGTCAGGGCACGCTGGAAGCTGCCATAGTTGCGCTCGGTGTATTGATACTGGCCTTCCTCGCGGCTTTCCTCGTTTTTCTTCTCGCCGCGCACAATGAGCGCGTCACCGCGCACTTCCACGTCCACATCATCCTTGCTGACACCGGGCATCTCCAGCGTGACGGTGTATTCCTTTTCGCTTTCCCGGATATCCAGATGGGGCTTGAACAGACCGCGTTCCGTGCCCGCACCGAACAATTCGGGAAAACCACCGCCGGTCAAGGCATCATTGAAGAGACTGTTGATCTGGTTGTGCAGGTCCGCGAGCGAGTCCACGCTGCCGGATTG
Source organism: uncultured Alcanivorax sp. (assembly GCA_913055795.1). Lineage (GTDB taxonomy): Bacteria > Pseudomonadota > Gammaproteobacteria > Pseudomonadales > Alcanivoracaceae > SLJS01. Next base: position 20,498 of record CAJXLA010000007.1, on the reverse strand, counting down.
TTGGGCCGGTGCGGGATTGCGCCCTTCCTGATTCCGGAACCACACAAAGGGTGTCCTATTACGCAGTGCCATGGTTCATCACCTCCTTCCTGTTCCTCGATTACCCTGGCTGCCCCGAAACATAGGGGTGAAGCGTCGGGTTTCAAGGGGGAGGAACGCGTGACCCCCGAGGCCCGGGATCAGGAGGAAGGTTTTTCCGTAACCCACAGATGAATGACCCCTTCGACCACCACCGTGTCGTCGTCACGCAAGGCCTTGACCGTTACGGGCACCGCCGGGCCGTTTTCCCAGGCGCCGGGTTCCACCTCGGCGGTGGCCCGGATATCGGTGTCCGCCTTGGCCGGATAGCTCACGTCCATGCCCTTGGGGATCCAGCGCATATGTTTGGGCACCGAGGCTTCGGCCATGGCGCCCATGGCCGCTTCCAGGGCGTTGCAGATGGCAATGACGTGAACCGTGCCGATGTGGTTTTCCACCGCGCGGCGCTTGCTGAAGCGCACCTCACAAAAGTCGGGGCGCAACTCATGAATGAGCGGGCGGATGGTGCCGAAATAGGGGGCCTGGCGCGCAAAGACCCGCGAGAAAAGGTGTTTGCCCCCGGGCAGGCGGGTGGTTTTCCGGTACAGCCGGAGCAGGTAATTGTCCGATTCACTCATGGCGGCCCCCTTGTGAAATGTCCGCGTATTGTGGCCGCAGGGACACGGCCGCGAAAGCCCCGCTTTTCTGGCGGTGTTGCCTCGGTATAATTACCGACTTTCTTCGGAAGGAGCAGCTGATGACGGTGGCCCTGTTCGAGCGCCGGGGCGAGGCGTTCATGCCCACGGAGGCGGCCGGCAGTCCCTGGCATCCCGAGATCCTGCACGGTGGCTCGGTGTCCGGTTTGCTGGGGCGCGTAGTGCAGCAATGGCTGGATCAATGGGACGGTTTCATGGTCCAGCGTCTGACACTGGACCTGTTGCGGCCGGTGCCGCGCATGCCGCTGCACGCGGCATGCGAGCTGGTCCGGGACGGCGGCCGGCTCAAGATACTGAACGTGAATCTATGGGCGGGTGAGCGGCTGGTGTGCCAGGCCCGGGCGCTGGCGCAGCGTGGTCCGGGCGCGAGCCTGCCGGATTACGCGCCCCGGCCCGCGGCACCGCCGCCGGGACCGGAAGGTCTGACCGATTCCAGTGTCCAGGCCATGCTGGATGCCAAGGGACTGGATCTGCCACACGGACTCCATTCCCATGTGCTGTTGCGCGAGATCACCCCCTGGGATGAGCGCGGACGTTGCACGTCCTGGGTGCGGATTCCCGTGGACATCGTGGCCGGTGAGCCCCTGACGCCTTTCATGCAGGCAGCCCTGCTGGCGGATATGGGCAATGGGGCCGGCCAGCTGAATCTGGGCAACCATACGGGCAGTATCAATGCCGACATCACCCTGGCCCTGTCGGCCTATCCAGCCTCCGAGTGGATCTGTATCGCCGGCGAGGCCATCATGCGCGACAATGGCCTGGGGCTGGTGCATTCGCGCTTCTACGATACCCGGGGAGAAATCGGTCATGTCCTGCAGACCACCCAGGCGAATCCGGAATATTCCGGTGCATAGCCCCCGCGATTACCTGTGCCTGGGGAGTGTGTCCCTTGCGTGAAATCTGGCGTCAGGAACGTGATGGTGTCCTGTACCAGCTGCGGCGCCGGGGACGCACCCTGTCGCTGATTGCCAACGGGGTACAGCATTCCGAGTTTCATCCGGACCGTTGGGTGACCGGCAGTGTCTGGGATCTGCTGTGGCTGCCGGCACTTTTCCACGAGCCGGAGCACTACCGACGCATCCTGGTTCTGGGCCTGGGGGGCGGCAGTCTGGTGCCGCCACTGGCCGGCCTGGTTCAGCCCGAGACCTTTGTGGGCGTGGACAATGATCCGGCCCATCTGGAAGTGGCCGAATCGTTTTTCGGCGTGGGCGATTTCGGCGTCCAGACCGAGCTGGCCCATGCCCGTGACTGGGTGGGGAACTGGCAGGGCGAGCCCTTTGATCTGGTGATCGAGGATCTGTTCGCCCCCTCCAGCGAGACGGTGTCCCGGGTACTGCCCGCTGATCGCAGCTGGTGCCGGTCCCTGAACAAGCTGGTGGCGCCCGGTGGCACCCTGGTGATGAATTTCGGCGACTGGCGTGAATACCGTCACAGCTGGGCGGCTTCAACGTCGGCCCGCAAGGGGTGGCGCCGTGGTTTCCGGCTGTCCACGCCGGACTGCCACAATGCCGTCATTGCCTGGCTGCACCGGGACGCGAGCAGCCGCGACTTGCGCGCACGGGTGCGTTCCCGGCCGGAGCTCGACCGGGCGCTCAACAAGGGGCGGCTCCACTATGGTATCCGGCGCCTGTTTTGAGTGCTTTCATTTTGTGTGTGTTAGCCTCAAACCCGATTCCGGTTTCTTTTCAGAACCTGACAAGGAGGGTTCGATATGCGGTATGTGATGACGGTTGTGCTGGCCTTGCTGCCCCTTTCGCTGTGGGCTGAAGTCAGCGGTGTTTACGAAATCGAGGGTGGCCAGACCATGGAGCTGAGTTACAAGGACGGCGATCATATGCGCATGAGCATGCCCGGTGGCCAGTTCATGCTGGTCAACGGCGACAAGACCTATATGGTGCGTCAGCAGAACGGCCAATGGGTGGCCATGGATATGGCGGCCATGGGGCAGATGATGCAGCAGATGCGCCAGCAAAGCGGTCAACAGAGCCCGGCTCAGGTTGAGCAGGGCAGCGGCGATGTGCAGTTCCGCGATACCGGACGCACGGAAACCATCGCCGGTTATGAGGGCAGTGTTTATGAGGTTACGTCGAACGACGAAACCCAGGAAGTCGTGTTGAGTGACCACGAGGATATTATCGCCCTGAGCCAGGCCTGGATGGAGTTTGCCGGCAAAATGACCCAACAAATGGGGGCCATGAATGAGCAGATGGAGGAAAATCTGCTTTCGGAGAGCGATATCAGCAACCATGGAGGCATGCTGCGTCTAAGTGATGACATGCGCGTCAAATCGGTGTCCAACGACAGCAAGGGGTCGGACTATTACGAACTGCCCGCAGGCACCAAGGTGCAGGACATGGGAAACATGATGCGGGGTCGTTAACCGCGAGGAGGATTTCATGAAAGCGGTTGCGATCACCGGGGCCTCGTCGGGTATCGGCGAGGCCCTGGCTCGTGAATGCGCCCGGCGCGGTGCCAGTGTGGCCTTGCTCGCACGCCGGGCGGATCGTCTGGAAGCGCTGGCGGGGGAGCTGCGCCAACAGTATCCGGATCAGCGCTTTAGCACGCGCAGTCTGGACGTTACCGAACGCACGGCTTTGGCGCCGGCGCTGGAAGCCGTGCGCGCGGAACTGGGGGATCTGGACACCGTCATGGCCAATGCGGGCCTGACCGCGGTCAACCGTACCGGTGCCGGGGATCCCGCCCGCGACGAGCAGGTGACGGCCGTGAACCTGCTTGGTGGCATGGCCACGGTGGATGCCGCCGCGCGTATCTTCCGCGAGCGCGGCGGTGGCCGGATCCTGGGCGTGTCGTCCATTGCCGCCTTTCTGGGCATTCCGGGCAGCGCGGCGTATTCCGCCTCCAAGGCCGGCTTTACGCGCTATCTGCATACTGTGGGTATGGAACTGGGCAAGCACAATATCCATATCACCACGGCCCATCCCGGTTTTATCAAAACGGAGCTGGCACCGGGGATGGAGAAGTACCCTTTCGTGATTTCGGCGGACAAGGGCGCGCGCATCATGGTCCAGGCGCTGCTGCGGGGCAAGAAGGATGTCACCGTGCCCGCCTGGCCCTGGGCGCTGGTGCGTCGCGTGGCACCGCTGGTGCCGGACGCGCTGGTCATGCGGGCCTTCCGCTGAACCGGCTTATCGCCGGGTGAGCTGGCGGCGGTCACCGGACGCTGCGGGCTGCTGAATCCGGTCCTTTTCGCCCGGGCTCAACAGCGCCAGGGTGGGCCCGCCGGTTGTATCACCGTGCAAGGACTTCAGGATCAGGCGATAGGCCAGCACCGCCTGAACATAGTTGCGGGTTTCGTGGAAGGAGATCGATTCGATCCACACATCAAAGGGGAGAGCTTGTTCCGGCAGCCAGCGTTCCAGATGGTGCGCGCCCGCGTTATAGGCCGCCAGTGCCTTGAGTCGATGACCGTTATACCGCTGCAGCAGCTCCGCCAGATGAGCGGCGCCCAGCCGAATACTGGTATCCGCCTGGAGCAGGGCTCGATTCGTGGGCGCCGGGACGTCCAGTTGCCGTGCCGTGCGACGGGCGGTGGCCGGCATCAGCTGCATCAGCCCGCGCGCGCCCGCCGAAGAGCGCGCGGCGGGCTGAAAGCCGCTTTCCCGGCGAGCCACGGCCATGAGCAGCCAGGGTTCCAGACCGAATTTGCGGGCCGTGTTCCGGAAGTTGTCCGCGAACGCGGTCGGGAAACGCCAGTCCAGCACGTCCCGGGCGCCGCTGTGCAGAGCGGTAATAATGGCCAGCTCGGGCCAGTCCCGTTGGGCGGCCAACTGCGCCAGGGCCGGGTGTTGTCCACGCGGACTCCGATACAGGTTGTGGCGCCATTCTTCCACAGCACGCTCATGTTCGCCGGCGGAACGCAGCCAGGTGATGCGCTGCAGCACCGGATCGTCTGCGAAGGCGTCCGTGGACACCGATTCGGGCTGGCGCTGGTTGAACGCATAGGGCTGGTTCAGGCGCCGGGCGGCGAGGAAACCATAAAACCTGCGTTGTTCCGCGGCGCGTTTCAGCGCCGCGTTGCCCGCCTCGGGACGGGCCTGTTGATGGCGCGCGCGGCCCAGCCAGTACTGCCAGCGCGCTGATTGCTTGTCTTCGCCGTCCAGCCGAGCCAGCCAGGCCGGCAGGCCCTGCCAGTCACGTTGGCGTACCGCCAGCCGGGCCCGCTGTTCCAGCAGATCGGCGGAACCGTGATCACGCAGCCATTGATCCCGCCAGGCCCGGTTCTTGTCCAGCCCCCGAATGGTCATGAACCAGACAATGCGTTGTTCCAGTTCGGTGCGCACGGATGGATCCCGTAGCCCCAGTGCCCGAGCGCGGGTGCTTTCCAGCAGGGCCCGCGCGGCCGACGGGTTCCGATGGGCCAGCCGGTGAACCGTGGCCGCCGCCAGCGCCTGTCGGCGTTCGGTGGACAGTGTCGGCGCCGGATCCCGATCGATGATCAGCGCCGGCTGTTCATAGAGACGTTGCAGCTCGGAGTGGGGGACGGACTCGCTGTCGAGGCGGTCCGCCAGATAACGCATCAGACCCGGATTGCCGGCCCGGAAGGCCAGCAGCAACCGTTGCCAGATCAGGTCATCGCTGAGTGCACCCCGGCTTGCCAGAGCCTCGAACAGGGGGGTGCAGGCATCCGGCCGGGAATAACCGGAGCGCCAGAGATCCTGTCCCGCCTGCTTTGTCGCCTCCGGTCGTTGATCCAGCCAGGCGCGGTGATAATAGCATTGCAGCGCCGAACCGCGCGGCGGCGAATCGGCCAGGGCGCGGATGGCCGACCAGCGTTCGGTCTCGCCATAGCGCGCCAGCGCGCGTCGGCGCAGCTTGTCCGCCAGGGGGGTATGGGGGTACCGGCGGGCATAGTCCTTTACCCGTTCCGGTTGCGTGTCGGGCAACTTCGCCAGGATGCGATGGAAATCCAGATCCGCCCGCACGGGGGCCTCATCGGCCAGCTCTCCTTCCAGCTGCTCCAGACGTTCCCATTGCTGCGCACGGGCTGCGGCCAGGGCCTGCTCGAAAGGCTCCATTTGCTGACCCCAAACGACCGGGTTCCACAGCAGAAGAGCCGCACAAACGAACAGCAGACGAAGTTTTTGTTGTGGTGAAATCGCTGCCATGCGCTTTGCCTCATGATGCCAGCAGTCAGCATAGGGCAGTTTTCGTAGTCCTGTCTGCGGTCTGGTTAAAAAAATCCGGCCAACGATCGTTCCAGTTCGTTACAGCCTGCCAAGGCGGAGCGGCCGTCGAAAAATGGCCTGCTAGCGCAGGAAAGGTCGTGGTTCGAGCACGTCTTCCAGCACAGCCGGGTCATCGAAATGCCGCTTGCCGATAAAGGCTATGGCATGGTGACCCGGTTGTCGCATGGCGCCGGCGGAGGGCACGCCCAGCGGCCAGAGGAACCAGCGTTCGCCGCGCCGGGTGCCGGGCACAAAGCCGTGGCGGTCATAAAGACTGCCATAGCCGCGCCCGTCCGGCAGGTGGCGCAGAAGGTCCGCGTCGCGCATGCGGTACTGCCGGGTGGGCAGATCGTTTTTCGTGACGCTGTCCACGTCCACAATGTAATGGGTATCCGGTTCCAGCGTAAGCTGGACACGTTCACTGCGCGCATCGGGGACGCGCTCCGGATAGAATACCGGCTGCCCTGCCTTGTCCGGGTGGAGCGGACGCAGTTCCGAACTGACTGGATAGACCTTGTGGTAGCAGCCACAGGGGTGAATGCTGTCGTAGGCGAGGACATGGCCGTTGGGTTGCAGGGTGACGCGCCAGATCAGACCATCCAGCCGACCGGCATAGGGATCCACCAGCTTTTGTTCCGGGCGTTCACTGAACCAGAACTGGTAATTCAGTTGCAGCAGATACTCGCCCTGAAACCGCGTCCAGGAAACCCACTGGTAGGCTGTGGTTGTGCGGGTGAGGACTTCGGCTCGACCGTTCGAAAGCCCTACCGTACCGGGTAGATTGGCCGGATTGGTCCGGGCGACTGCCACCACCGGCGCATAATAGGTGAGCATGGCTTCCCGTGCCCCCGAGCCGGGCAGGGGAATCTTCAGCGCATTGTCCGGCAGCGCTGCCGGATAGGGTGGATTGCCCTTGAGTTCCGGCGGGGTAAACAGCATGCGCTGTTCCGGTGGTTCCGCCTCGAGACGGGCGGCCATGTCCGCGCGATAGCCGTGAACCGAGGGTTGGGCCAGCCAGCGGGTAACCGGGTACAGGCCCAGTGCGCGCATCCAGTTCGCATAGGCGTCAGGTATTTCCAGCTCGGGCACACCCGCTGCGGTGGATACTTCTACCAGGCGCTGCACGCAGGCTTCCATGCGTTCGACGCGGCTAGTGCGCCCCCTGGGGGTCAGCGGGGCCGATTCGGGCAGTCGCAGCAGTTCACTGCGCCAGCCGCTTAGCGCCTCTTCGGCCAGCAATTCCAGCCAGCGTTGACCGGCTGCTTCGCGGCTGGAGGCCGGACGGATAGCGGCCAGCCGGCGCGTGGCACGCAGATGGGGGTAGTGCTCGATGCGGCGGGCGCCGGCATCGCGGATGCCGGCTTTGCGCACAGCCTGCTCCGCGTCTTCGAACCATTCACGGCACTCCAGCGGGTTGATCGCGGCCGCGCTCGCGGGGAGGAGGCAACCAGTGGCAATCATCCAGATTGCGCCGGTTCTCCACCAGGCTTTCAAGATTGTCCAGTGCATCCGCCACCCGGCTTTCAGCCATTTGATCAGCGAGCCATTGTGGCACAGTTCCGCCCGGTGTGAAGCGTTGGCTCAGTGCGACGTGGACGCCCTCTTCTTCTGGTGTAAGCGTCCAGCGGGCGCGGGAAAAGGGCACCACGACGGCACCGTCTTCGCTTTGCGTGTCCGCGTTGGTCATCCGGATCACGGTTTGGCTACCGTCGCGCCGGCGTTCAAAGATGAGCCGCGCCACACGATCGCGCCAGGGCCAGGGCAGGTTGCTGCGCATGCGCACCTCGGTGACCGAGTCCCGGCGCTCAAGCACGCGGATTGCATCCGCGCCCGGCATCCAGGCTTGAACGGCACAAGGGGTCTGCAGAGCCGCCAGAATTACAGGGACAGGGGCTTCAATCGTGACTTCGCCGTGAACCCGATCCGGCCCGTCCAGTGCTTCACGTTGAACCCGGACAGGGTCGGCGCCAAGGGGTTCACAGCTCAGCATCACCACGATGATCAGCAAGATGCGCATGATAAAGCTGCTCCAGCTCCCGGGTGGACGTTTGGAACGGATCCTGTGGCTCCAGCACACTGATGTAGACCCGGCCCGGACGCATGACGCTTGCGCCCGGCGGGAGGATCTTCGCGCTGTTGTGAATGATCACGGGCACGAGTTCCACATTCGCCTGGCGCGCCAGCTGGACCGCGCCTTCGCGGAATGACCCCAGCCGGTGTTGCCGGTGCCCTTCCGGGGCAATGGCTACGGCCAGGCCTCGTTCCAGTGCCTGGCGCGCAGGGGCGAGAGCTCCCGGACCGACGCCGGCCGAGCGATCCACGAAGACCGTATCGGCGAGCATCATTAACGGGCCCAGCACCGGGTGCCGACGCAGGCTGTCCTTGGACACACCCACAACATTGGCGCGCAGGAGCGCGCATAACAGCACCGGATCCACGCCGCTTTGATGATTGAATACCACGACCGCGGGCCTGTGGCGGGCGGCGCTCGCCGGATCCGAGATCATGGGTTCAATGCCGGCCAGGGACGTACCCCAGCGGCCGATGACCCGGGTGGCGAGGTTGCGGGCCCGGTTGCGGTTCCACAACGGACCCGTCAGCAGGATGGCGATGCCGGCCATGGCCGGCACAACAAAGGCGACAAGACTGCGTAGATAATTCACAGGGCTCCGGGACCGAAAAAGGGTATGTGCATCTGTATACTGCCCCCGCATGGACAATACTACACGCCTGCTGCAGCGCCATACCGATCAAATCGACACGCCGGAGACATTGATTGCCGAGGCGTCCGATCCCGAGCTTGCCCGGCTAGCCCCCCGGGCTCGCCTTCATTCCGATCGAATGGATGCTACGGGCGGCTGGGCAACGGAACCGCTGCCGCGCATCGACGCGGATACGCACCGCGTGGTGGTGATCCTGCCCAAATCCATGGAACGGCTGGAGATGCTCCTCGCTGTCCTGGCGGGTCAGTGTCGGAGCGCGCTGGAGCTCTGGCTGGTGGGCCCCACCCGGGAAGGCATCCGCAGTGGTCTGACGCGGCTGGAACAACGGGCCGAATGGGTGCAAGCGCTGGACAGTGCCCGGCACTGCAAACTCTATCGGGCGCGCCTGCTTCCGGATCGCCCTGCCGGGCTGGACGATTTCGCCGCCTCTTTTGTGTATCAAGGGTTGAAGATCATCAGTTATCCGGGCGTTTTCAGTCACGGCCGGCTGGACGAAGGCACGCGCGAACTTCTGGCCGTTATGGACACGCAAGAGCACCGCGGTTCGGTACTGGATCCCGGATGCGGGTCGGGTGTGCTGAGTGCCGCGCTTGCGCGGGCAGGTCGGGAGGTGACCGCCGTCGATAATTCCAGTACAGCCGTGGCGGCCACCCGTGCCACCCTGGCGGCGAATCAGTTGCACGCCACCGTGGAGTGTGGCGATGGCTACACCGGGCTCGGGCGTTTTGACGCCATCTGGACCAACCCGCCTTTTCATCAGGGCCTCCGGCGGACCCTGGAAGTGAGCGAAGCCCTGATCCGGCAGGCGCCCCGTTATCTCAACAAGGGTGGCACCCTGACCCTGGTGGCCAACCGCGAGCTGCCTTATCCACGCTTGCTGGAGGAAAGCTTCAGCACCTGGCGGATTCTGCGCGAGAGCAATAGGTACCGCGTTTATCGGGCACGGCGCTCATAGACGTGATCCCGCCTGGCTCGTACGCCGCTGGAACGAGATAGCGTTCGCAAGGGAGCGGGTGATGGGAGTTGTGCTTGCGCATTATTCGCCTGCGGCGAAGAACCGTCAGCCTTGCGGCTAACGTTCGCCAGAGCCGTGCTCCGGCGTCGAACGATGGGTTTTGATTCAGGGCCACCACCCCATCCATTTTCCCCGGGAACCTCTGCGAGGTCCCCGGGGAAAATGGAGCGGGTGATGGGAATCGAACCCACATTATCAGCGTGGGAGGCTGACGTTCTACCGTTGAACTACACCCGCACAGGGCGCCCATTATGGGGGTTGCGGAACTGATGTCCAGCGTTTGGAATGACGGGGTTTGTGACGGGATGCGACGGGGAACCATGATTGTTCTGGATTTCGGTGGGCTGGCGCTGCGGGCGGAATTGCGGGGTACGCCTACGGCCCGGGCCCTTGCGGAGCTGCTGCCGATTGAGGCGAAGGTGTCCACCTGGGGGCGCGAGCTGTTCTTTCCCGCTCGGGCAGAGGTGGAGCTGGAAGCGGATGCCCGGGAGGTGGTCAGTGCCGGTGAGCTGGCGTTCTGGCCCGAGGGCGGCTATATCGCCATCGGTTTTGGAACCACGCCGGCGAGTCAGGGCGACGAAATCCGGCTGGCGGCCCCCGTCAATGTCTTTGCGGATACCGCGGACGATGTCACCCGGCTTGAAACGGTCGGGATGGGGGCACCTGTGCGAATGTACCGGCAGGACTGATACAAGATGCTGGCAGAAAGGCGCCGTGGGAGCGGCATCCTTGCCACGATTCCGTTCCACGGCCTCGAGAACAGTCGAGGCAGGGATGCCTCGCGGACAAAGCCTGTCAGTCGGAATGCCCCGAGGTGGGCTGATCATTGGACCAGACCACGCGAAGATTCCGGCCCAGGCCCAGCTCCAGCAGCAGCCTCTGCACGGCTTCCTTGCGCACGGGTTTGCTGAGCAGCTGATCCACACCGGCTGCGGTGATGTTGTGACGCTGTTCCTGAAGGACATGGGCAGTGAGCGCCACCAGCGGCACTCGTGCCAGTCCGGCTTCTTCCTCGATGTTGCGGATCTCACGGGATGCTTCCAGGCCATTCATGATGGGCATTTCGACATCCATGAAGACGACATCGAAGGCGCCCCCGGCGGCACGGTAAGCGGCTACGGCTTCTTCGCCGTTACGGCAGACCACGGGCTGGATACCGAGTGAGGCCAGAATGGCGTGGATCACATCCCGGTTGACCTCGTTGTCCTCGGCGACGAGCACGTTGAGGTGGTCAAAGCGGTTGTATGCCCCGGATGGCTCACTGGATTGCGGCGCTTCGCCCGGCTGCAGGGCCTGCTTCAGGGCCGTGGCGGTCACGGGCTTGTGCATGGTGTCCCCGCCGCCTTCGGGTTGATCAATGGAGGTGAGCATGATGAGCCGGTCTTGCCATTGATTCAGGCGGTTGCCGGAGCGCCGGTCGCCCCGACTGCCGGGCAGGGCGTCATCCACCAGAATCCAGTGGTAATAACCGCCCATGGCCAGGTGGGAAAGGTCGCCGCCGGTAACGACTTCGGCGCCCATGAATTCCAGCATGCCACGCACAGCGCTACTCGTGGTTTCTCGCTGGCACAGGACCAGCACTTTCTGACGCTGCAGCGGTGCGGTTGGTTCCGGCTCGCTGTCTCCGGCAGCGTGCAGCGGCAGGCTGAACCGAAAGCATGAGCCCTGCCCCGGCGTGCTGTTCGCCGTGATCTCTCCGCCCATGAGACCAGTGAGCCGCTTGCACACGGTCAGGCCCAGCCCCGTGCCGTCATGGCTGCGATTGTCACCCTGGTTTTCCTGCGCGAAGGCCTGGAAGACGTCTGCCAGTTTGCCCGGTTCAATGCCACTGCCGGTGTCTTCCACCTCGAAACAGACCCGAGCGTCGTCCTCTTCGCGAGCGCGTACAAGCACATGGCCCTGGCCGGTGAATTTCAGCGCATTGTTGATCAGATTGAGCAGGATCTGGCGGATGCGTACGGCATCGGCTTCGACCCGCCGAAGGGTGTGCAGCTGCACGTCCAGAATCAGTGCCAGGTTCTGCTGGTGGGCCACGCCGGCAAACGCGGTGACCGATTCTTCCACCAGCGAGCGCAGGTCCATGGGGGCCATTTCCAGTTTAAGCTGGCCGGCCTCCATCTTGGAGAAATCCAGGATGTCGTTGAGTACCGTCAGCAGGTTTTCACTGGAGTGCTGCATGAGCTCAACATAGTGGCGTTGGCTTTCTTCCAGATCCGAATGCTCCAGCAAATCGAGTACACCGATAATGCCGTTCATGGGCGTGCGGATCTCGTGACTCATGGTGGCCAGGAATTCGCTCTTGGCCTGATTCGCACTTTCCGCGCGCGCACGTTCTTCCCGGTCTCGGTGACTGAGCTCGCGTTCGGCCCGCAATGCTTCTTCCGTGGCCTCGCGCTCGCCGATATCCTGCTGCAAGGTGGTGCGCATCTGGTTGATCGCATGGACGATATCCTGAAGTTCGTCGCGGCTGTCCGAGCGACGGTCCAGCTCCAGCGGTTCGTCCAGATTGTTCAACGAGATGCCGCGTGCATAGCCGGCGATCTTGCGCAGGTGGCGGCCCAGCAGCGCGCGCACCAGGGCTATGATGATCAGGGCGATGATCAGTGTCTTGACGGTCTGAAACCCCACGATGAACAGCGCATGTTCGCCTACGCGCTGGTAAATGGGTGCGCGGGTGACGAAGACGCGGAGTTTGCCCAGATCCTCCCGGGTACCGTCCTGGCGGGTGTGGATCACGGGGTAGCTGTGGGTACGCCCGGCCGAGCTTTCCGCCGGCACCTCGCCCACGCTTAGCGAGTTGGGTTCGCCTGTCCAGTCTTCCCAGACCACTTCGGCTCCGGTGACTTCCGGCAGGCGTAACAGGGCGCTCAGCTGAACTTCGAGCTGTTCCTCGTCGAAATTCCAGAGGCTGCGGGTAATACCGGGCAGGGCGGTGAGTTCGACCTGTTCCAGATCCCGCTCCATGGCGGTAATGCCCTCGTCGAACTCGCGCGCGAGCAGCAACAAAACGGCGAGCAGCGTGATCACTGAGCTGACGAGGATGATAGCCCCCATCAGGCGGAACGCCAGGGGGTTTTCGTTGCGATACCGCAATACCCGCCGGATCATGTTTGCGATCCGTTCAGTGAGCCGGGTTGAGGAAAAACGTCCACACTATGCACCTGTCCATGCGTGATGGTAGCGGGACGGAGACAGCACTGCTTCCGTCGTGCCGGCAGGCGGGCGCCACGGGGTCGTCCAGACGTCCTTCGTGATGCCTTGTGCATGCCGTATTCCATGGTAAGCCCGGGTCAGGGCCGAGGCAATCAGCTCGCGTTTGATTGGGCGGGAGCCGAGATATCGTCGCCCAGACGCTGCGCTTCCAGATCGTCCAGCCGTGCCATGCAATCCCGGAAGACCCGGCTGATCGCCGTGGTGTTCTGCACCATCTCGATCCGGGGCCAGGTGGCGCGCTCGCCCAGCCGGATGTACTCGCGCACATCCGCCAGCGTGGGGTTGCGCAGCGTCTTCAGGACACTCAAGGGCTGGCGGGGCGGCACGATATTGATATCGCCCAGATACTTCTGCCGGACAATGGACTGGAGCTTGTCCAGCATGAGACCGGTGTCGTTGGATTCCACATAACGCTGGGTCAGGGTCAGCGCGTAGCGCAGGTTCATGGTGACGTTGCGCAGGGCCCAGTCGCTGAACACCCAGCTCAGCCCCCGTTGTTCCAGCTCCCGCGACAGAAAGGGCACCACATGGGGATTGGTCTGGCTGACGATAGAGTGGTTGACCCCGTACAGGCGCGACAGACGGCGCACCGGCAGGTCATCCTTGATGGAGCCGTCCACGAATTTGCGCCCGGGGATGTAGGGGACATGCTCGCCGTCGATGTTCTTGCCCCAAAGCTGCACCGGCGGGTAAATGCCCGGAATGGCGCAGGAGGCCAGGGTGGCCTTGCGAATCAGAACATGCGGCGAGGTTCGCCAGTTCAGCAGGCGACTTTCCTGGTGCCGGTCATAGGGGCTGACGGTGATATTGATTTCGCGACCGGTCTTGCGGTAGGCCTCCTCGAAGGTCATATCCGGTATGTTCTCCTCCAGACAGGCTTCCAGGTGGTCGCCGTCCAGCACGGGTTTGCCCTTGAAGAGTCCGGTCCAGCCCACGTATTTGAACGCTTCCAGATAGAGGTTTTCCGGTTCCAGGCGCTCAAGCAGCTCGGCGTCCGTGTGCGAGCCCACTACGGCGGCGATAATGGAGCCGGCGCTCGAGCCCGAGATGACCGGCGGCAGCAGATTCTGCTCCCACAGCGCCTTGACCACGCCGATATGAAACAGCCCCAGTGAACCGCCGCCGGAGAGCATCAGCGCGCTCTGGCCGAAGGCCTGGCCCGTGGTCTGGAAGAAGTCCAGTTTCTGCTTGAGGGGAAACTGCTCGAACTCGTGATCACACAGGTATTCCAGCGCGGACTGTACTTCGCCGAGATAGTTCTCGATCAGGTTCTTGGTGCCGGTCAGGGAATGCTGATAGAGCCGGGGGTTGGAGATATTGCCCAGGTTGCCGTGCAGCCCCTCGTGCATGTGAAAGACCAGCTGGTTTACGTCACGGCGCTGGCGTGCGCGCTGGATGCGCGCCAGGCGGCTGCGGATCAGTTCGTAGTCGTAGTTCGGCGACCGGTCCACCGTTTTCCATTTGTCCGCACCCGACAGGCGATCATGTTCACGGCAAGCCGAGAACCACTCCTCGTAGGTCTGCGCTCGTTGAATGTCTTTGTCCAGGGAACGCAGGCTGCGCTTCATGACGGCTCCTGACTGCTCGGCCATGCCGAATCATCACGGAATACTAGCAGGGTAGCGGTGTGATGGGTTTTTCATGCTGCAATTGTCGGACAATCCGGCTATTGCGTCGATCCATTATACGGCGAAAGCATGGCATACGACGTCGGCCCAAGCGGGCGAGCGCGTGGGGCAAGACTCAACGCAACCGGAACCGCACCCTGACCTGACGGCGTAGCTGCTGCGTGCCGGGATGCCAGTTGGCCCCGTCCGCCTGGGCGCGGGCACTCGACGACGTCAAGGGACGCGGCCCGCTGCCGCCGCGTTCCGTAACGCGCAGAATGGCGCCGGCCCGGGTGTCCGTATCCGCCAGCAGCGCATGGGCCCGGGAGCGGGCATCGGCCACCGCGGCCGCAAGGGCGTTGCGTTCGGCCTGGGCGTATCCGCTGGACCGGGCTTCAAGCGGCTGGATGGCCCGCACGCCCGCGCGTGCCAATGCCGTCAGCAAGCGGGCCTGGGTTTCCATGCTCTGTGTTTCGATCTCCACGGGCCGCTCCACGCGGTAGCCCGTGATGCCGCCTTCGCGCTGGTGATCGCGAAGCGGATGGACGCGCAGCGACGACGCCGTGATCGCCTGATCAGCGATATTCAGCTCACTTGCCAGGCTCAGGATTGTGTCCACTTCCTGGTTGACCGCGTCGGTCAGTTCGGGAATGGCGTCACCCTTGCGGCGCGCGCGGGCCCGCACGCGGAAGCGGTCGGGCACCAGCTCTTGTTCGCCCGTACCGGTTACTTCCACATAGGGCTTTGCGCCACCCCCGTCATCATCCGTGTAGAGGTGCTGCTGGTTGTGCTCGTCGCTGCATCCGGCCAGGCCCAAAGCGGCCATAATCAGCATGCGGGGTATCAGGCGTGCCATCGCGGACTCTCCGGTTTTTCAGTGCAAAACCCGGTTGTTCGCGAACCGGCTCCGGGGCGCCACCCCGGGCCGGCGCGCGCCGAATTTTGCGAAGCGCACGCGGCAGCCTATCATGATGCAGGTAGATGGCCCGAAGTCCGGCGAGGAGTGCTCATGTCCGACGCGCAAGCAGCTATTGAACAAGAACTGGGGCAGCTGGTGTTGCCCGAACTGGGCTGTGATCCGGTCACCGCGGGTGCCGTGGAAGCGCTGCATGTGCTGGATGAGCGGGTGGTGCTGGAACTGTCTTTCGGGTTCCCCGTGGCGGGTATGCAGGCACAACTCGAGCACCGGCTGCGTGAGGCGCTGGCGCCGGTGATCGGCGAACGCGAACTGATTCTCAAGGTGACCGGCTCGGTCGTGCCGCACCAGCCGCAAAACGGCATGAAAGCCCTGGATCGCGTCAGCAATGTTATAGCGGTCGCTTCCGGCAAGGGGGGTGTGGGCAAGTCCACCACGGCGGTGAATCTCGCGCTGGCCCTGCGCGATCAGGGCGCGCGCGTGGGCGTACTGGACGCGGACGTTTTCGGGCCCAGCGTGCCCACTATGCTGGGCGCTCCCGCGGGCACGCGCCCGGAAATCCGGGAGGAGCAGTTCTTCGTGCCGGTCGAGGCCCATGGGCTGGATACCATGTCCATGGGCTTTCTGGTGGATGAGCGCTCGCCCGTGGTCTGGCGCGGCCCCAAGGCCAGCGGGGGGTTGCAGCAGCTGGTGAACCAGACGCTGTGGAACCAGCTGGATTACCTGATCGTGGATCTGCCGCCGGGCACGGGCGATATTCAGCTCACCCTGGCCCAGCGTGTCCCCCTGGCCGGGGCGGTGATCGTCACCACGCCCCAGGACATCGCGCTCCAGGACGCGCGCAAGGGGATCGAGATGTTTCACAAGGTGGATGTCAGTGTGCTGGGCATCGTGGAAAACATGGCTGTCCATGTGTGCTCGAACTGCGGCCACACCGAGCACATTTTTGGCACGGGCGGCGGCGAGCGCATTGCCGGCGATTATGATGCGCCCCTGCTGGGCAGTCTGCCGCTGTCGTTATCGATCCGGGAGCAGGCGGATGGCGGGGAACCCACGGTCGCGGCCGCCCCCGAGAGTTCCGAAGCCGGTCTCTATCGCGATGTCGCCCGGCATCTGGCGGGCCGGCTGTCGCTACGGCCCGTCGGCGAACGCGAGTTTCCCCGAGTGGTCACAGAGGCCTGAAACCCTGTTGGTCGCCGTTCCCCCGACGGCTTCCGGGTGCTACTATGCCGCGTTTTCACGGTTGATCGAGGGTCGCCATGAGCGTCAAACCGGATCACTGGATTCGCCGTATGGCTCAGAACGAGGGCATGATCGAGCCCTTCGAACCGGGCCAGGTACGCGCGAACGAGCACGGAGACAAGATCATCTCCTACGGCGTGTCGAGCTACGGCTATGACGTGCGCTGTTCCGAGGATTTCAAGGTCTTTACCAATATCTACTCCGCCACCGTGGATCCCAAGCATTTCGACGAGGACAGCTTCGTCGACATCCGGGGCGATCACTGCATCATTCCCCCCAACTCCTTCGCGCTGGCCACGACCAAGGAATATTTCCGCATTCCGCGCAATGTACTCACCATCTGTCTGGGCAAGAGCACCTACGCACGCTGCGGCATTATCGTCAATGTCACGCCGCTGGAGCCGGAGTGGGAAGGCCATGTAACCCTGGAGTTTTCCAATACCACCAATCTGCCCGCCAAGATTTACGCCAACGAGGGTGTGGCTCAGATGCTGTTCCTGGAATCCGACGAAACCTGTGAGATTTCCTACAAGGACCGGGGCGGCAAGTACCAGGGCCAGCGCGGCGTAACATTGCCGCGCGCATAGGCACGCCTGATGGCGTTATAAGCAAAACGAGGCAGGCTGTTGATCTATTCGGCCGATGCCTGCTGGGTCTTTTTCGCGCCCGGCCCCTCGTATTCGGTCATGATCAGCTCGCCGAACAGCGCCGGGTTCTCGATGTGCTTGGCGCGCACCACCATGTAATCCAGTGCCGGTGCCACCCAGAAGAGGGTGCGGCGCTTGCTGTCCTTGTCGCGCTGTTTTTTCACCACCAGGGTCTCCAGCCGGCCCGCGGGCGTGTCGAGGGTTTCCCGGTCGGTCACCTTGATGTGATGTTCATTGACTTCATCGCCGTAGGCAGCCTTGCCCTTGTAGCTCTTCGCTCCGTTTTCCAGGGCACAGCCGGCGTGGAGTAGGAGCGTCAACTCATCCAGGGTGTCTTCCTCGATTTCGTATTCGGTGCTCTCTTCCTCGGATTCGTTGACCACGCGGGGCGGATGACGGAAGAAGTTCATGTGGTGCCAGCGGTGTCGCCCCAGCCCCTCGAATTCGTGAATGTAGTGATCCGTGCGCGGCTTGCAATCGCGCCAGGCGAAGACACTTTCCTCGCGGTTGCTGAGCAGCCAGGAATCGATGACCAGTTTCATGCGGTACATGCCCTGGTATTTTTCCAGCGGCTGGAGGGACATGGTGGCATGCACGGGCGTGGGAATCTTGCTGACGCTGATGCGGTAGCGGGCCTCGAAGGGTTGCAGTGTTTCGGCGCCGACTCTTCCCGCGGCCAGTACCACCAGCCCGGCCATCAAAAGCGCAGACCCCCATCGGAGCCCGGGGGCGGACCTTCTTGGGCCCGCTTGTTCCGGGCCATTATTGTTTGGTGTTCGCCTTGTCCACATGAGCTCTATGGGTCCTTGTGTTCCCGGGTCGTACGCGCCAGCGCGCCCGGTCAGAGGCTGTCCACGCTTATCTGCACCCCCCGGGGATCGAGGCGCTTGCCATCCAGCTCCGCGCCGGCTTCCGTCAGCCGAAGGCGACCCTCGGCGCGCCAGCGCAGCACGCGCGGGTAGAGCTGGTGCTCGCGTTCGCCCACACGTTTCGACAGGTCTGCCTCGGTATCGTTCGCATGGACGGGCACGGCTGCTTGTGCCACCAGGGGGCCGCCGTCGAGCTCCTCGGTCACGAAGTGCACGGAGCAGCCGTGTTCCGTGTCGCCTTCCTCCAGAGCCCGGGCGTGCGTGTGCAACCCCCGGTGACGGGGTAGCAGCGAGGGGTGAATATTCAGCAGCCGGCCCCGGTAATGGGCCACGAACGCCGGTGTGAGGATGCGCATGAAACCGGCCAGCGCCACGGTGTCCGGCTCCGCCGGGTCGATGGTGTCGATCAGGGCCTGGTCGAAGCTGTCCCGGTCCGGATAGCTCCGGTGATCCACCACGGCCGTGGCCACGCCCGCGGCCCGGGCACGGTCCAGGCCGCCGGCATCGGCGCGATTGGACACCACCAGGGCCACCTCGGCAGGCAGCCGGCCGTCGGTGGCGGCATCCAGAATGGCCTGCAGATTGGTGCCGCCGCCGCTGATCAGGACCACGATCCGGTGGCTCATGCGGTCTCTCCCTCCCAGACCACGCAAGCTTCGCCGGAGCCGGCCTCGATGCGGCCCAGGATCCAGGCCTGTTCGCCGGCGGCGGCCAGTTCTTCCAGGGCCCGCTCGGCATGGGCCTCGGGGACCACCACGGCCATGCCCACGCCGCAGTTGAAGGTGCGCAGCATTTCGTCGGTGGCCACGTTTCCGGAGTCCTGGAGCCAGCGGAAGACGTGCGGCCACTGCCAGCTGTTGCCGTCCAGGCGCGCCTGGACACCGTCGGGCAGCACCCGGGGCAGATTCTCCGGGAGGCCGCCGCCGGTGATATGCGCCATGGCCCGCACGGGCACCGCCCGTGCCAGCGCCAGCAGGGCGGGCACATAGATCCGGGTGGGCGCCAGCAGGGTTTCCAGTGTTTCCTCGTCCGGGCGGGCACGCTCGAGAATGCGCCGGATGAGCGAATAGCCGTTGGAATGGGGCCCGGAAGAAGCGAGTGCCAGAACCCGGTCGCCGGACTGGACATCGCGGCCGTCGATAATGCTGTCCTCTTCCACCACGCCCACGCAGAAGCCGGCCAGGTCATAGTCACCGTCGCTATACATCCCCGGCATCTCGGCGGTTTCGCCGCCGCTCAGCGCGCAGCCGGCCTGGCGACAGCCCTCCGCGATGCCGGTAACCACGCGCTCGGCGGTGTCCACGTTCAGCTCACCGGTCGCGTAGTAGTCCAGAAAGAACAGCGGTTCCGCGCCACCCACGACCAGGTCATTGACGCACATGGCCACCAGATCGATGCCCACGGTGTCATGGCGGTCATGTTCCAGCGCCAGACGCAGCTTGGTCCCGACGCCGTCGGTACCGGCGACCAGCACGGGATTGCGGTAGCCCGCCGGCAGGCGGCACAAAGCGCCGAAACCGCCCAGTCCGCCCATGGCCTCCGGGCGGGTGGCGGTGCGGGCCACCGCTTTCCTGTATAATATGGTGCGGATTATGGTGGGATCCCTGCTTGAGGTCGGCCTGGCCCGCCAGGATCCCGCATGGATCAAGACCGCTCTCGACTCTCGAGACCGCGAGCGGGCCGGGCCCACTGCCCGGGCCGAGGGCCTGTATTTCGCCGCTGTGCACTATCCCCGCGCCGCGGGGGCGCCCGGGCCGCCGCGCCTGGGTCCCGGAGGGCTGGACCCGGCGGTGTTCTGAGCGCCATCACTGGGGGTCTAGTGAGAGACCACGTGAGCCGGACGCGCATCAAAATCTGTGGCATTACCTCGCCCGAAGATGGTCGGATGGCCGCCGCGGCGGGGGTGGACGCCATCGGACTGGTGTTCCACCCGGATAGCCCGCGGGCGGTGTCGGTGGCGACGGCCAACGCCGTTTGCGCCGCGCTGCCCCCTTTCGTGACCGCCGTGGGCCTGTTCGTGGACCCCGAACGGGATCAGGTGGCGCAGGTTCTGGACGGCTGCCCGCTGGATATCCTGCAGTTCCATGGCGATGAGTCGCCGGAACTCTGCAATGGGTTCGGGCGCCGTTTTCTCAAGGCGGTACGCATGGGCGAGGGCAGCGACCCGGCGGCGGCCGGCGAGCGCTACGGCGCCCACCGGCTGCTTCTGGATGCCTACGTGCCGGGGCAGCCTGGCGGCACCGGCCGCACCTTCCGCTGGTCCGCGGTGCCGCCCTGGCCATTACCGTTAAACTGGAACCCTCTGTGGTGATGGCCCTTTCGGTCGTCTTTGTCATGGGGGTCTCC
>CAJXLA010000006.1 GCA_913055795.1 uncultured Alcanivorax sp. | reverse complement strand
CTGAATCGCAACGGGGGTGGGCTCGATCCGGTGTTCGCACTCGGGCTGGCGACGATCGTGATGGCGATGAGCTTCGCTATCTTTGCGCCGCTGGCGAACACGATCAACGCCCGTCTCGGGCAGGGCGAGTTCCACTTCCCGCTCGGCGGTGACCGGGCCCAGGGCTTCGGTGAGCGAGGCGATAAAGTCGTCCACGGTTTCGCTTTCCAGCTCCCAGCGGTACGGCCGGCGCAGACTGTCCACGGCACAGGTTTCGGCGGCATTGATCTCGGTTTCGCGCGTGCGGGTAAACAGCGATACCAGCGCGAAAACCAGGGTATTGGCGATAATGGAAGCGGCGGCGATGTTGTGCCACTGTTGGGCCGGGTCCGGGCGCAACAGTCCGGCGGGCCCCAGCAGGGGCTCGAATTGCCAGTTGGATTCGAGGACGGGCAACAGCAGGGCGATTGTCCAGATCGTGAAACCGGCAATCAGACCGGCGAAGAGGCCGTTGCGGTTGCCGCCGGGCCAGAAGAGCGCGCCGATGAGTCCCGGCACGAACTGCAGCGTGGCCACGAAGGCCAGCACACCCAGTTCCGACAGACTCTGCTCGGTGGTGGCGGTATAGAACGCATAGGCAAGCGCGAGCACGCCCACAATGAGCAACCGGCGCAACCAGAGCAGCCAGCGGTAGAGGTTTTCGCCCTGCCGCAGGCGCCGGCCGGGCAGTACCAGGTGGTTCAGACACATGGACGAAAGCGCCAGCGTCGCCACGATCAGAATGCCGCTGGCGCCGGCGAGCCCGGCCAGATAGCCCAGAATGGCCCCCGGGCCGTCCGTGATGAACCCGATGCCCAGCGAGAAGTAATCCGGCGCCGTGGTTACCTTTTCGGCCACACCGGCCCAGAGGATGATCGGCACCCACAGGGCCATGAGCAGCAGCAGCAGCGGCAGGCCCCAGCTGGCGCTCAAAAGCGCGCGCGGGTTCAGGTTCTCCGTGAAGGCCATGTGGAACATGTGGGGCATGACCACCGCCGAGACGAAAAAAGCCAGGATCAGGCTGTGCCAGGTTCCGTCCTGTAGCGGCGCATAGAGGCGTTCCAGCATCTGCGGGTTGTCGTTGAGCCAGCGCGAGAGATCCAGGGGGCCGTCAAAGACGCCGAACAGGGCCAGCAGGCCCACCCCGGCGAAGGCGGCTACCTTGATCACGGATTCCAGTGCAATGGCCACCACCAGCCCTTCATGCTTTTCCCGGGCCGTGGCGTGGCGGGCGCCGAAGAGAATCGCAAAGACCGTGATCACCAGACAGAACCAGAAGGCCATGAGGTCCGGGCTTTGACGCCCGCTCAGGATCTGGATGGATTCCGCCACCGCCTTGATCTGCAGCGCCAGCAACGGAAGCGTGGCGGCGATCATCATGAGGGTGGTCAGCGTGCCCGCGAAACGGCTGCGGTAACGAAACGCAAACAGGTCCGCGAGCGAGCTCAGCTGATAGGTGGTGGTCAGACGGAGAATGGGCGCCAGCAGAATGGGGGCCAGCAGAAAAACCCCGGAGATGCCCAGAAAATAGGCCAGGAAGTTGTAGCCGTATGCATGGGCATAGCCCACGCTGCCGTAGGTGGCCCAGGCACTGGCATAGACGCCCAGGGAAAATACATAGACCGCCGGGTGGCGCACGAACCGCGCGGGCAGCCAGCCCCGGTCGGTGACCCAGGCCGCGGTGAACAGCAGCAGCAGGTAGCCGACGGCGATGAGGAAGAGCTGGGTAAGACTATAGTCCATCGACGTCCCGGCTCTTGCCGATCCAGAAGCTCAGCACGATCAGGAACAGCCAGATCAAATAGGGGCGGTACCAGGCGTTGCCCCCTTCGCTCCACCATTCAATGATGGCCGGCGACATCAGATAGGTGCCCAGGATGAAAATGATCAAGAGTCGATCAGTGTACATGGACGGCTCCGGATGGTTCGTACCGGATACTAGCCCGGATATTGCCGAACTGTAAAAAAGCCGTGTTTCAGCCGACCCTGGTTTCGGTTACGCCATGGAGGCGTTCGGGGCGCCAATGCGCCCGGGCCCAGTCCAGCACCTCCTGGGCGCGCCCCCGCGCCAGCTCCGCCGGCGGCTGTTGCGCCAGCAGCTCCAGCGCCCGGGTCAGCGTAGCCCCGGGTGCGCTCGTGTCCACGGCTTGCGCACCGCTGGATTTCGCCAGTTTTTCGCCGGAGGTGTCCACCAGGACGGGCAAATGCCCGTAGGCGGGCGCGGCGAGTCCCAGCTGGTGCAAAACCCATTGCTGGCGCAGGGTGGAGGCCATGAGGTCCGCGCCACGGATGACATGGGTAATACCCAGCCAGACTTCATCCAGGGCACAGGCGAGCTGATAGCCAAAGGGGCCGTCCCGGCGTTGCAGCGTAAAGGCGCCGCCTTCCGCCTGAAGATCCGCCTCCTGCCGGCCCTGGAAAAGATCGTCGAAATGGACCGGCCTGTCTGGTACGGCCAGCCGGATGGCGCTGTCCGTATCCGGGGCTACGGCCACGGAAGCCCCCGGATGAATGCCACCCCGTTCGCGCAGTTGCTTGCGCGAGAGCTTGCAGTAAAAGGCATGCCCCTGCTCGAGCAGCTGCTCCACGGCGGCCCGATAGGCTTCGGAACGTCGGCTCTGGTAATAAACGGGTTCGTCCGGTTCCAGACCCAGTTCCGTGAGCTGGCGGATCAGGGTCTCGGCCGCGCCCGGGGCCTGCCGGGGCGGATCCAGGTCGTCCATGCGCACCAGCCAGACGCCGCCATGCCGGCGTGCTTCCAGCCAGCTAGCCAGGGCCGTGGTGAGCGAACCCCGGTGCAGCGGCCCGGTGGGCGAAGGGGCGAAGCGTCCCCGGTATGTAGTATTCGCTGATGACATGGGCACAAACAAAAACGCCGGGCAGGGCCCGGCGTTCACTCTGGTGAAACCAGGATGTCAGCCGGCGATCTGCTTTTCCTTGATCTCGGCCAGTTCCTTGCAATCGATGCACAGCTCGGCCGTGGGCCGGGCTTCCAGACGGCGGATGCTGATCTCGATGCCACAGGCCTCGCAGAAGCCGTATTCATCATGATCAATCTTGTCCACCGCCTTTTCGATCTTCTTGAGCAGCTTGCGCTCACGGTCCCGGGTGCGCAGCTCCAGAGCGAATTCCTCTTCCTGGGTAGCACGATCCGCCGGGTCCGGCAGATTATGGGCCTCGTCCTGCAGATGGTGCATGGTGCGATCCGCCTCTTCCATGAGCTCGTGCCGCCAGGCTTCAAGGATGGCGCGGAAGTGCTCCTTCTGCGCATCGTTCATGAACTCCTCGGTCTCGCCCGGATGATAGGGGCTCAGCCCGTGGATCAGTGTGCCTTCCTGACCCCGGGCCCGGGCGCGTGCATCCGAGTCCTTGCGCATGGTGGCGGTGTTCGCTTTCGACGGCTTGCTGCCGGAGCTCTGCTGCGCCGGGGCGCTCTTTTGCGCCGCACTCTTTCCGGTGCTCGTCTTGCCGGCGGACGCTGCCTGCTTTTTCGGCGCTGTCGCTTTCGACGCGGTCGAGGCCTTTCGGGTTGCCGTTGCGGTTTTCTTCGCCGAGGTCTTGCTCGCCGACTTTGAAGGGGTGGCCGTCTTTTTCGCGGCGGTTTTCTTCGGTGCCGCGGTCTTCTTCGCTACCGCCTTTTTCGCCGTGGCGGCTTTTCCGGCTGCAGCCTTTTTCTTCCCTGCAGCCGACTGGCTGGCGCTACTCTTGCGGGCCGAGGTTTTGCTGGCGGCCTTTTTGACGGCGGCTTTCTTCGGGGCGGTCTTCTTTGCGGTTGCCTTTTTTGCCGCAGTTTTCTTCGAAGCGGCTTTTGAGGTCGTGGCTGCCTTTTTCGCCGCTGCCTTCTTTACGGCGGTCTTCTTCGCAGCCGCCTTCTTTGCAGCCGTTTTCTTGGCTGCAGTCTTGCTGGCGGCGGTCTTGTTGGCCGCAGCTTTCCTGGACGCCGCTTTCTTTGCAGCGGCCTTTTTCGCTACAGTCTTTTTCGCTGCGCTCTTGCGAGCCGCGGTTTTCTTCGCGGCGGTTTTCTTGGCAGCGGCCTTTTGGGCCGCGGTTTGCTTGCGAGCCGAGGCGGCGGCTTTCTTTGTAGCCGCTTTTTTCGCCGGTGTCTTCTTGCGCGCCGATGCTGCCTTCTTCTTGCGGGTGGCCATTCTGACGAACTCCCTTATCATACTCTCAGCTCGCTGGTACGTTGAGCGCCGCTGCCGCGCCGCCGGCCCCGATGGACCTTGTTCAAGCTACTGACAATACCCCGTGCCCGGGGGCTTTGTCATCCCCGTACAATCCGGGGATTATAGTCCGCCCGCCGGCCATTGAAAGAGGTGTAGGGATGCATATTGCCCGGCGCTGTGAGCGCATAGCGCCCTTCCATGTCATGGCCCTGCTTGAACGCGCTCAGCAATTGGAGGCGCAGGGCCGGGATCTGGTGCATCTGGAAGTGGGGGAACCGGATTTTCCCGCACCGGCGCCGGTCATGGCCGCCGCCCGTGCCGCTCTGGAGGCCGGCGCCACGCGTTATACACCCGCCACCGGGTTGCCGGCGCTGCGCGAGGCTATTGCCGGGCATTACCGGGATTTCTTCGGGGTGACTGTGGTGCCCGAGCAGGTGCTGGTCACGCCGGGCGCCTCGGGGGCGTTGCAACTGGCGCTGGCGCTCTGTGTGGACCCGGGCGATGAGGTCCTTGTGACTGATCCGGGCTATCCCTGCAATCGCCACTTTGTGGAACTGGTCAATGGTCGCCCGCGGTCGCTGGCGCTGGACCCGGCGGCCGGTCTACGGGTGACCGCCTCGGCGCTGGAGCAGGCCTGGGGCGCCGGCACGGTCGCGGCCGTACTGGCGTCGCCGGACAATCCCACGGGCAATGTGCTGGCGCCCGATGAGGTGGCCGGGCTGGCGGACACGGTCAACGGGCGCGGCGGTACCCTGATCATGGACGAGATTTATCAGGGACTGAATCACGAGCAGCGGCCGCACTCCGTGCTGGCCCACACGGATCAGGCGCTGGTGATCAACAGTTTCAGCAAGTTCTTCGGCATGACCGGCTGGCGGCTGGGCTGGCTGATCGTACCCGAGGCGCTGACGGAGCCACTGACACGCATGGCGCAGAATTTCTTTCTGGCACCGTCCACCCCCGCCCAGCACGCCGCCCTGGCGGCGTTCGAGCCGGACACGCTGGCGGAGCTGGAGCAGCGCCGGCAGGATCTGGATCAGCGGCGTCGGCTTTTGCTGGAACGGCTTCCGGCGACTGGCCTGAAGGTGGTGGGCGAGCCGGAAGGCGCCTTTTACATCTATCTGGATGCATCCGCGGTCAGTGACGACGCCTTCGGTTTCTGTCAGAGACTGCTGGAAGAAGAAGGCGTGGCGCTCACCCCGGGCCTGGATTTCGGTGCGGCCCATGAACCCGGGCGCTATCTGCGTATTGCTTATACGGTACCCTGTGATCGTCTGGAAGAAGCGCTGATGCGTATTCGTCGCTTCGTGGAGTCCTCTGCCTGATGAAATTCTCGCCGCCGCTGCAAAGCGCGTTCCTGGTACAACGCTACAAGCGTTTCCTCGCCGATGTGGAAACCGACACCGGCGAACTGCTGACCCTGCATTGCCCCAACACCGGGTCCATGAAGCATTGTCAGCCCGAGGGCGCGCAGGTGCTTTTCTCCGACAGCAACAATCCCAAACGCAAGTATCGGTATACGTGGGAGGCCGTGCAGGTGCCCCGGGGGCATTGGGTGGGCATCAACACCGCCCGCCCCAATGAACTGGTGGAAGAGGCCATCGAGGCCGGGCTGGTATCCGGGCTCAAGCCCACCGGTGGACTGCACCGGGAAGTGACCTGGCAGGATGCGCGTTTTGATCTGGCGCTGGGCGACCGGGATTTTCCGCATACGCTCATCGAGGTGAAAAACGTCACCCTGGGCCCGGGTCCGGATGAGCCGGACGACGGGGTCATCGCCTTTCCGGACGCGGTTACCGAACGCGGCCGCAAGCATCTGCAGACCCTGATCGAGGTGGCGCGTTCCGGCGGCCGCGCGGTGCTGTTTTTCTGCGTCCAGCATACCGGCGCCCGGGCTGTGCGCCCGGCCGATGAGATCGACCCGCGCTACGGTCAATTGCTGCGCGAAGCCATGGATCGGGGCGTGGAAGTGATGGCCTGGAAGACGGTGATTACGCCGGAGCTTTTCGCGCTGGATGAGCCGGTGCCGGTGAAGACGAAAGAAGAAAGCTGAAAGACGAAAGCAAAGGCCAAAAGACGA
Organism: uncultured Alcanivorax sp.; assembly: GCA_913055795.1. Lineage (GTDB taxonomy): Bacteria > Pseudomonadota > Gammaproteobacteria > Pseudomonadales > Alcanivoracaceae > SLJS01. The sequence goes on along the minus strand of CAJXLA010000006.1, from coordinate 48,655 downwards.
AAGGAAGTTGAGGGCCGCGCGAAGCGCGGCCACCTTTATTTCTTTCAGCTTTCCTCTTTGTTCTTTCGTCTAGAGTATCCGTAGTGGCTGTTCATTCAGCGCCGCCATCTGCATGCGCAGGTCCAGGATCATGTCCCCCCAGAAGCGTCCGGAGTTGAACCAGGGGAAGGCGCGGGGGAAGGCCGGGTCATGCCAGCGGCGGCCGATCCAGGCGCAGAACATGAGCATGCGCAGGGTACGCAGGGCTTCCACCAGCTTGAGTTCGGCCGGGTTGAAATCCCGGAACTCATTATAGCCGTCGAGGATTTCCGAAAGCTGCTGTTCCTGTTCATCGCGCTCGCCCGACAGCAGCATGAAGAGATCCTGCACCGCCGGCGCCATCCGCGTGTCGTCCAGATCGATGAAGTTGGGCGCTTCATCGCGCCAGAGCACATTGCCCGGGTGACAGTCGCCGTGCACCCGGATCACGTCCACGTCCCGGCTCTGATCCCAGATCTCGTCAATGGCGGCCAGCAGGTCCCGGGTCAGCGTGGTCCAGGATTCGGCCAGATCCGCCGGCACGAAGTGTTCGGTGCAAAAGGCCACGCTGTCGTGACCATAGCTCTGCACATCCAGCCGCGGCCGGTGCGTAAAGCCGTGAGCGGCGCCCACATTGTGCAGGATGGCGAGATGGCGGCCGAGCACATGCACATGCTCCATGTTGTCCAGCTCGGGTGGATGGCCGCCGCGGCGGGGAAACAGCGCCACCCGGAAACCGCCGTAGGGGAACAGGCTTTCGCCGTCCGGGCCGATCATGGGCGCGACCACCGGCACTTCGTGTTCCGCCAGTTCCAGGGTAAAGGCGTGTTCCTCGCGGATCTGGTCGTCGGACCAGCGTTCCGGGCGATAGAACTTGGCGATCAACGGGTCCGCGTCTTCCCGGCCTACCTGGAAGACGCGGTTTTCGTAGCTGTTGAGTTCCAGCAGCCGGCCATCGACCACATGCCCGCGCGATTCCACGGCGTCCAGCAGGACGTCGGGGCCCAGCTGATCGAAGGGATGTCCGGGGGAGGCTTCTTCGTCCGTCATAGGGCTCCGAGCTGGGCCGGTTTTCCAACAGCCTGCTAACGCCGGGCCCGAAGGGGCCCGGCGGCTGGGCCATTCAGGCCGCTGATTCCTCGGACGGCGAATATTTCGCCTGCACGGCCAGGCTGTTCAGCCGTGCGCGTTCCAGAAACGCCTGCTGCGCCTGGTCCAGCTGGCTGTTGTCGCCCGCCCAGGCGTGCTGGGCCGGTTCCTGCAGGGCCCGACCATAGGACAGGCTCAGTTGCCAGGGGGCGTTGCCCTTGAGCTGGTTGAGCGCGTTCAGATTGGCCGTGGCTTCCTCGGGTGTCTGACCGCCGGAGAGGAAATTGATGCTGGGTACGGCCGCGGGCACGGTGCGCTTGAGAATCCGGAGCGTGGCCTCGGCGACTTCCTCCGGGCTCGCCTTGCCGGTTTCCTTGCCGGGGGTAACCATGCTGGGTTTGAGAATCATGTGCTCAAGCACCACGCCGTGCTTGTGCAGCGCATGGAAGACTTCGTGCCAGACCTGCTCGTCTACCTCGGCGGCACGGGCCATGGTGTGATCGCCGTCGATCAGCGTTTCCGGTTCGACGATGGGGACCACACCCAGCGACTGGCAGACCTTTGCGTAGCGCGCCAGCATTTCGGCATTGCTTTCCAGGCCCAGACGGGTCGGATTGTGGTCACTGATGGGATAGACCTCGCGCCACTTGGCAAAGCGCGCGCCCTGCTCCTTGTAACCGGCCAGGCGCTCGGCCAGGCCATCCAGACCGAAGGTGATCATGTCGCCGCCACCGCCGGGTAGCTCGTCCTTGCCCTTGTCCACCTTGATGCCGGGCACGATGCCCTGCTCGGCGGCGACCTGTGGCAGCGGCTTGCCGTTGTCGTCCTTTTGCCCGAGGGTTTCCTCATAGAAGATTACGCCGCAGATGTAGCGGCCCACATCGGGCGTATGCAGCAGCATGGAACGATACCAGCGCCGGTTTTCCTCCGTGGATTCCACGCCTACGGCGTTGAGCCGCTTGGTAATGGTGCCGGTGCTTTCGTCCGCGGCCAGGATACCGCGTTGACCGTCCACCATTTCCTTGATGGTCTCTTGCATTTCGTCGCTGACTGACATAGGCCATTCCCTCCAACGGTGGGGAGTGCAGATCGTGACAAATACAGGGACGAATCATACACGGCATGGATTGCGTCCCAAATCCGGTGTCCGGATGTCTACTGCAAACATTCAGCCGGGAACGCTTGCAGTAGACACCGGGGCGTAGCCCCGGTGGTCGACGCCCGCAGTGGACGGTAGTGCTTAACTGCCCAGCACTTCCGTACGCAGGCGCTCGTGCGCCTCGCCGGAAATGCGCGGACCGAAGTCGGAGATTACTTCGGCACAGGCGGCGGAGGCCAGTCGACCGGCGCTGTCATAGTCGTGGCCGGCCGTCACGGCATAGAGGAAGGCGCCCGCGAACATGTCGCCCGCGCCATTGGTGTCCACCGGCTTGATCTTCTTCGCCGGGATTTCATGGAGATGATCGCCATCCCAGGCCCAGGCGCCTTCGCCGCCACGCGTAATGACAATGCTGCCGGCGTATTTCTTCAGCTCCTGCAGGGCCGCGTCGACACTGCTCTGCTCGGTGAAGCCCATGGCTTCGTCTTCGTTGCAGAACAGCAGGTCGATGCCTTCGCCGATGATTTCCCTCAGTTCATTGCGGAAATTCTCGACAATGCCCGGGTCGGACAGGGTAAAGGCCACCTTGACGCCGTTGTTGTGCGCCAGCTCGCGCAGTTTGATGGCGGCCTCTTTGCCGCTGGGCGAGGGTGCGAGATAGCCCTCGATATAGGCGAATTCGGAATCCTGGAGCGCGTCTTCGTCGATATCATGCTCGCAGACGCCGGCGGACACGCCCAGATAGGACTGCATGGTGCGCTCGGCATCCGAGGTAATGAGCACCAGGCAACGCCCGCTGTCGCCGTCCGGGCGGTACTCGGTATTCATGTTGGTGTCCACGCCCGCCGCCTTGAGGTCGCGCACATAGAAAGCACCCGTGGCGTCATCGGCCACGCGGCAGCTGTAGTAGGCCTTGCCGCCGAAATAGCTGGTGGCAATGATGGTGTTCGCCGCCGAGCCGCCGCTGGCCCAGGCATGGGGCTTGGCTTCGTCTTCCAGCGCGTCCACCAGTTCGCGCTGACGGTGCTCGTCCACCAGCGTCATCTGGCCCTTTTCCAGATCCATGCGTTCCAGGAAGGCATCGCTGACTTCCACTTCGGTGTCCACCAGGGCGTTGCCGATGGCGTACACGTTGTAATGCTTGCTCATGAAAACCTCGTTACTCGTGGTTGTTCGTCCATCCCGTTGCGGGAAGCGGCCCGGGCCGCGCGGGATCGTGCGCGCCGGTCAGGCTACGGGCCGGCGCCCCGGCGGGCCCATCCGATCGCGGATGCGCGCTTCCCCTCGGGGGTGCGTATTATCCGGAGGCTGGCCCGGGATGCAAATCCGGATTGCCCCCGGGGTCGCTGTTTTGCACTGCCGGGGCCGTTATACTGCGCGCCATGGCTCGCAAACCCCGCTCGCGCAAGGACTCAGGATCCGCGTCCGGCCCCACTCGACACCTGTGGCTCAAGCTCGCCACCGTGGTGCTGGTACTGGCGCTGGTGGGGCTGGCCTGGATGGATGCCTTCGTGCGCGAGCGTTTCGCCGGGCATGAGTGGCAGCTGCCCGCGCGGGTCTTCGCGCAGCCGGTGGATCTCTACCAGGGGCGGGAGCTCGCGCGCGACGACCTGCGTCGCCTGCTGGAGCTGATGCGCTACCAGGAACGCACGGGTGCACCCAAGCCGGGCAGTTATGCCTTTTCCGGCAATACTGTGCAGCTTCATACCCGCGGGTTCGGTGATGACGACGGCGAGCCGGCCCGCGCGCTCCGGTTCGCGCTCACCGACGGCACGGTGGGGCCGCTGGAGACGGCATCCGGAGCCGATGTGGACATTGCCCGGCTGGCGCCGCTGCAGATCGGCAGTATTCACCCCGGGCACCGCGAGGATCGCGTCCTGGTCGAGCTCGACGAGGTGCCCGAAACCCTGGTTCAGACCCTGCTGGCGGTGGAGGACCGGCGTTTCCACGAGCACTGGGGCATTTCGTTGCGGGGCATCGCCCGGGCCATGGTGGCCAATATTCGCGCCGGCGGCATCGTCGAAGGCGGCAGCACCCTGACCCAGCAGCTGGTCAAGAACTTCTGGCTCACCCGCGAGCGCAGCATTGCGCGCAAGCTGGTGGAAATCCCCATGGCCTGGCTGCTGGAGCGTCATTACAGCAAGGACGCCATTCTCGAGGCGTATCTCAACCAGGTTTACCTGGGCCAGGACGGCAGCCGCGCCATTCACGGCATGGGCCTGGCGGCGCAGTTCTATTTCGGCCGTGAGCTGGACGAACTCGAGCCCCGCCATTACGCGCTGCTGGTGGGCCTGCTCAAGGGCCCGGGCCAGTACAATCCCCGCGGGAATCCCGAAGCCGCCCGGCAGCGCCGCAATACGGTGCTGCGCGTAGCGCGCGATGAGGGCGTGATCAGCGAGGCCGAATTCCGGCAGCAGCGGCGCCAGGACCTGGGCGTGGTGCCCCGGGGCGAGTCCGCGCTCTATGCTTTCCCGGCGTTCGTGGATCTGGTGCGGCGGCAACTGGCGCAGCAGTATTCCCCCGGCGAGCTGGGCGGCGAGGGCCTGCGGATTCAGACGACGTTGGATGTGCTGGCGCAGATCGCGGCCGAATCGTCATTGCGGTCCTTTTTCGAACAAAACAACCGGGCGGAGTCGTTCAACGGGGCCGTGGTCATGACGGCGCCGGAAAGCGGCAATGTCCAGGCGCTGGTGGGCGACAAGCGCTCTCGGCGCGCGGGCTTCAACCGGGCGCTGGATGCGCGCCGGTCCGTGGGTTCGCTGATCAAGCCGGCGGTGGTGCTTACGGCCCTGGAAAAGCCCGGGCAGTATCATCTGGGCACCCATGTGCGGGATGAACCCGTGGAAGTGGAACTCGACAACGGGCGCACCTGGGCGCCGCAGAACTATGATCTGGAATCCCGCGGCCCCATGCCGATGCTGGATGCGCTCACGCAGTCGCGTAATCAGGCCATGGCCCGGCTGGGACTGGATCTGGGGGTGTCCCATGTGGTCGACACCCTGCAGCGGCTGGGCGTGAACCGTCAGCTCGAGCCCTATCCCAGCCTCTTGCTGGGCGGGGTGGAGATGACCCCCTTCGAAGTGGCGGCCTGGTATCAGACCCTGGCCGGCGAAGGCTTCCATACGCCGCTGCGCGCGATTACGACTGTGCGCAACCGCCAGCGCGAGCGGGTGGCGCGCTATCCGGTCTCCACCCGTGCCGCCGTGGACGCGGGTCCGGCCTTTGTCATGCAGTGGGCCCTGCAGCAGGTGGTCCAGGACGGCACCGGCCGCCACGCGGCCCAACAGCTGCCGGGGCTGAAGGTGGCGGGCAAGACGGGCACCAGTGACAGCTTCCGCGACGCCTGGTTCGCCGGCTTTAGCGGCAACCGGCTGGCCGTGGTCTGGCTGGGCCGGGACGACAACGGCGCCATCGGCATGACCGGCAGCTCCGGCGCGTTGCCGGTCTGGACGGATCTCATGCAGCGAGTGCCTCAGCGCCCGTTGAAACTTCAGCCCCCGGACAGCGTCGAAAGGGTCTGGCTGGACGATGATGGCGACCGGATCAGCGCCTCGGGTTGTCCCGGCGCCCGCCGCTATCCGTTGTTACGGGCGTCGATACCGGAACAGGCCACCGCCTGTGGCAAGGCCGGTGAAGTGAGTGAGGGAGTGAAGGAATGGTTCAAGGGCTGGTTCGACTGATCGTGCTTGCCGTCATGGCCGGGCTGGCCGGCTGCAGCACGGCGCCGTCCGGGCCGCCGCCAGAGCTGGCCATGCCGGCTGAGGATCCGCTGGCCGGTTCGCCCGCCCTGAGTCTGGTGCGCGCGGCGGAAGCGGCACTGCAACAGCGGCGTTCGGCAGACGCGGGCGAGAAGCTCGAGCGCGCGCTCGCCATGGTGCCGGATTCGTCCTGGCTCTACCGGCTGCTGGCGGAACAGCGTTTGCGCCGCGACGATGCCGCCGGCGCCGAGGGCTTCGCCCGGCGGGCGTTGCGGCATGCGCCGCCGGAAAAGCCCTATTACCAGGCCGCGCTGCGTGAATTGCTGGCCACGGCCCTGGCACGCCAGGGCCGGCAGGCGGCAGCCGAAAATGCGCGTGCCCGGGCGAAGACATTGCGTCAGCCATAGTCCGGGCAGACTCGGCCCACTATCAGGGGATTCGGCTTGACCGGGAGAACGGAGAAAGGGGCGTATCATGATCGAGGCGCTGTACACCATGGGTTATCAACGCGACCATCGCATCTGCCACCGGCGGATGGCCACCGACCGGCCGGCCTTTCTCGCGGGCCTGGAACCGCAGCATCTGGAACCAGCCGCCGTGGACGACGAACAGGACTGACATCATGGCCCATATGCTGCTCAATCTGCGTCACGTGCCCGAGGACGAGGCGCGGGAAGTGCGCGATCTGCTCAATGAACACCAACTGCTGTTCTACGAGACCGAGCCCAGCCTCTGGGGCATCTCCGCCGGCGCCATCTGGCTGAGCCGGGACGAGGATATCGCGCCGGCGCGTGAGCTCATGGCCGAGTATCAGCGCGAACGTAGCGAACGCAAGCGAGCGGAATACCGGGAGGAGGTGGAGGCCGGCACGGCCGCGTCCTTCGGTTCCCGCATCAAACAACATCCCATTGGTGTGCTGGCCACGCTGGTTCTGGTGGGCGGTTTGCTGTTTATTACCCTGGTGCCGTTTCTGACGATTGCCTAGTGTCCCGTCCGGGTAATTCGTTCATTTTCTGAGCTTCCAAGCGCGTTGAGAGCAAGGCGCGCAGATTTACGCAGAAATGTAACGAATTACCCGGACGGGACACTAGCAGGCTGGTGAAACCCTGAGTTCACAACCGGGCTTTGAACCGCCTGCCCGCACCTGTGCCGGTCTTGTTCGGAGATCGAGGCCCTCTCTGGCTCCGAAAGGGGCTTGTCTTATTCCTCTTCCTCCACGCGAACGGGCGAGCGGAAACCTGCTGGTTTGATCGCCAACACGGAACACCCAAGCTGATCCAGTACCGCTTCGGCCGTGTTGCCCATGAAGAGCCCGCTGATGCCGGTACGTGCGAGTGTGCCCATGACCACCAGATCCGCGTTCAGCTCCCGGGCCTGCCGGGGCAGTATGGTCACGGGCGAGCCCTGAAGCAGATGGAACCGGGGCACGACGTCGCTGCCGTCTTGGGCTTGCAGGCGTGCGTGCAGCTCCTGTCGCATCTGCTCGAAATGATCCCGGTGGCGCGCATGGAGGCTGCCCAGATATTCGCTGCGTGCGGCCACCGGGTCCGGGCTCCAGCGCTGCAACAGACCTTCGGCCGGCGCGTTCCAGACGTGAAGCACATGCAGTTCCGCGCCCGTGAGTAATGCCTCCGTTGACGCCAGCTCGAGAATGCGCTGATTCAGCTGGATCTGCGTGGCGTCGGGATCGAAAGGGTCGAAGTCCACAGCGGCCATGATGCACCCGGGGCTGGCCGGGGGGCCGGGTTTTTCCAGTTGTACGGGGCAGGGGCATTTGCGTAGCAGATGCATGTCGTCGCTGCCGAAGAGCCGGTCCGTCCAGTCGGGATCGTCGGCGGCTTTGATGACCAGATCGTGTTCGTGACGCAACACGGACCCAATGACTTCCAGAAAACGCCGGCCTGTTCGAACCTCGATCTGAATATCCGGCGGTTCGTTGTAATCGCGGACCAGCGCTTGCAGTTGCCGCTGTCTTTCGTTGATCAGTTCGATCCGGGGGTCAATGTGCGTATCACCAGAGGGCAGCAGCCCCGCCGTGGGTGGCGTCGGCACCACATCCAGAATGCGCAATTTGGCCCGGTGCTCTTTTGCCCGGATGACCGCGCGCCCAACCGACTTTTCCGGTTCCGCGGAAGTGTCAACGACCTGCAAGATGTTGCGGAATCGGTTCATTGTGGGCCTCCTGCCGAAGGTGCGGCATCCGGGGGCGGGGTTTCGTGCTCGGGCGCCAGACGCGCCGCTGCTTCCCGGGCCGCATCGGTATAGGGGATGAGTACCAGGTCCACGCCCTCATTCTGGAGCCGGCGTACATTCCTCTGGCCCGCTGTAGTCAGCGCCACCTTGCCCGCATAGTCCTGCTGGCGCAGGGCGTGCAACAGCATCTGGTTGATGGAGTCGTTGCGCACCGTGCTGACGACCCAGCGTATACGCGACAACGGCAGGGACGCGATGAATTCCGGATCCTCGGCGTCACCATAGTGCACGCGATAGCCCCGGCGGGCATGATTGCGCACGGTTTCCGGATCAAAGTCCACTGCCAGCAGACGGCAGTCACGGTCGCGCAGACTCTCGGCGAGAGCCGTGCCAAAGCGGCCCAGTCCGATCAGCAATACATCCACGTCTTCGTCCGCGCCATGGGCGTCGCCCTCGCGGTAGGTAACCTGGCGTTCGAAGATGGACAGCCAGGGGGCCAGCCACTGATAGAGTTGGTGGGAATAGAGGATCATGTAGGTGGACAGGCTGATGGTGATCAGCCCCACCAGGGTGATCAGGCCCACGGTCTGCTGATCCAGATGGCCCAGGGTCAGTCCCATGGCGGCCAGGATGAGGGAGAATTCGCTGATCTGGGCCACGGTCAGCCCGGCCAGAAAACCGGTGCGCTTGCGATAGCCCATGACACCCATGATCGCCATGACGATAAAGGGGTTGCCGATCAGCACGAACAGCGAAAAGACCATTGCCGGAAGGAGCTGAGCGCCCAGGGTGTTGAGCTCCAGACTCGCGCCCAGATCGATGAAGAAAAACACCAGCAGAAAATCGCGCATGCTCACCAGACGCGCGGCGATTTGATCCCGCCAGGGTGTGGAAGCGATGGAAATGCCGGCGAGAAAGGCGCCCACCTCCTTGCTGAAGCCCAGGGCGTCGCCGGCCGCCGCGCCCAGAATGGCCCAGGCGATGGCGAACAGCATGAGCAGTTCCGACGAACGGGCCAGAAAATGCAGCAACGCAGGCAGCACATAGCGCATCAGCGCGGCCACGGCGACGAGCATGACCGCGCCCTTGGCCAGGATGGTGAGCACTTCCCGGCCCATGTTCACGTCTTCGCCATCGGCCTGCCCGAAGGCGGTGAGTCCGATCATGACCAGCACCACCACAATGTCCTGCACGATCAGAAAGCCCACCGCAATCCGTCCGTGCAGGGCATCCACCTCGCGCTTGTCCGAGAGCAACTTGACGATGATGATGGTGCTGGAAAAAGTTAGCGCCACGGCCACATAAATGGCGGCCATGTGCGACAGCCCCAGCAGCAGCCCGATCAGATAGCCGATGATGGAGGTAAAGATGACCTGACCGAGCCCGGATACCAGGGCCACTGGTCCCACGGTGCGGATGACATGCAGATCCAGTTTCAGGCCCACCACGAACAGCAGCAGGGCGATGCCCAGACGCGCGAAGAGCTCGATCTCGCTGGTATGGGTGACCATGCCCAGTCCGGACGGACCCAGCAGGATCCCCACGGCGATGAAGACCACGATCAACGGCTGACGGAAGAGCCGGGCCAGAATGCCGCCGGCTACCGCCAGTCCCAGAATGATGCCGATCTGAACAAAGACGCTGTCCGGCATGTTCCGACCCCGCCATGAAGAAGGACCATTATCCCTGATCAGGTCCTGGTTGTAATGGTCCGGAATCCAGAAAGGAGGGGCGGCACGGCAGGCGCGTTATCGCAAGGAAAGCCTGAGGGGGCCTTGATTGCTCCGTGCCATGGTCGGCCCACGGCCGCCAGGCTGTTGAAAAACCCCTTGCGGGCTCAGGCTTTCAGGCTGGCCCACACTCATCGTTGCCCTTTTTTGACGGGACACTAGACTTGGTGCTGATTTCAATCACCTTTGATGTGGGTGCCTGCAGTGAAATCAGCACAAAGAAAAGGGCGCCGATGCGCCCTTCGCGAATTGCTCGCGACTTTCGCCTGGCCTGTCAACTGGCTTCGGGGGTCCACTTGCCGGCTTCCGGCACGCCCACATCCTCGCCGGCGAACTGCCGGTCCGCATGATAGGAGCTGCGCACCATGGGCCCGGACGAAACGGAATGGAAGCCCATCTTGCGCCCTTCCTCCGAGAACATGCGGAATTCGTCCGGATGCACAAAGCGGTCCACGGGCGCGTGGTGTTCACTGGGCTGCAGGTACTGGCCGATGGTGACCATGTTGACGTCGTGATCGCGCAGATCCTGCAGGGTTTCCAGCACCTGCTCATTGGTCTCGCCCAGGCCCACCATGATACCCGATTTGGTGGGCACGTCCGGACGGCGTTCGCCGAAGCGTCGCAGCAGTTCCAGCGAGTGGTGGTACTTCGCGCCGGGCCGGGCCCATTTGTACAGATGCGGTACCGTCTCGATGTTGTGGTTGAACACGTCCGGCGCGTCGGCGGTGAGCAGATCCAGGGCCGTGTCGATACAGGGCCGGAAGTCCGGCGTCAGGATCTCGATTTTCGCCTCCGGACTGGTCGACCGTACTTCGCGGATGCAGTCGACAAAGTGCTGGGCGCCACCGTCGGACAGATCATCGCGGTCCACGGACGTGATCACCACGAAATTCAGCCCCATGTCGCGTACGCTCTCGGCCAGATGGCGCGGTTCGTCCGGGTCAAGCGCATTGGGCCGGCCAAAGCCCACGTCACAGAAGGAGCAGCGGCGCGTGCAGATCTCGCCCATGACCATGAAGGTGGCGGTGCCACCGCCGAAACATTCGGGCAGGTTGGGGCAGGCCGCTTCCTCGCAGACCGTGGCCAGCTTCTGCTGGCGCATCATCTGCTTGACCTTCTGCACCTGGCCGCCGGACGGCACGCGCACGCGAATCCAGTCGGGCTTGCGCTGGACGCCGGACGATTCCCGTTCCTCGACCATGGGAATGGCGCGGACTTTCTCGGCGCCGCGCAGCTTCTCGCCCTGGGCAACTCGCCGCTTGGCCGGATGAGCGCTACTCATGAGGACTCCTGCGTAAGATCATGTACGGATTTAGTATAACATTCAGGCAGCCCGCTGGCTTGGGTCCAGTCCGACACACCGAACTCTTCTCCCAACGCCATCAGCAGAGCGTTTTCCGCCTTCTCGCGGTCGGGATCCACGCCCAGCCGGGCCAGCGAGGTCACCGCCTGGCCGGCATGGCCGCAGGGATTGATCCGACCGAAGCTGTCTTCCAGATCCAGCTCGCGGTTCAAGGCCAGGCCGTGATAACTGCGCCCGCGCCGGATGCGCAGACCCAGCGAAGCAATCTTGGCCCCGTCGACGTAAACCCCGGGCGCTCCGTCGTGCGTGACTGCGTCGATGCCGTAATTGGCCAGCATGGCGATTACGGCGTTCTCAACGCGTGAAACCAGCTCCCGTGCCCCGATCCCGTGACGGCGGAGATCCAGCAACGGATAGATCACGGTCTGACCCGGGCCGTGGTAGGTTACCTGACCGCCGCGGTCGGAATTCACGATGGGGATGTCACCCGGCATGAGCACATGTTCGGCTTTGCCCGCCTGGCCCAGGGTGAAAACCGGCGGATGTTCCAGTACCCAGAACTCGTCGCCGGCCTCCGGCCCGCGTGCCTCGGTGAAGGCCTTCATGGCGGCCCAGCAGGATTCGTAGTCGATGCGCTCGAAGCGCCGGACGGCGGCGGGACTGTTCATGAGAGCATTATCGGCTGCATCCGCAAGAGGAGCAAGGCGCAAAAAGTAAGGAGCGAGGAGCTAGGCGCGAGGAGCGAGCAACCAGAAGCTCGCTCCTCGCGCCTCGGCCCTCGCACCTATAACACCATCCGGCTGTGCGGGCAGTCGTTGAGTTTCTGGTAAATGGCGAGCAGCTGCTCCTTGTCGCGCATAACCACATGGCATGTGAGCGAGATGTAATTACCCTTGCCGCTCTCGGTCAGGCCCATATGCCGTTCCGGATCGAAATCCTCCAGATGCTCATTGAGGATCTCCACCACGGCTGCCTCCAGGGGCGAGTCCTTGGGCCCCATGACCTTGAGCTTCATTTCGTGGGGGAATTCCCACGGGTCCTGATGGTCTTGATGTTCCATGGTTTTATGGTATCAGTCTTTCAGCATAACAACGCATCCCGCATTCCTGGTCCTCACTTCTCAGGCCGTGTTCCGGCGGCAGGTCGGGACGCTTCTCGGCGAGCGAGCAGACGAAGGGTTCGAGTAAAAAAAGGCCCTTCATCACGGCGAAAGCTGGTCGTAGCGTCGTCTAGCACGGAAACCGGAAAGCCTACTTCTCTGTGCTCTCTGTGGCCTCTGTGGTTTTTCCGGGTTGGTTTTCAATCCAGCCCGCAAAGATGCCGCTTGAAATCCACATAGTGGCGCGCCAGCTGTTTCCATTGGTCGCCCGGCCGGCCTTCCCCCACGGGCGCGCCGTTGAGGGTGACCACGGGTACCACTTCTTTCGTGGAGCTGGTCAGCCAGATCTCGCGGGCGCGGCGCAGCTCCGATTCGGGGACCTCGCGTTCGGCGGCGGGCAAACCGTGTTCGTGGCAAAGCTCCAGGACCAGATCGCGCGTAATGCCGCCCAGAATGGCGTGACTGCGCGGGGGCGTGGCAATGCCGTCTTCGCTCACCACGAAGACATTGCTGGCCGAGCCTTCGGTGACAAAACCGTCGCGAACCAGGATGGCCTCGGAAGCGCCCGCTTCCAGCGCCTGCTGGCGCAGCAGGATATTGGGCAGCAGGGACACGGACTTGATGTCGCAGCGCGACCAGCGAATGTCGTCCCGCGTGACGGCGGCCACACCCGTGGCGGAATCCGGTGTGTCCGCGGCAGGTACGCTCACCGGCAGGCTCATGACAAAGACGGTGGGTTCCAGGGGTGCGCTGGGGAAACCGTGGTCGCGGCCTTTGGCCGCGCCCCGGGTGATCTGAAGGTACAGCGCCTGATTGCCGCCGCCGTTAAGGCGGATGAGTTCATCAAAAAGGGCCTGCCATTGCTCCCGGTCCCGGGGATTGTCTATCTCGACGGCGGCCAGGGAACGTTCCAGACGCGCCAGGTGATCCGTTAACCGGAAGGGCGTGCCCCCATAGACCGGGATAACTTCATAAATGCCATCGGCAAAGAGAAATCCGCGGTCCAGCGGCGAGATCCGCGCCTCGTCCGCTTTCACCAATGCGCCGTCGAGATAAACCGTGTCCATTACTGCAACAGACTCATGAAGAAGCGCACGACATGATCCCAGAGACGGGAGAACAACCCCCCTTCTTCGACGCTTTCGAGTGCCACCAGGGGCCGTTCCAGCAGGGTTTCCCCGTCCAGTTTGATGGTGACGGTGCCATAGCGGTCACCCTTTTTCACGGGGGCGCGAATATCCTCGTCCACGGTCATTTCCGCGTTGAGCTGATCATGGCTGTCCTCGGGGATGGTGACCACCAGTGGCTCGGTGGACCCCAGGGGGAGTTCGTCGGCAGCGCCCATCCAGATGCGCTCGCGCGTGAGCACGTCATCGGCGGCATAAGCCTGATAGGTCTCGAAAAAGCGAAAGCCGTAGGTGAGCAGTTTCATGGACTCGCGCGCGCGCGCCTTTTCGGATTCGGTGCCCATGACCACGGAGATCAGGCGCATATCGTCGCGCTGGGCCGAGCTGACCAGACAATAGCCCGCTTCCTCGGTATGGCCGGTCTTGAGCCCGTCTACGGAGGGATCGCGCCAGAGCAGCATGTTGCGGTTGTTCTGTTTGATGCCGTTGTAGGTAAAGCTTTTCTGCGAATAGATTTCGTAGGTGTCGGGATGCTTGCGGATAATGGCCCGGGCCAGTTTGGCCATATCCCGCGCCGAGGCGTAGTGGTTCTCGGCGGGCCAGCCGGTGGCATTGACGAAATGCGTGTTGTCCATGCCCAGTTCCTGCGCATGGTGATTCATCAGATCGGCAAAGGCATCCTCGCTGCCGGCAACATGTTCGGCCAGCGCTACACTGGCGTCGTTGCCGGACTGGACCATGACCCCGCGCAGCAGATCCCGCAGGGGCACGCGCGTGCCCTCCCGCAGGAACATGCGTGAGCCCCCCATCTGCCAGGCATTCACACTGATGGGCACCTCGTCATCCAGGTTGATGTCGCCGCTCTTGATTTCCTCGGCCGTGACATAGATGGTCATCATCTTGGTCAGACTGGCCGGGGGCATGGGCTCGTCCGCGTTGTGCTCCACAATGGCCTGGCCGCTGGCGGCGTCCATGAGTAGATGGGCGCTGGCCTCGATCTGCGGGGGCTTGGGCACGGAGGCCGCGCCCGCCAGCATGGGCAGCAAGAGCAGGCTGAACAGAAGCCGGTAGGCTCGAATGGTCATGGCGGTTTCCCTTGATGATGTCGTGCGACGGCGTCAGTTCCACGCCGCCATAAAGGTCCAGTGTTCGCCGAAGGAGGGAATCATAACCTCCTGTTCACGCCGATCACGAAATTGGTCATCGATACTGTGGCGCAGTTCCGTCAGCAGCGTCTCGCGCTCGGGTTCGTTGTCGCCACAGGCCTGCAGGCTGATCACGCCGCCGGGTCGCAGCGCCTGTTTGACCGCCGCGAGCCAGTGCCGGATAAACTCCGGACGGGTCATGTCGTCGCGGATGGGGTCCATGGTCAGATCATAGATGACGGCGTCGAGTTCGCGCGCCTGCTCCAGCCACGCCAGGGCGTCGCCCACGATGATTTGGGCGTTCGCATGCCGGAAGGCATTGCCGCAGAAGGTGGGCATGAAACGCTCGCACAGCGCCATGACGTCCGCATCAATATCGACCATGGTGACGCATTCCGCGCGTTTGCCCGTGCGTTCACCGGCGCGCAGCAGTTCGTTGAGCACGCCCCCGTCGCCGCCGCCGAGAATGGCGATGTGGCGGCACGCCGGCAGGGTCATGACCGCCGCACACAGGGCGGTATTATAGGCAAAGTCCGATTCCGAAATCTGCAGATCATGGTCGAGAATCAGCTGGGCGCCATAGACCGGATGGCGCACGATCTCGATCAGCTGGTAGGGACTTGCGCGGCGCGCGAGCAGGGTCAGCTCGTCGGCCACACCTGTCAGGTCGCCGTTGTGTTGCAGTTCAGCCATGGTCCGCGGGTTCCCCGACATGAGTTCCACTCCGGTTCGTGGAACAGCGAGCGCGATTCTAGCAAATTCTCAGGGTGTAACGGCTAGCAGCTCGACGAAACCGGCGGCTTCCAGATTCCGGCGAATGCGCGCACGGGCCGGCTCTGAATCGAAGGGCCCCACCCAGACCCGATAGATATCAGCGCCCGGGCGCAGGGCCACGGGGGCGCTGATGTGTTCCACCAGGCGGCTCACCCGGTCCCGGGCCCGCCCCTTGTCGCTGAAGGCACCGGCCTGGAGATAGAGGCCCTTCGGGGGCGCATCGTCCGATTCCCCGGACGGAGCACCCGGTTCGGGTTCGGAGCGCGGTGTCAGTGCCTTTACATGGACCCGGCCGGTACCGTGATCGGCAATGTCGAGCTTCACCGCCGCCGCCCAGGACAGATCGATGATCCGGTCCGGATGGAAAGGTCCCCGGTCATTGATCCGGACAATGGTGGACTTGTTGTTGTCCAGATTGGTCACCCGCGCCCAGGTGGGCAGGGGCAGGGTCTTGTGTGCGGCGGTGAGCTTGTACATGTCGTAGGGCTCGCCGCTGGAGGTGCGGTGACCATGAAACTTTTCGCCGTACCAGGACGCCTGTCCCTCGGCGCTGTAACCTTCCGCGTTGTCCAGCACCCGATAGGTACGCCCGCGTACTTCATAGGTTTCCGGATTGCCGTATTCGCTCAGCGGTTCGGGGACGGGCTCCGGATTGACCAGCTCCGAGGGGTCGGGCCGGTGCTCGGGTGCGCTGTCGCGGTCCTGACTGTACCGATCCGAGCCCGGCGTTGTAACGCAGCCGCTGATGAGTGCCAGCAACCCGATGAACAGCCAGCCGCCGTGTTTCATGACCCGGTCTCCCCGATGCGTTGTTCCAGTGCCCGGGCCAGTTGATACACGGCCATGGCGTAGAGCGGACTGTGATTATAGCGCGTAATCACATAGAAGTTTTTCGTGCCCAGCCAGAATTCACTGCCGTGTTCGCCTTCCAGATGCAGTGGTGCCACCCGGGTATCGTCGGGCAGCTGGAAGCAATGCGGGCTGGGGATGGCGGCGCCGTCGCAGCGCACCGGAGTAACGCCCCGCTCACGCAGCTTGCCCAGCGTAGTCGAGGGCTTCATGGCCTTGCTGAAGACGTTTTTGTAGTCCTCGCCCGATACACGGGCTCGCGCGGCCACGGGCAGATTGTCCCGCCAGCCGTGTTCCGCAAAATAGTTGGCCACGCTGCCGATGGCATCGGCTATGGTGTGCACCAGATCCGTCCTGCCATCGTCGTTGAAATCCACGGCATAAGCGCGGTAACTGGTGGGAATGAATTGCGGATAGCCCATGGCGCCGGCATAGGACCCTTTGAGGCTGCCCGCATCAATGCCCGCGTCTTCTTCCATGAGCAAAAAGGCGCGCAATTGCTTGCGGAAGAACTGCGCGCGCGGCGGATAATCAAAACCCAGGGTGGCCAGGGCGTCGAGTACCCGGTAACTGCCCTTGTGCCGGCCGTAGCGGGTTTCCACGCCCAGAATGGCCGTAATGATATAGCGCGACACGCCGTATTCCGATTCCGCGCGTTTCAGCAGTTCCCGGTGTTCGCGCCAGAATTGCTCACCCTGCGCAATCCGGTCGGGCTGGATGAAGATCTGCCGGTACTCGCCCCAGGTCAGCGTCTTCTCCGCCGGCCGGGCAATCGCCTCGAGGATGCTGTCCTTGCGTTCGGCATCGGCGAGCAGCTCGCGGACATAATCGCGGTCCAGACCCCGGGCTTCCAGCTCGTCCATGAAGGCACCGGCGTCGGCATGGTCGGCGTAGCCCGACCCGGCAAGAACGCCCGTGCCGGGCAGCAACACGCCCACGGCGAGCAGGGTCACCAGGATCAGGCGAACGGGAACACCCAGGATGTACAGCATTCAGGTACCCAGCAATTTCCGGTGCGTGTGAATGGACATCAGCATACCGAAAGCCGCCAGCAGCGTAACAAGCGACGAACCACCGTAGCTGATCAGGGGCAATGGTATACCCACCACAGGTAACAGTCCCGAGGCCATGCCCATGTTGACGAAAATATAGATGAAAAAGGTGACCGTGAACGCGCCGGCCAGCAATCGGCTGTAGGTATCCTGCGCGTGCGCACTGATCCAGAAGCAGCGCCCGAGGATGACCAGATAGAGCGCGATCAGCACCGTCACGCCCAGCAGTCCCTGCTCTTCGCCCAGAACCGCCAGGATGAAGTCCGTGGTGCTTTCCGGGAGGAAGTCCAGTCGCGACTGGGTGCCGTTGAGCCAGCCCTTGCCCGTGAGTCCGCCGGAGCCGATGGCGGTCTGGGACTGAATGATGTTCCAGCCCGCCCCGAGCCGGTCGGACTGCGGATTGAGGAAGGTATCCACACGCTGGCGCTGGTAGTCGTGGAGCACGAAGAAATACATCAGCGGCGCGGCAATCAGGACCAGCACCAGGGTGGCGCTGATCAGCCGCCAGGACAGCCCCGCGAGGAAGAGTACGATCAGGCCCGACGCGGCGATCAGCAAGGACGAGCCCAGATCCGGCTGCATGGCGATCAGCGCGCTCGGGGTCAGGATCAGCACCAGCACTACCACGATATCCCGGCCACGAGCCGGCAGGCTGCGTGTACTGAAGTACCAGGCGACCATGGCGGGCACAGCCACTTTCATGATTTCGGTGGGCTGAAAGTGGAAAACACCGAAGACATTCAACCAGCGTTGCGCCCCCTGTGCCCGGGCGCCCAGCACCAGCACCAGCACCAGCAGCGCCAGGCCGGCACCATAGGCCGCGGGCGACCAGAAGCGATAAGTGCGCGGCGGGATCTGAGCCAGAACCGCAAGCAGGCCGAAGCCCACCGCCAAACGTACGCCCTGGCGCGTCATCATGGCCATGCCCTGGTCGGCCGCCGAATAGAGCACCAGCAGTCCCAGCGCGGTCAGCACCAGGAGCGCGGCCAGCAGGGGCGCATCCAGATGGAGCCGGAACAGCAGACCCTGCTGGGGCTGACTCTGATATTGCGGTGGTAACTGACGCTGGTATTCCATGATCAGCGCTCCGCGAAGGTCGGGGGAACGGAAAGCTCGCCCTGATCATTCAGCAACCAGGCGTCCATGGTGGCCCGGGCCACCGGGCCGGCGGTGGAGCCGCCGTGCGAGCCGTTTTCCACCAGCACGGCCACGGCGATGGCCGGGTTGTCGGCCGGGGCATAGGATATGAACAGGGCGTGGTCGTGCAGCCGTTCTTCCAGCTCCTCCTCGTTGTATTCCTCATCCTCGGGCACGGAGAACACCTGGGAGGTGCCCGTCTTGCCGGCTATGCGGTATTGCGCCTGCTGGCCCACCACCCGGGCGGTCCCCTTGCGGCCATGGACCACCGCTTCCATGGCCGCGCTCATGCGTTCCCAGTGTTCGGGATTGTCCGGCTGCAGCGGGTTGCGCAGTGGCGGTTCGCGGTGGGGGCGGCCCGCCAGGTGCGGCACCATGGGCTCGCCCCGGCGGGCGAACAGGGCCGTGGCCTGGGCCAGTTGCAAGGGCGTGGCCAGCATGAAGCCCTGGCCGATACTGGAGTTGATGGTATCGCCGTGGTACCAGCTGCTGCCGCGTTCGCGCTGTTTCCACTCGCGCGAGGGTACAATGCCGGGGCTCTCGCCGGGCAGATCAATGCCCGTGGGCCGGCCCAGACCGAAGCGCGTCAGGTGTTCATGGATGCGGTCGATGCCCAGATCGAAGCCCAGCTCATAAAAATAGGTATCACAGGATTGCACCACGGCCTTGTGTAGATCCACCTTGCCATGGCCGCCGCGTTTCCAGTCCCGGTACACGCGTGGGTCGTCTTCCAGGCTGAAGTGGCCCGGGTCGTCGATGGTGTAGTCCCAGTCCGTGGTCTCGGTCACCACACCGGCGAGGCCCAGAAAGGGCTTGATGGTGGAGCCGGGCGGGTATTGCCCGTGGGCGGCGCGGTTGAACAGCGGCTTGTCCAGATCATTACGGTATTGCTGGTATGCCTGGTTGGAAATGCCGGTCACAAAACGATTGGTTTCAAAGCCCGGCCGGCTGACGAAAGCCAGCACTCCGCCATCCCGTGGATCGAGCGCCACCACGGCACCGCGGCGCTCGCCCAGCGCGCGCCAGGCGGCGCGCTGGACTTCCAGGTCCAGCGCCAGGGTCAGATCCTCGCCGGCTTGCGGGGGTTGTTCGTCCACTACGCGCAGCACGCGCCCGCGCGCGTTGGTTTCCACCTGCCGGGAGCCGGGGGTGCCGTGCAGCCGGTCCTCGTAAAAACTCTCCACGCCCGTGCGGCCGTAAAAGTTGGACCCGGTGTAGTCCGCGCGCTGCGCGCGGGTCATGGAACGCAGATCCTGGGCGCTGATCCGGTTCACATAGCCCACCAGGTGGGACAGCATTTCTTCGTGCGGGTAATGACGAATGGCTTCGGCGTCCACGCGCAGGCCCGGATAGCGGTGGCGGGCTACGACCAGACGCGCGATTTCCGCTTCCGTGAGGCGGCTGCGCAACGGAATGGGTTCGAAGGGCCGGCGCGGGTTGTTCAGGCGCGAACGGAACTGTTGGCGATCCTGTTCCGACAGATCGATCCGTTGTTCCAGCGCGTTCAGGGTTTGTTCCATGTCCTCGATCTGTTCCGGCACCAGGGACACGGAAAAGGTGGGCTGGTTGTCGGCCAGAATGCGTCCGTCGCGGTCCCGGATCAGCCCGCGCGGCGGTTTGATGGCTCGGGTCTGGATGCGGTTTTCGTCCGACAGGCTGTGGTAGCGTTCGTGCTGTACGCCTTGCAGCCAGACCATGCGGGCGAAAAGCAGCCCCATGAGAAGCACGACCACAACGACACATACCAGCAGGCGCGCATTGAAGATGCGGCTCTCGGCAAGATGATCCTTGAATTTCAGGCGTTCGTTTTTCAACCGGTTCCTCGAACAGGGGTCATGGACTTACCGGTGGTAGGGATGACCCTGAATCAGACTCCAGCAACGATAGAGTTGTTCCGCCAGAACCACGCGCACCAGCGGATGTGGCAGCGTCAGCCGGGACAGGGACCAGACCGCATCCATTTCGCCGATCAGCTCCCGGGCCAGTCCGTCGGGTCCGCCCACCAGCAGGGCCAGCGACTGCCCCCGGGGGCGCAGCGCGTCCAGTTGTCGTGCCAGACCCCGGGTGTCGTGTGCGTGCCCACTGGCGTCCAGCGCCACCTTGTAAGCCTGTTCCAGCTTGCCCAGCCGTTTGCGCAACAGCTGCGCTTCCTGCTCGACCAGCGTGGTCGGGTCGGCATTGCGTCCGCGTTTGGGCAGCGGGATTTCTTCCAGTTCCAGGCGCATCTCGCCCGGCAGTCGTTTGCGGTATTCGCTGAATCCCTGCTCCACCCAGTCGGGCATGCGTGTGCCCATGGCGAGCACGTGGATGCGCACTCAGGATTCCTCCCGGGCACTGTCCCGGGTGTCCGCGGGCATGCTCCACAGCCGTTCCAGATCATAGAATTCACGCGAGGCGGGCGACATGACATGGACCAGCACATCCCCCAGATCCACCAGAATCCAGTCGGCGGTTTCCTTGCCTTCCACGCCCAGCGGCTCATGGCCCTGGTCCTTCATGGTTTCCACCAGGTGATCGGAAATGGCCTTGGCATGCTGACCCGAGGTGCCGCTGGCGATGACCATGGTATCGGTGACAGAGGTGACGTCGCGCACATCGAGGGTGGCGACATTGCGCGCCTTGAGATCCTCCAGGGCTTGCAGTACCCGTGGCAGCAGCTCGGTGTTGGGGTTTGTCATGCAGTCGGTCTTTTTCGGTCCCGCAAATCAGGTTTCATTCTACCGTCACCGCCCCCCTCCGGGAAAAGCATGGTGGCGTTTTTTTCAGGCGCGGGTGTAAAGCCCGTATCGCCGGATATAGTCCAGCACAGCGGGCGGGATCCGGGTGTCCATGTGCGAGCCTTGCTGCAGGGCCGTGCGTACATGCGTGGCCGCGATGTCCAACTCCGGGCCCTCGAGCAGCAGGACCCGGCCCGCCGGGCTTTGCAGCAGTTCCGCCGGCTTGCGGGCCGGCGGGAAAGCTTCTTCCACGGAGGGTGTCGGCCCGGGCGCGCCCGGCCGGGGCGCGACGGCGAGATGACAGTAATCCGGGAAATGCCGCCAGTCCCGCCAGTGGTGCAATTGCGCATAGCTGTCCGCGCCCAGCAGAAAGATCAGCGGCCGGTCGCCGATTTCCGCGCGGTATTCGCGCAGCGTGTCCAGGGTCCAGGAGGGGCCGGTGCGGCGCAGTTCCCGGTCGTCGACGCGCAGCCGCGGATCGTCGACACAGGCGAGCTTCAGCATGGCCCGCCGGTGCTCGCCGGAGGTATGAGGCTGGGTGCGGTGCGGCGGTACAGCATTGGGCAGCAGATAGACGGGGCAATGGTCGAACTGGTCCGATACCGCCCGCGCACACCGCAGATGCGCCTCATGAACCGGGTCGAAGGTGCCGCCGAAGAGCACCAGCGGGTGCGTCTCCGCAGCGCCGGCGGTGGTCATTGCCGGATCTCGCCATCGCCCAGTACCACCCATTTCTGGCTGGTCAGCCCCTCCAGGCCCACCGGACCGCGGGCGTGGAGCTTGTCCGTGGACACGCCGATTTCCGCGCCCAGGCCGTACTCAAAGCCGTCGGCGAAGCGTGTGGAGGCGTTGACCATGACCGAACTGGAATCCACTTCGGCGAGAAAGCGCCGGGCGCGGCTGTAGTGTTCGGTGACAATGCTCTCCGTATGGCCGGAGCCGTAGCTCCGGATATGGTCCATGGCTTCATCCAGGTCGGTCACAACGCGCACGGCCAGCACCGGCGCCAGGTATTCCTCCGCCCAGTCCGTTTCACTCGCGGCGGCCATGTCCGGCACCAGCGCCCGGGATTCATCACAACCGCGCAGTTCCACGCCCGCCTGCCGGTACTGGTCCGCCAGTTCCGGCAGCACGCGTCCGGCGACTTCGCGCGCGAGCAGCAGGGTTTCCAGGGTGTTGCAGGTGCCGTAGCGCTGGGTCTTGGCGTTTACCGCGATGCGCACCGCCTTGTCGAGATCGGCCTGATCATCAATGTAGACGTGGCAGTTGCCGTCCAGATGCTTGATCACCGGAACCCGGGCGTCGCGGCTGATGCGCTCGATCAGCCCCTTGCCGCCGCGCGGCACGATCACGTCTGCGTAGTCGGGATGGCCGATGAGCTCGCCCACGGCGTCGCGGTCGGACGTGTCGAGCACCTGGACCGCGTCTTCCGGCAGGCCCGCTTCGGTCAGCCCCCGGCGCACACAGGCGGCAATGGCCTGGTTGGAACGCAGGGCCTCGGAGCCGCCGCGCAGTATGGCGGCGTTACCGGATTTCAGGCAGAGCGCGGCGGCATCCACGGTTACATTGGGCCGGGATTCGTAAATAATGCCGACCACGCCCAGGGGCACGCGCATGCGCCCCACCTGGATGCCGCTGGGCCGGTAATTCAGGTCTGTGATGGCGCCCACCGGGTCGGGCAGCGCGGCCACCTGCTCCAGGCCTGCCACCATGTCATCGAAACGCCCGGCGGTGAGCTCCAGCCGGTCCACCAGGGCCGCGTCCAGCTCACCCTGGCGGGCTTGCTCCAGGTCATGCTGGTTGGCCTCGAGGATGGCCTCGCGGTCGGCGTGCAGGGCCTCGGCAATGGCCTGCAGAGCCCGATTCTTGTCGCCGGCGCTGGCGCGGGTCATGGCCCGGGATGCGGTGCGGGCGCTGGTGCCCACCGTGTTCATGTACTGCTGTATATCCATGGGGTTCGGCCCTGGTTGCGCCTGAAAGAGCGCGATTATAACCCGCATCGGGGCGGGGGCGGCCAGCGTTCGGCCCCGCGCCCGCCGCCGGGTGGGCATCGGTGGGCGTTTACGCACGCCACCAAATTGGTAACAATCGTAAATCCCCGGTTTCCGGCGACTTGTGTATGATGAAACCGGATCCTGCCGTTCCGCCGAAGCGGCAAAAGCAGAAAAACAAGCGCTGTGCCAGCGGAGGCCAGAATCATGAACATCGACTACATCGCCTATTCCCGGGGGGCAATCAAGGCCGAGCCGCGTACTCTCTGGGTGGATGATCGGTGGAAGATCGATTATCTGCCGTTCTCCCGGCCCGAGAATGTGGACAAACCCGCCCTGCTGGTGGTCGGCGGTGCCTTTCAGAACTTCACTTCCTACAAGTACTGCGTGGAGTGCATCTACGACGACTTCCCGGTCATTCTGATCGATCTGCCGTCGCTGGGGGACAATGATCAGCTCGCCCCGGATCTGGGCATGGAGGATCTCGCCGATCTGCTCTATGGCTTTGTCGCCGAAACCGGTCTGCACAAGGTGCATCTCATGGGCCTGTCCCTGGGCTCGGCCATTGCCAGTACCTTTGCCTACAAGTATCCGCACCTGACGGAAAAGCTTATCGTCGCCGGCATTGTCACGCGCCCGCGCAAGAGCTGGCGCATGCTGGTGGACGAATCCGCCCGGGTGCTGGAGCAGGGGCGCATGGACGAGTTCAGCCAGGCCGTGGTGCTCTATCTGGTCAATTACATGCATCTGAAGGAAACCGGCATCACGCCCACGGCCCGGCGGCTGTTCTACAAGCAGATGAAGTCCCTGACGGAAAACGAACAGGCCCGGTACACCATTAACGGCCGGCGGTTGCTGTCCGTGGAGGGCATGATCGGCTATCCCGAATGCGATACCCTGGTGATGACGGGCGAATACGACAGCTTCACGCTGCCCTGGGAGAACGCCAGCTTTGCCGATCAATGCCCCAATGCGCAGTTCGTGCTGGTCAAGGGTGCGGATCATCTGCCTCAGCTGGAAAAGCGCGAGGTGTCGCTGAATCTGTTTTCCACCTTCCTGCGGGGTCAGTCACTGGAACAGGTGGAGGGCATCCGGCTCATGCCCAAGGGCTGCAGCCAGACCATTGAACGTCGGCGCAGCGAACGTCTGATTCCGGGCAATCCGC
Organism: uncultured Alcanivorax sp.; assembly: GCA_913055795.1. Classification (GTDB taxonomy): domain Bacteria; phylum Pseudomonadota; class Gammaproteobacteria; order Pseudomonadales; family Alcanivoracaceae; genus SLJS01. The sequence continues at coordinate 24,469 of CAJXLA010000006.1, read as the reverse complement.
GCGGGCGCATGGTGAGTGAGTCCCGGGTGGGTGATCAGTTCCGTTTTGATCAGGCGGTGACGGTGATGGATATCAACTTCTTCGGGTGTCTGATCAAGCTGGAACAACCCGGTTTTTCGCTGGCGGACCACGCCCGGGATTGCACCCTGTACATGGACACACCGGAGCTCAAGCTGGAGTTGCTGGCCTTTGACTATGAAGGCGAGGGCTATATCCGGTGCCTGTTCAAGCACGGCAACATCAAGCAGGCCGAACGCTTTGCCGATCTGTTGCGCGACCGCGAATATTTTTTGCCGCCGGAAAAGGATGAGCGCCCGGCGGTCCGCCGCATCTACGGCTGAATCATTCCGCGCCCGCAACCGTTCACACGCCCATCCGAGGGTGCTTGCGGAGTCCGGCAAGCTTCCAGGCATGAACCCCGTTTGCGGGCCGATCCTGTGATCCCGGGGAGATCCCGAGTTGAAGTTGCGTTTCCTTACCACCATTGTCCTGCTGACACTCACCGGATGCGAGAAGACACCCACCGGCCGGGATCAGCTGGCCCTGGTCCCGGATCCCGTCATGGCCGATATGGGCGCGCGGGCCTTCGCCCGAATGAAGCAGGAAGGGACCACGATTTCGGACCCGGACCAGCGTGCCCGGGTGGAGTGTGTCGCCCGCCGGGTGCTGGATGAGGTGGAGTCCGTGTATCCCGGCGCCCGGGTGCCCGAGCAGTGGGAGGTGGTGGTCTTCGACAACGCCACGCCCAATGCCTTCGCCCTGCCGGGCGGGCGCATCGGTATTCATGCGGGGATTCTCCGGGTTGCCGAAGGGCCGGACCAGCTGGCGGCGATCATCGGCCACGAGGTGGGGCATCTGCTGGCGGATCATGGCAATGAGCGCCTGACCCAGAAGCTGGGGCTGCGGATCGCGCTCATGCTGATCGGGCTTTTCGGCGAAGTGGAGAATGAGCAGGTGTTACAGGTTCTGGGGCTGGGCGCGAAACTGGGCGTCACCCTCCCGTTCAGCCGTGCCCACGAGCGTGAAGCGGATGAAATGGGGCAGCTGCTCATGGCTGCGGCCGGATTCCGCCCCGGCGAAAGTGTGGCTCTGTGGCAAAACATGGCCGAGGCGGGTTCCGGGCAACCCCTGGAGTTTCTCTCCACCCACCCGGCGCATGACACACGCATCGAACATCTGCGCGAAAACCTGCCCGCAGCCCAACAGCGGTATGAAAAAGCGATTCCAGCACGATGTCCGGCGGCGTGAAAACTCAGCTCGGGTCGGCAGGCTGTTCCGTCTCCCCCTCGATCACGCGCACAAAGGAGCGGCCCCGGCTGCGCGGAATGGACAGCCGTTCGTAGAAATCCGCTGGATCATGAATGGTCACGTGCTGGAAGCCCAGATTCATGAAGGTGTTACGCGCCTCGTCGTCGCTGTGAAAGTGAAAACTTACCTGGCTGCGTGACACCGAACCCAGCAGCTTGCCCAGCGCGCGCAGCGTGCGCAGAAAGGACATGTCGTCATAGAGGGGATAGTTGTCGGCGAGATAGAGACCACGCGGGAAGGCGTGCAGCGCCAGGGCCAGCCGTTCCCAGAACCCGGAGATGGTTTCCAGGTTGAAATAGTTCACCAGTCCTTCGGTGACGACCAGCACCGGCTGTGACAGATCGAAATCCGACAGCACCTTTTCCAGCGAGTCCGGCGTTTCGCGCGCGAGTATATTGCAATCGACCACATAATGGCGGTCACTGAGCCGCCCTTCGCGTTGCAGCAGCGCGTGTTTGCGCGCGGCCATATCGGGCAGATCGGCTTCCACATAGGTAATGCCGGGGTAGCGCTCGGCAAAGCGCGCGCCGCGCGGTGACAGCCCGCAGGCGATCTCCAGCACCTGGGTCACGCCCCGGTTTTCGATGGCGTCCGCCACCCGGTCGTCGATCACCTGATGCCGTTGCAGCAGGAAGGTGCGGATATTGCCCCCCACCAGCTTGCCGCCGATGTACTCGAAGGGCGTCATGGCGTGGTAATAGAACCGCCCCCGGGGCGTGGCAAAGCCCGGCGCCGATAGCCCGTTCTGATTCCATACCTGCCCGGTGTAGAGGGCGGTGAAGCTGATGGAGGAAGTGTCGGTGCTGTCGCGTGCCATGGAGAATCCCGGTGCCGTCAAAGTGCGTAGCCTAGCACAGGGGAAAACCGTATGAGGCTCCTGCGCTACAGCACCATAGGCGCGCCCACCTGCTCGCGCTTGTCGGCGCCGAAGAGCGCTTCCACCAGGGCCAGGCTGTATTCCAGCGCCGTGCCCGGGCCCTGGCTGGTCAGGCACTGACCGTCGCGCACCACCCGTTCCTGTGCGCGGTCCTGATGGGGCAGCGGGTCCTGAAAGCCGGGATGGCCGGTGGCGGCTACATCGTCGAGCAGGCCGTGCGGCGCCAGCGCCACGCCCGGACTGGCGCAGATGGCGCCATAGAGTTTGCCCGCGTTTTGCTGCTGTTTCAGGCGCTCGATGAGCGGCGGGCAGTCGCGCAGGGCTTCGGCGCCGCCCCGGCCGCCGGGCAGCACGATCAGGTCATAGTCGCGGTCGATCACGTCATCCAGTCGTGCATCCGCGGTGATCCGGGTGCCGCGCGCGGCGGTAATGGTGGCGGAATCGCCCACGGCGGCGACGGTTACCTCCGCCTCGGCCCGGCGGAGCACATCGATCAGGGTTACGCTTTCGATGTCTTCGGAGCCATCGGCGACGGGGATGAGTACGCTCTTGCTCATGGATGTCCTCCGGATTGGCGCTTGATGCGGATACCCTGCGGGCGGCGTTGGCGGCGTTCAAGCATAGCTCGGGGGCCGTTCCAGCGCCGCCGGCAGCGGACTGCCCGCCAGCCGCAACACCACACTGGCGAGCGCGCGCCAGGGATCCTCCGGCGACTGCCCCTTGATGGCCTGGTCCACGGTGGCCGCGCGCGCGAGTGCCTTTTGCAGGGATTCCGGGCCCAGGCGCCGGGCGTGTTGCTGCAACGCATTGAGCCGGGCCGGCGGCATGCGGATGCCCGGATCCCGGCCGGCGGCCATGGCCGCCATGGCCCGGGTCTCGCGCGCCAGCGCCCAGAGCAGCACGGGCGGTTCGACGCCTTCCTCGTGCAGGGTATCGAGAATGCGCAGCGCGCGCTGGGCCTGGCCGCGCGTGAGCGCTTCCGTGAGATCGAAGGGCGAGAAGCGGCTGCTGTCGCCCACGGCGTTCTGAATGTCCGCCAGCTCCAGGTTCTGCCCGGGATGGAGCAGCGCCAGTTTTTCTACCTCCTGGGCGCAGGCCAGCAGGTTGCCCTCGGCGCGTTCGGCGAGCAGGGCGGCGGCCTCGCCGGACGCGGACAGCCCGTGCTGCTTCAGTCTTTGCTGGATCCAGCCGGGCAGTTGATCCGGTCCCATGGGCCAGACCTGGACCATGGCGCCGGCGGCGTCCAGTGCCTTGACCCATTTGCTGTTCAGATCCTTCTTGCGGTCGAGCCGCGAGCATGAAATCAGCAGCAGGGTGTCGTCGGGCACCTCGGCGAGCAGCTCGCAGAGAATACCGCTGCCGGTCTTGTCCGGCCGTTTCTCGCCCAGCCGGATCTCGAGGATACGGCGCCCGCCGAACAGGCTCAGGTTCTGGGCCTCGTGGTGCACGGCATTCCAGTCTATACCGATGTCCGCGTCGAAGCGTTCGCGCTCGTCGAAGCCCTGCGCGCGCGCATGCCGGCGCACGAGATCACAGGCCTCGCCCTGCTGCAGGGGTTCGTCGCCCGCGATCAGCCAGGCGGGCAGGAGTTTCTTCTCCAGCTGGTTCGCCAGTTGTTCAGCGCGTAGCTGCATCCGACTCCTCCCCGTTCAACGGCAGTTGCGAGGCGGTGGCCTCGATCTGGCGCAGAATCTGCCAGACAGCGTCCCGGTACATGGACTCGCGCAGCAGATCTTCTTCGTCGCTGGAGGTGGTGGCATCCGTGGGGCTGTACTGAAAAGTGCGGGTCAGGGTCAGTTCGCGCCGCGGCCCCGGCCGCTGGTCGCCGCCGGGTTCCAGCCGCCATTCCAGGTTCAGCCGCAGTTCACGCTCCGCCGCGCGGCCCCGCGTATCCGTGGCCACGGTGCGCTTCGTCCAGGACTCCCTGCTGAAGGCCAGGGTCCAGTCGCTGGTGGCCTCCACGCGCACGCCGGCGTTGTCCAGTGCCTCGGTCAGTTCATGCCGCAGGTCATGGCCCGCACCGGATAGGGCGAGTACCGGCAGCGCGCCCATGTCCGGGGCCGTGCGCAATTGCCAGCCACAACCCGGCAGTGCGATCAGCACCAGCAGCAGGATTTGGATCCGCCATGGCGATAGCGCGCGGGTCATCATGAAGCCACTATATTGACCAGCTTGCCCGGCACCACGATTTCCTTGCGGATGGTGGCTCCCTCGATGAACTTTTGCACATTGGGCTGTTCCCGGGCCAATTCCTTGATGTGGTCTTCGTCCGCGTCGGTGGGCACCTCGATCTTCGAGCGTACCTTGCCGTTCACTTGAACCACCAGTTCGATGCTGTCGCGTGCGAGCGCGGCTTCGTCACAGGCCGGCCATTCGGCGTCCACAATGGGCGTTTCGTGGCCCAGCGCGTGCCACATTGCATGCGCTGCGTGGGGAATGGTGGGTGCGAGCAGCAGCACGGCGGATTCCAGCGCCTCGTGCAATACGGCGCGGTCACTGTCGTCGTGCGCGTCAAACTTGCCGATGTCATTGGCCAGTTCCATGACCGCGGCAATGGCCGTATTGAAGCTGTAACGGCGACTGAGATCGTCGCTCACCTTGCGGATGGTCTCATGGGTCTTGCGCCGCAGGTCCCGGGCGGGTTCGGCCAGAGCGTCCGGATCCAGCTCCGGCGCCGGTCCGCGCTCGACATGCTCGAACACGAAACGCCAGAGCCGCTTGATGAAACGGTAGGCGCCTTCCACGCCGGAATCGGACCACTCGAGCGCCTGATCCGCCGGCGCGGCGAACATCATGAACAGCCGCACCGTGTCCGCGCCGTAGTGATCGATCATTTCCTGGGGGTCGACGGTGTTGCCCTTGGACTTGGACATCTTGGATCCGTCTTTGAGCACCATGCCCTGACACAGCAGCCGCTGGAAGGGTTCGTCGGAGTTGACCAGGCCGGTATCGCGCAGCAGCTTGTGGAAGAAGCGCGCATAGAGCAGATGCAGGATGGCGTGTTCGATACCGCCGATGTATTGATCCACGGGCAGCCAGTAATTCGCCTTGTCGGGATCGAGCATGGCCTGATCATTGTTGGGGTCACAGTAGCGTGCGTAGTACCAGCTCGATTCCATGAAGGTGTCGAAGGTGTCCGTCTCCCGGAAGGCCGGTTCGTCGTTGTAGAGCGTGCGTGCCCAGTCGGGATCATCCTTGAGCGGATTGGCCCCGGCTTCCATGGTCACGTCCTCGGGCAGGGCCACCGGCAGCTGCTCATCCGGAACGGGTACATGGTCGCCGCCCTCCGTTTCCAGCATGGGAATGGGCGCGCCCCAGTAGCGCTGACGGGATACACCCCAGTCCCGCAGGCGGTAGTTCACCGTGCGCTTACCCAGGCCTTCGTTTTCCAGTTTCCTCGCGATGGCCTCGAAGGCTTCGTCGGAGCTCAGGCCATCGAATTCGCCGGAGTTGATCAGCCGGCCCTTGTCGGTAAAGGCTTCGCGGCCGAGATCCGCCTGCTGATCGTCCACGGGTTCGATGACCTGAGGGATGGGCAGATCATATTGTTGCGCGAATTCGAAGTCGCGCTGGTCGTGAGCCGGCACCGCCATGACCGCGCCGGTGCCGTATTCCATGAGCACGAAGTTGGCCACATAGATGGGCACCGGTTTGCCGGTGATCGGATGCACCGCCTGGTAGCCCGTGTCCACGCCCTTTTTTTCCAGGGTGGCCATATCCGCTTCGGAAACACCGCGTTGCAGACAGTCCCGAACGAAGTCGGCTACAGCCTGATTCTCCGCAGCGATTTTTTCTGCCAGCGGATGGGCCGCGGCCAGACCCACATAGCTCACACCCATCAGGGTGTCCGGCCGTGTGGTATAAACGCGCAACGGATCTTCGCCGGGCACGGCAAAATCCATTTCCACACCCTCGGACTTGCCGATCCAGTTGCGCTGCATGGTCTTGACCTGTTCCGGCCAGCCGTCCAGCTGATCCAGATCCTGCAGCAATTCCTCGGCGTAATCGGTAATGCGGATGAACCATTGGGGAATGGCCTTTTGTTCCACCGGCGTGTCGCAGCGCCAGCAGCAGCCTTCCACCACCTGTTCGTTGGCCAGCACGGTCTGGTCATGCGGGCACCAGTTCACCGTGGATTTCTTGCGATAAACCAGCCCCTTTTCGTACAGCCGCGTAAAGAACCACTGTTCCCAGCGGTAGTAATCGGGCGAGCAGGTGGTGATTTCCCGGTCCCAGTCATAGCCGAAGCCCAGGCGCTGAAGCTGTTCGCGCATGTAGTCGATGTTCTGCCAGGTCCACTTCGCCGGTGCCGTCTTGTTGTCGATGGCGGCGTTCTCCGCGGGCAGGCCGAACGCATCCCAGCCCATGGGCTGGAGCACATTCTTGCCCTGCATGCGCTGATAGCGGCTGATGACATCGCCAATGGTATAGTTGCGCACATGCCCCATGTGCAGCCGGCCGCTGGGATAGGGGAACATGGACAGGCAGTAAAACTTCTCCCGTGCCGGATCCTCGGTTACCTTGAAGCTTTGTTGTTCGCGCCAGTACTGCTGCGCTTCGCGTTCAACGTCCTGGGGCCGATACTGTGGTTCCATGGTCTCTCTGAGCTGATTTGCGGATGAACGATTGATGCTCCGGCACCGCGCCGAAAAGTGGACAGGATACATGAGCCGGGCTCCGGCAGACAGCTTCCGGGGGCGTTGGCCATGACCATCACCGCGCTCCTGTTGCTGTGTGTCATGGCCGCCACCCTGCCGCTGGTGGTGCGCTGGCTGCTGCCGCCCGTGCCCCGGCCGGAGCGCGATCTCAAGCCCGCGGCCGTGGTGGTGCCGGGCGCGGCGCGCGTGCGTCACGGCTCGGCCTGGCGTTTGTCCCCGGCCGGTCGGCGGCGGCTCTGGGCGGGTATTGAACAGGCCCGCGCGCGGGGATTGCCCCTGCTGGTCAGCGGCGGTGCACGCCGCGGCGCGGGTCCGGCGGAAGCGGCGCTCATGGGCGCGCGCACGGCCCGGCAGGCGCCGGAGCTGACCGTGATCGAAGAGGGTGCCAGTCGCACCACCTGGCAGAACGCGGTGAACTGCGCAGCCGTGCTGCGCCGCCGGGGCGTCACGGATGTGGTTGTGGTTACCGACCGGCCCCATCTCACGCGGGCCGTGCTCAGCTTTCAGCGCCAGGGCCTGCGCGTGGAGCCGGTGGCGGCTTCCCGGTTGCCCGCGCCCGCCTGGATGCCATCCACGGGCGCGCTGATCATGCTGCCCGAACTCTGGTACGAGTGGGTGGCGCTTGGCTGGTACGAACTGCGCTATTTCTGATCCGGCTGCAGGGCGCGTTGGGCGCAGTCCGGATCCAGGGTTTTCATGGCCGCGAACTGGCTGAGAAAGAACTGCCCGGTGAGCTCCTCCGGGAAGTGTGATTGCCGCAGCCGGTCCATGACCGGGCCCTTCACCTCGGACAGGTGCAGGGTCACGCCGGCGTCATGCAGGCGCTGATTCAATGACTCCAGGCTTTCCAGCGCGCTGGCATCAATCTGGTTGATCGCCGACCCCATCAGGACCACGTGTTCGACGGTGGGACGCATCAGCACGTCGTCGTAGATGCGGTCTTCCAGGTTGCGCGCATTGGCGAAATACAGGGATTCGTCCACACGCACGGACAAGACCTTCTTGCTGCACATCACATCATGGCGCAGCACATTGCGGAAATGCTCGGTCCCCGGGACCTGACCCACCACGGCCACATGCGGCGCGCTGGTGCGCCACAGAAAAAGGGCTATGGAGGCGAGCACGCCGGTGAGCACACCGGCTTCCACCCCCACGCCCAGTACCACGGCAATGGTGAGCGCCATCGCGGTGAAATCGGTTTTCGAGTAGCGCCAGGTGCGCCGGATCTCGCCCAGGTCCACCAGCGAGAGTACGGCCACGATAATGGTGGCCGCCAGCGTCGCCTTGGGCAGGTACTGGAACAGCGGTGTAAGAAAGAGCGCGGTGAGCGCGATGCCCACAGCGGTAAAGACGCCGGCCATGGGGGTGACGGCGCCGGCATCGAAGTTGACCACCGAACGTGAGAAACCGCCGGTGACCGGAAAACCGCCGGAGAAGGCGCTGGCCAGATTGGCCGCGCCCAGCCCGGTGAGTTCGCGATTGGCATTGACGCGCTGGCGCCGCTTGGCGGCCAGGGTCTGGGCCACCGAAATGGATTCCACGAAGCCGATCAGACTGATCAGCACGGCCGCCGGGAAGAGCTTGCGCCAGAACTCGGCGTGTGCCGGCGGCACCTGGATCTCGGGCAGCCCCCCCGGAATGGCGCCCACAATGGCCACGCCCTGTTGCTTCAGATCCAGCCCGTATACGGCCAGGGTGGTCACGATTACCGCCATGACCGGGCCCGCCTTGGTGAGCATATCCACCAGAAAAGGCGACAGGCCGGTGCGTTGCAGCAGTGGTTTCAGCCGGCTGCGGACCCAGAAAAGAAAGGCAATGGCGCCGACCCCGATGATCACCGTGGGGCCATTGATCTTGTCCAGACGGGGCACCAGTGAGTGCATGATGTCGACGAGGTTGTGCCCGTGCAGCTCCACGCCCAGCACATGCTTGAGCTGACTGGCGGCGATCAGGATCCCGGAAGCGGTAATAAAGCCGGAAACCACCGGGTGCGACAGCAGGTTGGCGATCCAGCCCAGTCGCAGCAGGCCCATGATGACCAGCACGATGCCGGACAGTGCGGCCAGGATCATGGCCGCGGCCAGGTATTCGGGCGAGCCGGGCTCGGCCACCTTGCTCACCGAGGCGGCGGTGAGCAGCGAGACCACGGCCACCGGGCCTACCGCGAGTGCTCGCGAGGAGCCGAACAGGGCATAGGCCACCAGCGGCAGGATACTGGCATAGAGCCCCACCTGGGGCGGCAGGCCCGCGAGCAGGGCATAGGCCAGGCTTTGCGGGATCAGCATGATGGTGACGATGACCGCGGCAATGCCGTCCGAGGTGGCATCCTTGCCGCCATAGCCGCTCAGCCAGTCCATGGCCGGAGGCCATTTCACGACCTTGCCAACAACTCCGAAACGCACGCGAAAACTCCCTGAATCAGCGCAATGATGCCGTCATGCGGATCCCGGCAAGCGAGTTACTCGCCCGGGGTGCCGTGTTCGGTGTTTACCAGCCATTCCCGGCCCTTGAGCATCAGGTCGAAATAGATCCAGGGCATGAGCTTCTCCTTGAGCAGCCACATGGATCGCCGCGGCACATCCGGGCGCAAGGGGAAGGTGGGCAGCAGTTTGCCGCCATAGCCGAACTCGGCCAGCACTACCTTGCCCTTTTCCACGGTCAGCGGACAGGAACCATAGCCGTCGTAGAGCGTATTCAGCGTGTGCGCGTCCCGTGCGGCGAGCAGGTTCTCCGCTACCACCGGTGCCTGCTTGCGCACCGCCGCCGCCGTCTTGGCATTGGGTGCGCCGCAGGCATCGCCCAGCGCGAAGACATTGCGGTAACGGGGATGTTGCAGGGTTTCCGGATGGACGTCGACCCAGCCCGCGTCATTGGCCAGCGGGCTTTCGCGGATGAAATCCGGCGCCTTTTGCGGCGGGCAGACGTGAAGCATGTCGAAGTCCTTCTCCACCGTGCTTACCTGGCCCTGCTCATCGGTCACCTCGAACCAGGCCTTGCGGGCCGGGCCATCCACCTTCACCAGATTGTGCTTGAAGGCGAGATGGATGCCGTATTTTTCTACGTACTGCATCAGCGGCGGCACGAAGGTTTCCACCCCGAAGAGCACGCCTCCCGCATTGTTGAACTCGACCTTGATGTTGTTCAGCGCCCCCTGGCGCAGCCAGTGGTCGCAGGACAAGTACATCGCTTTCTGGGGTGCGCCGGCGCACTTGATGGGCATGGGCGGCTGGGTGAACAGCGCCTTGCCGCCGCGCAGGTTCTGAACCAGTTCCCAGGTATAGGGCGCCAGGTCGAAGCGGTAATTCGAGGTGACACCATGGCTGCCCAGGGTTTCGCGCAGGCCCTCGATGGCGTCCCAGTCCAGCTTGAGTCCGGGTGCCACGATCAGGCTGCTATAGCGAACCCGTTCACCGTCCTCCAGCACCACGGTATTGTTGTCGGGCTCGAAACCGGCCGCCGCCGCGCGGATCCACTTGCAGCCCCGGGGGATGACCGATGCCATGGATCTCTCGGTGTCGGCGGGATCAAAAGTGCCGCCGCCCACCAGGGTCCAGGCGGGCTGGTAGTAGTGCTGGTCGCGGGGCTCCACGACCGCTACGGACAGCCCGGGCCGGCGCTTGATCAGGCTGGCCGCCGAGGCCAGTCCTGCCGCGCCGCCGCCAATGATCAGGACATCAAAGGCGGCGGCGTCGCTGCCGCTGGTTTCGCGTGAACCGGCGGTGGCCTCCAGGCGTTCGCGGATACCGCCCAGGTCATACCCGTGGTCCGCAGCCGCCTGGATGATTGAATCCACGGAGTCGTGCGGGGCCCGGGACAGGGCCCAGAGGCTGATCGAGCGCATACCGCTGCGGCAGAAGGCGTGAACCGGCCCCTGAACCTCGTCGAACAGACGCCGGAATTCGGCCACATTGTCATCGGTGATCCGGCCGGAGACGACCGGCTGGTGGATATAGTTCAACCCCTGTCCGCGCGCGGCCGCTTCCAGTTCGGCGCTGCGCGGCTGATCGTCCGATTCGTCGTCGGGACGGTTGTTGATGATGGTCTGCACGCCCGCCCGGGCCAGCTCCGGCACATCATCCGGCTGAATCTGGCCGGAAATGGACAGAAAGGGGGTGATCGTCGCTCGCTCTGCCATATCGTATCTCCTGGGGTCGTCTGTCAAAGCGCGTCCACCGGGATCTTGAGATAGCTTACGCCGTTGTCCTCGGCCGGCGGAAAGTGTCCCGCGCGCATGTTTACCTGCACCGAAGGCAGAATCAGGCGCGGCATCTGCAGCTTCTTGTCCCGTTCGGTGCGCATCTGGACGAAGTCGTCTTCCGAGACACCTTCATGCACATGGATGTTGTTTCTGCGCTGCTCACCCACCGTGGTTTCCCACGCATAGTCCGAACGCGAGTCGGGCAGGTAGTCGTGGCACATGAAAAGCCGGGTGTCATCAGGCAGCGCCATGATTTTCTGGATGGAGTGGAACAGGGTCCGGGCATCGCCGCCGGGAAAATCACAGCGGGCGGTGCCGAAATCCGGCATGAAGATGGTGTCGCCTACGAAACCGGCATCGCCGATCACATGGGTCATGCAGGCGGGCGTGTGACCCGGAGTGTGCAGGGCCTTCGCCTCGATCTCGCCCACCTTGTAGGTTTCGCCGTCGGTAAACAGGTGATCAAACTGGCTGCCATCCCGGGCAAACTCGGTGCCGGCATTGAACACCTTGCCGAAGGTGTCCTGGACGGTGCGGATGTTGGCACCGATGGCGAGCTTGCCCCCGAGCTGCTCCTGCAGATAGGGCGCGGCCGACAGATGATCGGCATGCACATGGGTTTCCAGCAACCACTCGACCTCCAGGTCCTGCTCGCGCACATAGTTGATGATGCGGTCCGCGGACGCATAGCCGGTCCGGCCCGCCTTGGGGTCGTAGTCGAGCACGGAGTCGACAAGGGCGCAGCGCCGGGTGGCCGGGTCGATCACGACATAGCTGACGGTAAAGGTGTCTTCATCGAAGAAGGCTTCAACCTGGGGGCGGGACATGGAACACCTCCTGCATCAATGCGAATTTCCCGATTGCCCCCGAATATAGGGATGAAGGCGCGCAAAGTCAACTTTCAGTTATATATATATATCGAAAACGAATATAAATCCACAGAGTCTTCCCGCACGCTATCAACAACCCGGTCCTGACCCCGGTGCCGGGACCCGGGCGAAAAAACGCCAGCGGCGGGCCGGAGGGGGAATCCTGCCGCTGCGTTTCACAACGCCGAGCGGAAGACCGGAGCCCGGGCCATGCCAGATTACCTTGTCCGGATAGCGCATCTATCCAGGTTCAATGCCACGTGCCCATGCAGGGTCAGATCAAGGCCCGGCTCCCGGGGTTCATGTTCCCGGGCGCGGCCATGCTGGACCCAGGTCGGAGCCATCTTGATTCGCTTGGGCGGAGTCCAGTCCCTTGTCGTTGCCGCCCCCATGGGGGCGCGGGCCGCGGGCACCGCGGCGAGGACAAAGGGGATGATGCAGATGGGAAGGGCAAAACGCATGATCCGGCTCCCCCGTCAGCCGCGTGAGCTCCGCCGGGTGAGGAAGCCGGGGAAGGATTGCTCGCACCCACCGGAAAATCTCCGGTGCTGTGCGGTCGTTCCAAAAGGGGGTGTTTTCAGTGAGCCTTGCGCAGATGGCGCCGGGCGCCCGGCACGACACAGGCGAGCGCCAGCAACAGCCAGGGTGCGCCGCCGAAGCGCATGACAGGGGTGGTGCCTTCCATGGGGCGAAATTCGGACACCAGTACGGTGCGCTCGAATTGCGGCGCCCGGGCCCGGGTTTTGCCGTTCGGGCCCACCACGGCGGTGATGCCGTTGTTGGTGCCCCGCAGCAGCCAGCGCCCGGTCTCCAGCGCGCGCAGGCGCGCCATCTGGAAGTGCTGGTGGGGTCCGGCGGAGGTGCCGAACCAGGCGTCGTTGCTGATGGTCAGCAAGGCATCGCTGTCCCGGCTGCGCCGGGCCACCAGGGCCGGGTACAGGATCTCGTAGCAGATAAAGGGCGAGATTTCATGGCCCTGGGCCTGGAGGTTGGGCTGATCCGGGTCGCCCGGCGTAAAGCTGGACATGGGCAGGTTGAAAAAGGGCATCAGCCCGCGCAACAGGCTCTCCAGGGGTACATATTCGCCGAAGGGCACCAGCTTTTGCTTGTGGTAGACACCGTCGCCGCCGGCCACCACGGTAATGCTGTTGTGATAGCGCCATTCCCCTCCGGCGTATCGGCGCCAGGGAATGCCCGTGATCAGCCCGCCATTGTTTTCTAGCTGGGTCTTGCCCACCCGGTCCAGGTAGTTCCGGCTATCCTGGTAGAAAGCGGTGATCGCCGACTCGGGCCAGATGACCAGGGCCCCGTCCGGGATATTCTGACTCAGGTTCCGGTAGATCCGGCGCGTGGTGGCGCGCTGGGTCTGCTGCCACTTGCGGTCCTGGGGGATATCGCCTTGTACCAGGGCTACCGGCTGGGCCGCTCCTGCGGGATCCACCCAGTGTCCGGGTCCCAGCGCGGCGCCGCCTGGCCAGGCGAGCAGGGCAGGGACCAGCGCGGTCCACGCCTGGCGGCGGTCGAGGATCAGCTGGGCCAGTCCCACGCCCGTGAGTACCGCGGCGAGTGACATCAACCAGATACCGCCCAGTGGTGCCAGACCGGCCAGGGGTGTATCCACCAGGGCATAGCCGGGATAGAGCCAGGGAAAACCGGTGAGCAGCCAACCACGTACCCAGTCGACCAGCACCCAGAGTCCGGCGAAGACCAGCGCGCCACCACCGAGCCGCCGGGTCAGTCCGAACAGCAGCGCGCCATAAAGCGCCAGTACGGCGGCGAAGGCGGCGGTCATGGGTACGGCCAGCCACAAGGGGGTGGCGCCATAGACATGAATGCTCACGTGCACCCAGGACACCCCCAGACCGAACAGCCCCAGCCCGTAGATCCAGCCCCGCAGCACGGCCTCGCGCACGGGTACGGACCGCAAGCTCCACCAACCCAGCGCCGGGCTGAGCAGCACCAGGGGCCACCAGCCCCAGGGTTCAAAGGCCAGGGGGTAGAGCAGCCCCGCGATCAAGGCCAGGAAGCGGCCACGCCATGGGTTGTGCATTGAGTCTGTCCCGGGAATCATGAAGAATACGAAATAAGTGCCAGCCCCCGGTTCATTCGGTGTGGGGGCGAAATGCGCACCGGAGAATCATAATGAAACAGATCTGCAAGTACCATCCCGGTGAGGAAGCGAGCTGGCACTGTGCCCACGACGGCTTGCTGTTGTGTGATGCTTGTGCCGCCGTACAGCCGGCCGAGAGCGAGCGCAGTGCCTGGTGTTTTGTCTGCAATGACTGGCTCAAACCCGTGAGTGCCGGGGTCGAGGGTCCCTGGTTCTGGACCATTCTGGCCCATTTCGTGCGCTACCCACTGGCGCCCGGGCCTGTGCTGGCCGCCTTGCTGCCCTTGCTCGTGGCAGCCGTGGCACCCCGTAACCTCGTGGGTGTCCTGGCCGTGCTGGCTGCGGGGGCGCTATGCGGCAAACTGGGCCATCGCATCATCGCGGACAGCATTCGCGGCAACATGAGTCCGCCGGGGCCGGGCGCGTTCGGTGAGCGCAAGGGTTGGCCTCAGGGTCTGGCCCAGTGGGCGCTGTTCGCCCTGGCTGTTACCGGCATAGGTGCGGCGTGGTGGTACCTCGGGTTGATCGCCGGTTCCCTGCTGGCGCTGTTGCTCTGGTGTGTCCTGCCGGCGATGGTGCTGGGTGCCCAGGAAGAGGACAATCCGGCGGCTATCCTGGATTTGCGTAACGCGGGGGCTACCCTGGTGGCGTTGAATATAAGCTACTGGATTCTGGTGCCGGTGCTGTTTGCCGGTTTCCTGGCCGTCTCTGCGGTGGCCAGCGTGGCCGTGGATCTGCTGCCCGCTGCGGCCGCCTGGCCCATGGCGGCTTTGCCGGTTTTGTGGTTCTGGTTCGCTTTTGTGCACATCCTGGGGTATCTGGGCTACCAGTATGCCGGTCCCCTGGGCTTCAGCCGGGACCGTAAGGGGCGAAGGAACCGCAACGCGGCCCGACCCGAGGCGGAGCGGCGCCGCGAAGTGCTGATGAAGGCGGGTCAGTACGGCAAGGTGGTCAAGGCCTATCGCCAGCTACTGGAGAAGAACAGCAAATCCCTGCAGTACCATGATGACTATTTCAGGTTGCTGAGCGCTTTGCGTGAAAATCAGGCGCTACTGGATCATGCCTGTGAGTATCTCAATGCCGTGCATCTGAGCGGGCAGGACTATCGTATGCCGTCGCTGGTGTCGTTCTATCGGGAACTCGATCCGGCCTTCAAGCCGGACACGGGCCAGCTGAGCCGGGATCTCGCCGGGGTGCTGGCGGATCAGGGTCGGTACAAGGAAGCGGTGCAGATGCTCCAGGATCTGCACAAACGCGCGCCCACCTGGCCGGGCGTGGCCGAGGCCTATCTGTTTGTGGCCCGGGTGCTGGTGGAGCAGTTCAAGCTCACCGGCAAGGCCAACCAGTTCATCAAGTTCGTGGAACAGCGGTACCGGGATCAGCAGGTGCAGGACGAGGCGGCCCAATGCCGTCGGGAGCTGGGACTGGAAGGCTGATCCGCCCGGATTCAGGCGGTGCCCTGCGCCTTGTGCCGAAAGCCCTCGGCCCGGGCAGAATCCCCCTTTTTCTCCCAGGCCTCGGCCAGCGCGTGCAGTGCTCGTGCCAGATGAGGGTCGTCGCTGTTGCGCTCCAATGCGTCCGCGACAATGGGTTCAGCCTGTTGCGGATTGCCGGCACGCGCCAGCACCCAGGCGATTTCCAGCTGCAGGCCCTCCGGCAGCGCCGCCAGGCGCTCCTCGCGCACCAGCTGATGAAGCAGCTGTTCGCGCTGACGTCCTTCGTCCACATCCTCTGGACGTCGTTGGAGCATTTCCCGCAGCGTCGCCTGGAAACTCTCCGTCTCGGGCTGGACCTTGCGGACCAGAAAAAGCCCACTCAGGGCGTCGAAATCATCGGGGCGGTAGTCCCGCGCCTGGCGGAAGTACTTCTCGGCATCAGTGAACTCGAAGCGTGCCAGGGCCTCCCAGCCTTCGGTCAGGGTTCGGGCCCAGGCACGGTCCTGCTCGTCTTCAGTATCAGCTTCTTGCTGCTGCATCCCCGTGTCCTGAATCAGCTGTGCCAGCAGAGCGCCGCCGGCCAGGCCGAACAACTGGGCGCTCAGCAGAACCGCGCCGTCGTCGGTGCGCATAAAGGCGTACAGGGGGAACAGCACCCACAACGGCAGCAGGACCAGCGCGGGCAGCTCCCGTGTCGCCGTTTGACGGGTGCGTGGACGAATATAGCCGAAGGGGATGCGCCGCCCGGCAAAAAGGCTGGCAAAGGCGCCGATCCAGGCGGACACCACGGCACTGCTGCCGATCACCGGATCATAATGCTCGGGGAAGAGCCACACGGGGCCCAGCCCGGCCGCCACCCCGCCCAGCAGCCACAGGACAAGACTACGCGCCTTGCCCAGTCGCGCCTCCAGTGGCCAGGCGAAGGGCGCCAGTACCAGCAGGCACAGCGTCCAGTGCATCAGGCCATCATGCAGAAAATGCCAGGTCAGGAAACGCCCCGGACGTGGGTCCGAGGGCATCAGTCCGGCAAAGTAACGGGGCAGCTCGCGCGCGCGTTGCCGGAAGGCCTCGCGCTGGTCTTTCCATTGCTGGAACTCTTGCCGGGACCAGTAGTCACTGCCGCGCTCACGGTTTTCCGCTTCGAAGCGCGGATTGAAGGCCATATCCAGAAAGGGCTCGATGTCGTTGCCCGCTTTACGTTGTTCCGCCAGGGCCGCGGCTTTTTCTCCCCGGCCATTGATGCGCAGCCAGGACAGATAATTGTCCCACTCCATGCTGAACAGACCGTTCTCCTGATACCAGTTCAGCAAGGCCCGCCGTTGTTGCTGTTCCTGGCTCTGATACGTCAGCAATACCAGCAGATACACCAGCATGATCGCCAGAGTCACCCAGGGCAGGGAGCGTAGGCGCCGGTCCTGATCGGGCAATGGAATCATGGTTTGCTCTCCAGCCTGGTTATTCGAGTTTTTCTTCCAGGGGTTGTACCTGCAACAAACGGATCGTGCGTCCGTCGGCACTGAGCACGGTGAAACGGAACCGGTCGAACTGTACCGACTCGTTGCGCTCGGGCAGCCGACCGAATTGCTGCATCACCAGTCCGCCCAGGGTGTCGAAATCCTCGGTGCTGAGTTCGCACCGGAAATACTCATTGAAATCCTCAATGGGTGTGAGGGCCTTGACCGTGTATTCATGGTTGTTGAGGCTCTTGATCAGATAATCGGTGTCCTCGATATCCGTTTCGTCCTCGATTTCGCCCACGATCTGTTCCAGCACGTCCTCGATGGTGACCAGCCCGGCCACGCCGCCGTATTCGTTGACCACCACGGCCATATGGTTGCGGCTGGCGCGGAATTCGCGCAGTAGCGAATCCAGGCGCTTGGATTCGGGGATAATCATGGCCTGGCGCAGATGGTCCTTGATGTTGAACCGATCCATGCGGGCCGGGTCCAGGGCCAGCGGCAACAGATCCTTGGCCAGCAGAATGCCCTGTACATCGTCCGGATCGTCGGCCAGCACGGGAAAACGCGAGTGCGCGCACTCGATAATGGTGGGCAGGAAATCGCGCGGATTGCCCGAGGTGCGAATGGCGATCATCTGTGCACGCGGAATCATGATCTCGCGCACCTGCATGTCCGCCACCTGAACCGCGCCCTCGATAATGCCCAGGGTGTCCAGGTCGATAACCTCGCGTTCGCGCAGCGAGCGCAACAGTTCCAGCAATTCATCCCGGTCCGAAGGACCGGAGCTGAAGAGATTGCCCAGTCGTTCCAGCCAGTTTCGGCTGGTCTCACCATGGTCGTCCGGCATCATTGCCCCCGAACACTGGTGTCAGGCTCGCGGTAGGGGTCGCCATGCCCCAGCTCCGCCAGAATGGATACTTCCAGTGCTTCCATGATTTCGGCTTCCCCCGCTTGTTCGTGATCATGGCCCAGTAGATGAAGCACGCCGTGGACGACCATGTGCGTCCAGTGCGCCCGGACCGGCTTGCCCTGTTCCTGCGCTTGGCGTTCCACCACGGGCGCGCAGATGGCGATATCGCCGATAATGGGGTCCACGGCATCCGCGGGCAGGCCTTCGGGCATCTCGAAGGGAAATGACAGCACATTGGTGCTGTAGTCCCGCCCGCGCCAGTAGCCGTTCAGTTCGCGCATTTCGACTTCGTCCACCACTCGGACCGTGATGACACCCCCGGCGCCGCCGGCCGCGCGAGCCGCGCGGCACGTCCAGTCCCGGATGTCGTTGTCATCCGGAGCGCCGAGCCCCTCGCCGGCAAGCTGTAGTTCAACGTCCGGAGTCGGCTTCGTTTTCGTGTCGTTCATAGGCTTCCACGATGCGTTGCACCAGGGGGTGGCGCACCACATCGCCACTGTCGAAACGGGTTACCCCGATACCTTCCTCGGCGCTGAGTACGTCAATGGCGTGTATCAGCCCGGACTGCTGATTGCGCGGCAGATCCACCTGGGTGACATCCCCGGTAATCATGGCGCGCGAGCCGAAACCGATCCGGGTGAGAAACATCTTCATCTGCTCGATGGTGGTGTTCTGCCCCTCGTCGAGAATGATGAAGCTGTTGTTGAGTGTGCGTCCGCGCATGTAGGCCAGCGGTGCTACCTCGATCACGTCGCGTTCGAGAAACTTGGTTACTTTCTCGAAACCGAGCATTTCGTAGAGCGCGTCATAGAGGGGGCGCAGATAGGGGTCCACCTTCTCGGCCAGGTCGCCGGGAAGAAAGCCGAGTTTTTCCCCGGCTTCCACGGCCGGGCGCACCAGCAGGATACGTTCCACATCCTGATCCTCCAGCGCCTCCACGGCACAGGCCACCGCCAGCCAGGTCTTGCCCGTGCCCGCCGGGCCGATCCCGAAGTTGATGTCGTGCGCGCGGATGCGCTGTACATAGTCGCGCTGATTGCGCCCGCGCGGACGGATCTGTACGCGTTTGGTCTGAATGCGGCCGCCATCGCGGCTGTCATCGTCTTCCGGGACTGGTTGGGCGTCTTCCACCGAGCCCTGGAGCTGCAAATGCACCACCTCGGGCGTGATCTCGGTGCCCAGCGCGGTCTGGGCATAGAGGTCGTTGAGTACATGCCGTGCCATTTGCACCGCAGTGGCGTCGCCCGACAAGTGAAAGAGATTGCCTCGGTTAAGGATTTCGATGCCCAGGGTGTCCGAGATCTGGTTGATGTGCTCGTCCAGCCGCCCGCACAGGCTGGCCAGACGACGCGAGTCATAGGGTTCGAGACTGAGCTGTTGTGACGCGGTCGCGGTACTCAAGAGTGCTGACTGAACCCCCCGTGCTGGCTGTCTGACGAATTTGGCAGGCGGCGCGCGCCGCCCACCTCAAGCTGTTCAAGGCAGCATATAACGAAACGCCCGCGCGCGAAAAGATGGCAGGTTGCGCTGAGGTTGGCGAGTGTGTACTAACGGTGAAAATCCCTTCATGCAGGGGCGGGTTCCGGGAGGCTGCCGCGCAGGGAGTTGGTCAGTGCCGCGCTGATTTCCACATCCACGAATTCGCCGATCAGGTCGATATCCGTGCACTTGAAGTTCACTACCCGGTTGTTTTCCGTGCGCCCGCACAGCTCGCCCGGATCCTTGCGCGACACGCCCTCGACGAGGATGCGCTGGTGCGTGCCCACCATCGCCTGACTGATGGCCATGGCCTGCTGCTGAATGCGGCTCTGCAGAATGCGGAGGCGTTCCTTTTTGACCGTCTCCGGCGTGTCGTCCGGCAGCTCCGCCGCGGGGGTGCCCGGGCGCGGGCTGTAGACGAAGCTGAAGGAATGGTCGAAGCCCACGTCATTGATCAGGTTCATGGTGGCCTCGAACTCTTCATCGGTTTCACCGGGGAAGCCCACGATGAAATCGGAACTGATGGAAATATCCGGCCGAATCTTGCGCAGCTTGCGGATGCTCGCCTTGTACTCCAGGGCCGTGTGGTTGCGCTTCATCCGTGCCAGCACCCGGTCCGAACCCGATTGCACCGGCAGGTGCAGGTGGTCCACCAGTTCGGGAATCTCGGCATAGACCTCAATCAGCGCATCGGAGAATTCCACCGGATGACTAGTGGTATAGCGGATGCGGTCGATGCCCTCGACCTCGCGCACCAGCAACAGCAGATCGGCGAAATCCAGCACCTCGCCGTTCGCCCCCGTGGCCCGATAGGCATTGACGTTCTGGCCCAGCAGGTTGACTTCGCGCACGCCCATGTCCGCCAGATGCCGGATTTCGTCCAGCACCGAGTTCACCGGCCGGCTGACTTCCTCGCCGCGGGTATAGGGCACTACGCAGAAACTGCAGTACTTGGAACAGCCTTCCATGATGGAGACATAGGCGGTGGGCCCGTCCACGCTGGGTTCCGGCATTCGGTCGAATTTCTCGATTTCCGGGAAGCTGATATCCATGGCCAGATTGCGGCTGCCCGCCGCTTCGCTGATCAGCTGTGGCAGGCGGTGCAGGGTCTGGGGTCCGAAGATGACATCCACCCAGGGCGCGCGCTTGCGGATCACCTCGCCTTCCTGACTGGCTACACAGCCACCCACACCAATGATCAGATCCGGCTTGTGCTGCTTGAGCTTTTTCCAGCGCCCGAGCTGATCAAAGACCTTTTCCTGAGCCTTTTCCCGGATGGAGCAGGTGTTGAGCAGGACCACATCGGCGTCGTTGACGTCGTCCGTGGGTTCCAGCTCATGGCTGTCCTCCAGAATATCGGCCATGCGCGCGGAGTCGTATTCGTTCATCTGGCAGCCGTGGGTCTGTATGAACAGCTTGCGGGCCATGGCGCGTACTCGGATTGCCGGAAAGGAAAGGCCATTATACCTGCCGGGCAGCCCGGCTGCGAAGGGGCGGGTCTGCTAGCAGCCTGCTAGAATGACTCCTTGTCCGAACAAGGAGATGAGCACAATGCGAACAGGTCTGACAGGAGTTTTGCTGGTGCTGGCGGCACTGCCGGCCGCCGCCGAAGTGCGCCTGGAAAACGGCTGGGTGCGGGCGGTGCCGCCGGTATCCGATACCACGGCTGCCTATGGGCGTATCATCAATGACGGCTCGGTGGCGGTGACGGTCGACGCGGCCTCCGTGGACTGGGCGGGTGGCGCCATGCTGCACACCAGTACGGAAGCGGAAGACGGTACCCGTTCCATGCGGCCTCTGAAATCCGTGACCGTGCCGGCGGGCGCCAGCGTGACGCTGCAATCCGGCGACAAGCACCTGATGTTTACCGGCGTGGACCGGATCCCCCGGGCCGGGGAATCGGTGCCGGTCTGCATCCGCGTCAACGAGGAGCGGCAATGCACGGATCTGCCCGTGCGCCGTTCCGCACCGGAATGATGCCACGGCTCGTTCTCACGCTGAGCCTGGCGCTGATCAGTGTCCGTGCTGTCGCGGACTGTGCCCCGCCGCCGGCGGTGCGGGCGGTGCCCGCGGCCGGCAGCGGCGAGTTGAGCCTGGCCACACTCAACCTGTGGCGGCTGCGCGACAGTGACAAGGATGCGCGCTACGACGAACCACTGGCGCCCGGGCGGGTCGAGGCCCGGCTGCAGGCCCTGGCCGGAATGATCCATGAGCGCCTGGGCGCACCCCATCTGCTGGCCGTTCAGGAGGTGGAAAACCGGACTCTGCTCCGGCGCCTGGCCCGGGCCGTGGCCGAACACGGACCGGATTATCGAACCCTGCTCCGTGAAGGGCATGATCCCTCCGGCCTGGATGTCGGTCTGCTCTATCGGGCGCCCGTGCGAATCAAGGACCACGAGGCATTGTTTGCTGAACGCAAACAGCAGGGCCAATGGTTGTTTTCACGGCCGCCCCTGCGGGTTCGCGTACAGGAGCCTTTGGTCTTTGATCTGGTGGTGGTGCATTTGCGCAGTGCGCACGGGCTGGACGAACCGGATGAGCGCGCCCGGGTGCGGGCCAAGCGAAAGGAACAGGCGCGGGTCTTGCGCCACTGGGTGGGGAAGCCCGTGCGCCGGGATCCGCCTGTCGTACTCGCCGGGGATTTCAATAGTGCGCCGGGCGATGCCTTGTACGCGGAACCCTGGCAACGGATGCATAGGGGACTGGGCTCGGTCTGGGATCACTTGCCGGCGCATGAACGCTTTTCCCATATCCACGACTGCCAGCGTCAGGCCATTGATCACATTTTTTATAGCGACGCCCTCAAGCATCGCGCAACAGACGCTGCGATCAGCCGGGGCAATGCCGGGCATTATCGCACACTGTACGGAGCCCACGGCACGGACAGTGCGGTTTCCGATCATGATGCCCCTGTGCTCTATTTCGATGTCGAGGCCGGGAGCCAATAAAAAAACGCCGGGCAACATGCCCGGCATTGTGAAAAAAAGAGCCTCGCGGGAAACTGCTTGCAATGCTTACAGTGAGGACCAGGGAGATCTTCCCGCGAGGCGAAAGGGCCGGGGCCCGCAGGCCCCGGAAGCGGTCTTACATCAGGTCGAAGGACTTGCTGTAGGAGACCACGAAACGTTGACGGTTGTCGCTGCTGTCTTCCTTGTCGTTGCCTTCCACGCCAAAGCTGAAGTCGCCCTTGGTGAGGTAGGCGTTATAGTGGGTGTAGTTGAAGTCCGCCTCGGTGTTCGGCCCCGTGCTTTCGCCATCATCATCGAAAGCGTAGGCGCCGGCCGTCAGCGAGAGCCCGAGGCCATCATCCGTCAGCGGGAAGTCCGCTGTGGCTTTGTAGTAGATGTCGCCCTCGGAGAAATCATCTACGGCATCTTCTTCGACCTGGCTGTTGGTGGTGTAGTTCACCTGGACGCTGATGAAATCATAGCCCACGGAGCCATAAACCTCGCCGAAATCCGAGTCAGTAGCTGCCGTGGACGTGGGGTAATCCCAGTAGATATAGCCTACGTCGTAGGAAAAGTCGCCGGAGCTCCCGGAGAAACCGGCGTAATAATCCTGTTCATAGCCATCGCCGCCAGAACCCGGGGCGCCTGAGAAATTGACATTGGAAATCCAGGTGCCGGCATAGAGGCCGGATTCATGGGCATAGTCGATTCCGCCCGAGACGGCTGGCTTATCCCCGGTCTGGGTAACACCTCGCCAGATGTAGTTGTTGGTAACGCCGACATTGCCGGTCAGTTCGGCCAGTCCCATGGCGGGCGCCAGGCTGGCGGCGAGTGCGGTCGCTTTGACAAGATCGAGTTTTTTCATCGGATACAACCCTCTGTTGATCAACTGGTTCCTTGCGTCGCCGTCGGCCGGGCCGCGGCGTTCAGGGCAGTAGAAGCAGTTTGCATGCCAGTTTCAGAAAATTCATCAAAAACAGATAGTTATATCTTCCGATGGGCACGGGGATGAGGGTGAAACCAGGGCCTGTGGGCCAGATTGGTGCAGTCTGCCCCAGTCCGGGGCGCCAGCAGGCGGGGAGCGTCTGGCGCGCAGGTTTCAGGGGCAGGAAGCGGTTTCACGGTTGGCTGCGGCCACAGCCCGGTTGTCCTCATCGGTAATGGACAGCCCGCACTGGGCGCCGGGCATGACGAACTGGGCCTGATAGCGTTGGCCGGGTTCCGGGGTGAAACGGGCGCGGGCGGTGCAGGCCTCGGGCGCACCCGCCGGGTTTTTCGGATCAAAACGCACCCCCAGCGTGATGGGCGCACCGGCCGGTATACGCACACCTACCTCGCCTTGATCTTCGCCCGCCTGGTCGTTGGCGAAGAGCTCCGGATCGATGGGGGTGGCGCCCAGCGCTTCGCGGGTGGGCACGAGCTCCTGGCCGGATCGGCAGATCAGGGGCTGGGCAGCGATGTAATGACTGGTAAAGACCAGGGTGGCCGTTTCATCGCCTTGCGGGGATTGCCAGGTACCGGGGGTGTGACAGGCGGTGAGCCCTACCGCCAGGAAAAGCAGAGCCGAAATTTTCATGGTGTTTGCCCGATGATTTGCGTGACGGTTTTGCACGCGGATTTCACAGCCAGCGCCGCGCCTGCTTGCGATAGTGCTGCCACTGCGTACCGAATGCCTGTTCGTGGAAGGCCTCCTCGGCGGCGATCACGTGACGGTCCATGACATAAAACACGGGCACCAGCATGATCAGCATGCCCGGACTGCCCAGCGCCAGCCCACAGGCGAGATGCAGCAGCGTGAAAGCCAGATAAATGGGGTTGCGGCTCCAGCGAAACGGCCCTCCGGTGACCAGCGTGCTGGCGGCCCTGTGGGGCAGCACCGTGGTCCGGTGCCGGCGGAGGGTGATCAGGGTCCAGCCACTCAACACCACCGCCGCCAGCGCCAGCCCGAGAGCCAGTCCGTCCAGCCAGGCCGCCGGCGTGAAGCGCCAGCCCGTGACCTGATCCAGACCATACCCCACGAGCAAGCCACCCAGATGAATCAGTGGCGGCGGCATGCGGACCTGTGGGTGTTCCAGTGCCATGGTGGCTCTCCTGCTGCGGTTTGCTTGCCTTGGCGAAAACAACCGGGTTATGGTAGCTGAAAGTGCCGCTGATGCGGACGTGGTCGCGATCACCAGAATAACGGATTCCGCCGGAATCGAAAGACGATACGGCGG
>CAJXLA010000005.1 GCA_913055795.1 uncultured Alcanivorax sp. | reverse complement strand
GGACAATGACCTGGGTTTCCTCATTGAGCTCCGGCACCTCGGCGTCACACAGCGCCAGCCGGTGACCATCGGTGGCCACCACGCGGAAGCGCCCGGAACTCAGCTCGAAAAGCATCCCGTTGAGGTAATAGCGCACATCCTGCTGCGCCATGGAAAAGGCGGTGCGGTCGATCAAACTACGCAGCGTGCCCGGGGCCATGCTGAAACCGATCCCGCCATCGCCTTCTTCCAGCCGGGGAAATTCCGAGGCCGGCAGGGTCGACAGGGTAAAACGGCTGCGCCCGGCCCGAACTACCAGGCGTTCCCCGTCCAGTTCGAACTTCACGTCAGCCTGGGCAGGCAGGCTCTTCACGATATCCACCAGCTTGCGCGCCGGTACCGTGGTCTCCCCGGCCTGGCTCTCACCTTCCAGGCTCACCCGGGCAACCAGCTCCAACTCCAGATCGGTACCGGTGAGGCCCAGCCCCTCGTCACTGACTTCCAGCAGCACATTGGACAGCACCGGCAATGTCTGACGGCGCTCGACCACCCCCGCCACCTGCTGCAAGGGTTTGAGCAACTGCTCACGGTTGATCGTGAATTTCATAGAAATCCCCTACTTTTTGTACAGGTATAGAACCCGCCTTGAGATGAAAAACGAATCGATGCCCTAGGCATTCAGGCTGCGCAGCAAATTCTGGTAGTCCTCCTCCACCGACGGATCCTCTTCCGCCAGCTCGCGCACCTTCCGGCAGGCATGCAGTACCGTGGTGTGGTCGCGGCCCCCGAACGCATCCCCGATTTCCGGATAACTCAGTGTCGTCAATTCCTTGGTCAGCGCCATGGCCACCTGCCGCGGACGCGCCACGGAGCGGCTCCGCCGCCGCGACATCAGATCCGACACCTTGATCTTGTAGTAGTCCGCCACACTCCGCTGAATGTTGTCCACACTTACCTGCCGCGCCTGAACCGCCAGGACATCGTGCAGCGCTTCCTTGATCACCCCGATATCCACCTGGGCCCCGGTAAAACGCACATGGGCGATAACGCGCGTGAGCGCTCCCTCCAGATCCCGTACATTCGACCGGATCCGCTGGGCAATGAAAAAGGCCCCTTCGTTGGGCAGATCAATCCCCGCCGCTTCCGCTTTCTTCTTGAGAATAGCCACCCGGGTTTCCAGCTCCGGCGGCTCCAGCGGCTGGGACAGCCCCCAGCCGAAACGGCTCTTAAGGCGCTCTTCCAGCCCTTCGACCTCCTTGGGGAACTTGTCACAGGTGAGAATGATCTGCTGGCCCTTCTCCAGAAGGGAATTGAAGGTATGGAAAAACTCTTCCTGGGATTGCTCCTTGCCGGCGAAAAACTGGATGTCGTCAATCAGCAGGGCATCCACGGAGCGGTAAAAGCGCTTGAATTCGTTGATGGTGCGATTCCGCAGCGCGGAGACCATGTCCGCCACGAAGCGCTCACTGTGCAGATAAACCACCTGAGCATTGGGATTGCGCTCATGCAGGTCATTGCCCACCGCCTGCATGAGGTGGGTCTTGCCCAGCCCTACGCCGCCGTAAAGCAGCAGCGGGTTGTAGCCGTGAATGCCGGGGTTTTCGGCCACCTGCTGAGCCGCCGCCGCGGCCATGCGGTTGGACTTGCCTTCCACGAAATTCTGGAAGGTATAGCTTTTCACCAGGTTCGTTCGGTGCTTCATCGCCGGCGCGGATACCGGCGCCGTATCGCCCTTGTCCGGGCTGTCCACGGCCGGGGCCGCCTCCCGGCTCACTTCTTCACGTGCCGGTGCCGCCGGCCGGTGAGAGCCCACATCCAGATGCACTGCCGGCGCCGCTCCCGCGCGCAACTCACCCAGCAGGTTCCGTACCCGCTCCAGGTAATTGTCGCGTACCCAGTCCACCACGAACCGGTTGGGCGCATAGAGCGTCAGCTCGGTGCCGTCCGCCGACGCAACCACCTGGAGCGGACGAATCCACATATTGTACTGCTGCGACGGCAGCTCTTCCTCCAGCCGTTGCAGACACCGATCCCAGAGCTCTCTCGACACGAATCAACCTTGCTGCATGGACGGCAAAGCGGTCCATTCTATACCTCGCGCCGCCGGGTTATCCACAGCCCGAAATACCTTTTTTCCTTGTGGACAATTTGCTTATAACCACAGGGATAATCCCGGGGTAACCCGGTGAATAATCCCGGGACCCTTTTTCCTCCACGCTTGTCCCGTATTCTTCCACAGGCTGTAATCACCTTGACCCCACTGGTTATACAGCGGCTTTAATCCGCTATCTACCTGAAATACAATCATTTTTTCCATCCGTCCCCAAATTACGCCGTCCCCAACAGCAGTAATAACTAATAATTTATTCAATATAATAATTCCTGGGGAACCCTGCCTCGGGAGCGAGGCTCCCCGGATTGACACCCCCGCATTGCTCGCCTAGACTTCACGCCCTCTCACGAAACCCCATGGGGAAGAGCCATGAAGCGCACTTTTCAGCCCAGCAACATCTCGCGCAAACGTACCCACGGCTTTCGTGCCCGCATGGCCACGAAGGGTGGTCGTGACGTGATCAAGCGTCGTCGCGCCAAGGGCCGCAAACGGCTCAGCGTATAACGGCAGCGCTTGCACGGCGTTTGTTTTCTCTCCGGTGCGGCCCTACTCCTTTCCCAGACAGCACCGTCTGCTCGAGCCGCACCAGTTTCAGGCCGTCTTCAATGCGCCTGATTTCCGTGCCAGCCAGGACTGCTTTCTTCTGCTCGCGCGGGCAAACGGACTGAACCATCCCCGCCTGGGTCTGGTCGTGGGCCGCCGCAAGGCCAAGAAGGCTGTCGACCGTAATCGTGTTAAACGCCTGGGCCGCGAAAGCTTTCGCCTGCGTACGCCGGATCTGACCGGCCTGGATGTGGTGCTGCTGTTGCGCCGGCCGCCCGAGTCGACGGACCCCGTCGTACTGCGGCATAAGCTTGAGCAAGCCTGGCAACGGTTACTTGCCAAGCGTACCCAAGCCTGAGAAACTGCGCACCGTTTTTCCACGCCGCAAGAAAACTCCGCTCATGGATATCCAGCGTGCCCTTCTCATCACCGGCATCGCCATTGTCGGCTATTTACTGATTCTCTCCTGGCAGGAAGATTACGGCGATCTTCCGCAGTCCGGAGAGCGGGTAGCCGAACAATCCGCGTCGCCGTCCGGTTCTTCGACGCCGAAAGCCAATACGGACCAGGCCCATGTTCCGGACAGCGGTGACGTGCCCGATGCACCGGCACCCCAGGCGCAATCGGAAAACGTCGATGCCCGGGATAGGCCTGCCGGCGAGCAGGACAAATCGGACAGCTCGGTCATTGAAGTCACCACCGATGTCCTTCAGCTGGAGATCGACCGCCGTGGCGGTGATATCGTTCGTCTGGCGCTGCCGGAATATCCCCGGGATATTGACACCCCGGACCAACCCTTTGTGCTGTTGAAGAACAATCGTGCCCGCACCTATATCGCCCAGCAGGGTCTGGTAGGTGAAGATGGCACCGATTCACCGGACGGACGGCCCACCTGGCAGACCGAGCGCAAGCGTTGGAGTCTCGACGAAGGGGACAAACGCCTCGAGGTGAACCTCTACCTCCAGCAGGACAACGGCGCGGAAATTATCAAGCGCTATACGTTCGAGCGGGGCAGCTACCGCATCCGTGTCGATCATATCGTGCGCAACCGCAGCGACGAAGACTGGCAGGGCGCGCTCTATGGTCAGATCAAACGGGGTGGTTCCGACGATCCCGGGGTCCGGACCGGACTCATTCCCATGCCCACCTATCTGGGGGCTGCCTACTGGACCGAGGATACCCCCTACAACAAGCTCGACTTTGGCGATATCCGCGACGATGGCCTGAGCACGACCCAGCCCGGCGGCTGGATCGCCATGGTGCAGCACTATTTCGTCTCCGCATGGGTGCCGGACGCCAACCAGAGCCATAGTTATGAAGCCCTGTACCGTCCGGACAGTGACCGTTATCTGATGCGCTTCATTTCACCGTCCGTCACGGTGGCGCCGGGTGAGGAAAAAGTCCTGGAAAGCAATTTTTACGCCGGACCCAAGATCCAGCGCAAGCTGGAAGCGCTGAGTCCCGGGCTGAACATGACCGTTGATTACGGCTGGCTCTGGTTTATTTCCGAGCCCATCTTCCATGTCCTGGTTTTCCTGCAGAGCGGCAAGCTGGACCTCTTCGGCATTCAATTCGACCTCGGCGTGGGGGTGGGCAACTGGGGCGTTGCCATTATCCTGCTCACGCTGTTGATCAAGCTCTTGTTCTTCAAGCTTTCGGCGACCAGCTATCGTTCCATGGCCAAGATGCGCAAGGTCGCTCCGGAGATGAACCGTATCCGGGAGGAGTACAAGAACGACCGGCAGAAACAGTCCCAGGAGCTGATGAAGCTCTATCAAAAGGAAAAGATCAATCCGCTGGGGGGCTGCCTGCCCATTCTGGTGCAGATGCCGGTGTTCATTGCGCTCTACTACGTATTGCTGGAATCCGTGGAACTGCGCCACGCGCCCTTCGTCGGCTGGATTCAGGATCTGTCCGCCATTGATCCCTATTTTGTCCTGCCGTTGCTCATGGGCGCGTCCATGTTCCTGCAGACCAAACTCAACCCGACACCGCCGGATCCGACCCAGGCGAAGATCATGAAATGGATGCCCATTGTCTTTACGGTCTTTTTCCTCTGGTTCCCGGCCGGTCTCGTGCTGTACTGGCTGACCAACAACCTGTTGTCCATCGGTCAGCAGTATCTGATTACCCGCAAGATCGAAAACGAAGGCGTCTGACCGGAGAGCAGGGTCCGGAACCAATCCGGGCCCTGCTACACTGGCGTCATGATTACCGATACCTCGGATACCATTGTGGCCGTGGCCACGCCGCCGGGCCGTGGCGGCGTGGGGATTGTGCGTCTTTCCGGTGACCAGGCCACGTCGATTGCCCGCACGCTGCTGCCGGACACCGTCACCCTGAAGCCCCGCCGAGCGCATTTTGCCGCCTTTCATGGCACGGACCATGCCGTCATCGACGAGGGTCTGGTGCTCTGGTTCCCCGCCCCCCATTCGTTTACCGGCCAGGATGTGGTTGAGTTCCAGGGCCATGGTGGCCCGGTTCTGCTGGATCAGATCGTGCAGACCTGTCTCCGTGGCGGCGCGCGCATGGCCGAAGCGGGGGAGTTTTCCCTGCGAGCCTTTCTCAATGACCGCATGGATCTCGCCCAGGCGGAGTCTATCGCCGATCTGATTGACGCCGGTACGCAGGAAGCGGCCCGGGCGGCCATGGGCTCGCTGCAGGGGGCGTTTTCCGGAGAAGTCAATACGCTGGTAGAGCAGCTCATTGAATTGCGTGTTTATGTGGAAGCGGCCATCGACTTTCCCGACGAAGACATCGACTTTCTTGCCGAAGGTGGGGTGGTGGAGCGTCTGGATGGGCTTGCGGAACAGACCCGCACCGTGCTGCGCACGGCGGAACAGGGCCGGCTGTTGCGTGAAGGCATGACACTGGTTATCGCCGGCCGACCCAATGCCGGCAAGTCTTCCCTGCTGAACGAGCTCTCGGGTCAGGACAGTGCCATTGTTACCGAGGTGGCCGGTACCACCCGCGATGTCCTGCGCGAGCAGATTCAGCTCGATGGACTGCCCTTGCATCTGGTGGATACGGCCGGGCTGCGAGAAAGTCCGGATGAGGTAGAGCGTGAAGGCATCAAGCGAGCCTGGCGTGAAATCGAGCAGGCGGATCGGTTGCTGATCGTGGTCGACGATCGGGAATGGCCGGGCGACTATGACCTGCGCGCCCTCTTACCGGATCGCGAAACGACGCTTCCGGATCTGTCCATGCCCGTAACCGTGGTGCGCAATAAGTGTGACCTGAGCGAAACGGAAACGGCTCGGGTGGAAGATAGCGCTACCGCTACGGTCCTTACGGTTTCGGCCCAAACAGGCGCCGGGCTGACTGAGCTGCGTACCCATCTCAAGGGCG
This sequence comes from uncultured Alcanivorax sp., assembly GCA_913055795.1. Taxonomy (GTDB): domain Bacteria; phylum Pseudomonadota; class Gammaproteobacteria; order Pseudomonadales; family Alcanivoracaceae; genus SLJS01. Next base: position 52,270 of record CAJXLA010000005.1, on the reverse strand, counting down.
CCGCGGGTTACCGGGAAGGTGCCGAGAGCCGCTTTTCCGCGCGCCGGCGCCACCTTGCTTCCCTGGAGCAAGCGCTGGATTGGATCCGCACCGGCCGGGGTCAACTCGCCGAGCACAATGCCGGGGAGTTGCTGGCGGAGGACCTGCGTCAGGCCCAGCAGGCGCTGGAGACCATCACCGGGCGTTTGACCGCCGACGATCTGCTGGGACATATCTTTTCCAGTTTCTGCATCGGGAAATAAGTGCTTTCCGTGTTGACGGCCTTCTCGCTGTTCCGTAAAGCTGGATTGCGTGCATTCGGGAACAGCCAACGAGGTCGTCATGGCGAAGATTCTGGTCCTTTATTACAGCACCTGGGGTCATGTGGAAACCCTGGCGAAAGCGGTTGCCGAAGGCGCAGGCGAAGTCGATGGCGCCCGGGTGGAAATCAAGCGCGTGCCCGAAACCATGCCTGAGGAGACGGTCCAGCAGATTGGTGCCAAGACCGATCAGGCCGCGCCCATCGCCGAACCCGGTGAGCTGGCGCATTATGATGCGGTGATCTTCGGCACACCCACGCGCTTCGGTAACATGTGCGGGCAGATGCGCAACTTTCTGGATCAGACCGGCGGTCTCTGGCAGCAGGGCGCTCTGATCGGCAAGGTGGGCAGTGTCTTCTGTTCCACCGCCAGTCAGCATGGCGGTCAGGAAACCACGCTGACGTCCTTTCATACTACCCTGCTGCACCAGGGCATGATCGTAGTGGGGGTTCCCTATAGCTGCCAGGAACTGTTCGGCGTGGACGAAGTGAAGGGCGGCACGCCTTATGGGGCCACCACCCTGGCCGATGGGGACGGCAGCCGGCAGCCCAGCTCCGACGAACTCGCCATCGCCCGTTTCCAGGGCACGCATGTGGCCGAAATCGCGAAGAAGCAGGCGAGCTGAACCCGCCTGCGCCGGAACCACGACGGAGTAGCTATGACCAAGTATCGCACCGAAAAGGATTCCCTGGGGGATGTGCAGGTCCCCGCGAATGCGTACTGGGGTGCGCAGACCCAGCGCGCAGTCAACAACTTTCCCATCAGCGGTCAGCCCTTGCCGCCGGCGTTCATTCATGCCGTCGCCCGCATCAAGCGCTGCGCCGCCCGGGTTAACGCCGACCTGGGGGATCTGTCGGAAGACAAGCGGGCCGCTATTGTGGGGGCCTGCAACGCCATCACGGACGGCGAACAGGATGAGCAGTTCCCGGTGGATGTGTTCCAGACGGGTTCGGGCACCAGCACCAATATGAACGTTAACGAGGTGGTGGCGCACCTCTGCGTCGAAGCGGGCGTGGAGGTCCATGCCAATGATGACGTGAACATGGGCCAGTCCAGCAACGACGTCATTCCCACCGCCATTCATGTCAGCGGCGTTCAGCAAGTCAGCCATCAGCTCATGCCCGCGGTGGAAAAGCTCATCCATGCCCTGGGCCGGCGCGCCCGAGCGCTGGACGACACCGTCAAGACCGGGCGCACTCATCTGATGGACGCCATGCCCATCACCCTGGAACAGGAACTGCAGACCTGGGTGCTGCAGCTACAGCACGCGCTGGAGCAACTGGAACAGGCACGGATGGGCTTGCTGTCCATTCCCCAAGGGGGCACGGCCGTAGGTACGGGCATCAATGCTCACCCGGAGTTCGCCCGGCGCTTTGCGGAAACCCTGGCCGAGGATACGGATCAGCCCTTCCGCCCCCTGGAACTGCCCTTCGCCGGCCAGAGCGGTGTGGACCGGCCCCTGGGACTGTCGGCGGCGCTGCGCGGGCTGGCCACGGTGCTCATGAAGATCGCCAATGATCTGCGCTGGATGAACTCCGGGCCCATCCACGGACTCGCCGAGATCACCCTGCCCGCGCTTCAGCCGGGTTCGTCCATCATGCCGGGCAAGGTGAACCCGGTCATTCCCGAATCGTCGGCCATGGTCGCCGCGCAAGTCATGGGGCTGGATCAGTCCAATACGGTGGCCGCGCAATCGGGCAACTTCCAGCTCAATGTCATGCTGCCGTTGCTGGCGAACAACCTGCTGACCATGATCGATTTGCTCGCGAACAGCTGCGCCGTCATGGCGGACAAGGCCATCGATGATTTCACGGTGAATACGGACCATCTCGCCGATGGTGTGGGCCGGAACCCGGTGCTGGTGACCGCACTCAATCCGGTCATCGGCTATGAAAAGGCGGCCGCCGTGGCCAAGAAGGCCTATGCCCAGGGGCGCGCCATTATCGATGTGGCCGAAGAGGATACGGAGCTGGCGCGCGACGAACTGGAACGGATCCTGGATCCGTCCAAACTGGCCCATCCCCACCGGGACAACGACTGAGTCCGGGCCTCAGGATGGCGTCGGGCCGGTTTTCCGGAAACGGAAAAGCCGCTATTGTATAACCGCGGTGCCCGTCCGGCGGCCCGATCCGAACAACAACGCAAGGGGAAGCATTCATGGGTATCGAGATCGAGCGCACCGAATCCGCGGTGGATCCGGCGCTGACCATCGGCGACATCCTCGACGCCGGCGTGCGTACCGCGCCCGACCAGGAAATCGTCTATGCGGACAAGCGCCGCATGACCTACCGGGATCTGCGCGAGCGCATTCACCGGCTGGCGAGCGCACTCAGTGATCTGGGTATTCAGCCCGGTGACACGGTGGCCATGATGGACTGGGACACCCACCGCTATCTGGAAGCCTTTTTCGCCATTCCCATGATGGGCGCGGTCCTGCATACCATTAACGTGCGCCTGTCCCCGGAACAGATGCTCTATACCATCAATCATGCCGAGGACAAGGCCATCCTGGTGAACCGGGAATTCCTGTCGGTCGTGGAGGAATTCAGCGACCGTATCGAGACCGTGGACCGATTCGTGCTGCTTGATGACGGCGAAGGCCCGGAAGATACCGGCCTGGACATGGCGGGCGAATACGAAGCCCTGCTGGACAAGGCGGATCCCGGCTTTCAATTTCCGGAGCTGACCGAAGATACACGCGCCACCACCTTTTACACCACGGGCACCACGGGCCTGCCCAAAGGGGTCTATTTCAGTCACCGGCAACTGGTACTGCATACCCTGTCCGGGCGTAATGCCATGTCCGGCAGCGGCCACGGCCGTTTCAATCAGGACGATGTCTACATGCCCATCACGCCCATGTTCCATGTGCATGCCTGGGGCGTGCCCTATATGGCGACCATGATGGGCGTAAAGCAGGTCTACCCGGGCCGTTACGAACCCCAGACCCTGCTCCAGCTGCTCGTGGGCGAAAAGGTCACCTTCTCGCACTGCGTGCCCACCATTATCCAGATGCTGCTGCAAAGCGAGGCGGCGAAGAACGTGGATGTCTCCGGCTGGAAGGTCATTATCGGCGGCTCCGCGCTGGCCCAACCGCTGTGCCGGCAGGCCCTGGAACGCGGTATCGACATCTACACCGGTTACGGCATGAGCGAGACCTGCCCGCTGATGACGCTGTCCTTTATGCCCCCGGAAGCGGAAAACGCGGACCTGGATACCCAGGTCGATTACCGTACCCGCACCGGCCGTCCCGTGCCGCTAATGCAGGTCCGTGTGGTGGACGAGGACATGAATGATCGGCCCCACGATGGTCAAAGCCAGGGGGAAGTGGTTGCGCGCGGGCCCTGGCTGACCCAGGGCTACCTCAAGGATCCGGAGAATTCCGAACGGCTCTGGCAGGGCGGCTGGCTGCACACCGGTGATATCGGCGTGATCGACCCGGAGGGCTATCTGCGCATTACCGACCGCATCAAGGACGTGATCAAGACCGGCGGCGAATGGGTGTCGTCGCTCGAACTGGAAAGCATGATCCTGCGCCACGAGGCCGTGGCCGAATGCGCGGTCATCGGGGTGCCGGACGACAAATGGGGCGAGCGCCCCATGGCCCTGGTGGTGCAATCCGGCGAAGTCACCGAAGACGCCATCAAGGACATGCTCAGGGACGACGCCGACAAGGGCTTCATCAGCAAGTACGGTGTGCCCGATCAGGTCCGTTTCGTGGACAGCCTGCCCCGCACCAGTGTGGGCAAGCTGGACAAGAAGAATATGCGCAATCTCTATGCGGAGTGAAGGGGAATCTCTGAACGGATCATGTCGGGGGTTTGTTGGTCTCAAAATCAACGATTTTGAGACCAACCCTTCGGGCCATGCCCATTTTCGTCTGGCTCGGCGTTGCGCCTCCTACCCGAGGGAGTACGGCGGCGTCGGCGCGCCTTGAGACAGACAAAAATGGACCTGGCAAACCCCCGACATGACCCGCCCAGAGATTCCGATGGAAAAAGTCCAAAGGCATTGCCTGTGAACGGTGACGAACTGCCTGAGTACCGGGTGGTGCGCTCGAAGCGCCGGACCCTGGAGCTGCGGCTCCATCCGGACCATAGCCTGGAAGTGCGCGCGCCCCGGCGTATCCGCGACGCGGATATCCGGGCCTTTGTTGCCAGCCGGCGGGACTGGATCGCGCGCCGGTTGCGGGAGATGCCCGTGCCGGCCCCGGCGCCGCGGCTGGTGGACGGTGCTGGCCATCTTTTTCTGGGCCGCCGCATTCCGCTACGAATTCTGAGCGAAAGCCGGAATTCGATACATTTCGGCAACGATGCCATCGAGATCCGATTACCGGAGCCGCACAGCGAAGAACGCGTGGCCCGCGTGCTGGAGGAAGGCTACCGCCGCCAGGCCCGTTCCCGTATGGCCGACTGGATCGATCTTCATTTTCCCTGGTTCCGTGCGCGCGGCCATGAATGCCCGCGATTGCGCGTCAAGAAGATGAAGACCCGCTGGGGCAGTCTCTCCACCCGGGGCTATATCAACCTGAACATGGCGCTGATGAAGGTGGCCCCGGAGTGCGCCGAATATGTGGTGGTGCACGAACTCTGCCATCTGGAGGAGGCCAACCATGGGCCGGGCTTTCAGCGCCTCATGGATCTGCATCTGCCGGACTGGCGTACCCGCCGAGACCAGCTGAATCAGTCGCCCCTGCAATAAATTTCACCTAATCCCTTTCATAGCTCCTGCCTTTTGAAATCGCCCGCGCTATCCCTCATATTTTGCGCCGCAACCGTAGCAGATATAGTTATAAGGTTATAATCAATGGGCACACGCATGAGGAAGCAGTTCATGGCTGTGTTGGTGGCCACCCTTGCGAGCGGTGGGCTCCAGGCGCAGGAATCCGGCCTGCACGAGCGCGCGAAGGCGATCTTTGATCCCCTGCCGGACACCATGCCCGGGGCGGAAGAGGACTCCCGGGCCCAAGTGGAGCTGGGCCGGGACCTCTACTTCGAGGAGGCTCTTTCCGTAAACGGCACCCAGTCGTGCAATACCTGTCACCGCCTGGATGAAGGTCGTGCCGGTGATGATGGTCGAGCTGTATCCCCGGGTGCTGTCGACGGCCGCGAAGGCAGCCGGAACGCGCCCACCGTCATCAACGCAGGCCTGCACGTGGATCAGTTCTGGGACGGGCGCAAGGATGACCTCAAGGCGCAGGCCAAGGGCCCGGTTCTCAATCCCAAGGAAATGGCTTTGCCCTCGGCGGAAGCCGCGGAACGCAATATTCGCGACACGGGCGACTATAAGGCCCGTTTCAACAAGCTTTATGAGCAGGGCGTGACTTTCGACAACATTGCCGACGCCATTGCCGCTTACGAGCGGACCCTGATCAGCGAGGATCGTTTCGATGCCTGGCTGGAAGGCGACCGGGATGCGCTTACGAAAAAGGAAAAGCGCGGCCTGAAGACGTTCATGGACACCGGCTGCACCAGCTGCCACAGCGGAGCGCTGCTGGGCGGCGACAGCTATCAGAAAATGGGCATAGTCGAGCCCTATGCCGACACGGACGACAAGGGCCGCATGGAGGTGACCGGCAAGGAAAGCGACAAGTTCGTCTTCAAGGTGCCCTCCCTGCGCAACGTGGCCCTCACCGCGCCCTACTTTCATGACGGTGGCGTGGCGTCACTGGATCAGGCCGTGCGCAAGATGGCGAGTCTTCAGCTCGGCCGGGATCTGACCGACAAGCAAGTGCGCGATATCGTGGCCTTCCTGGAAACCCTGAACAAGAACGACGACGAGAACTTCGCGCAACGCTGAAGTTCTTCTGGCCGTCAGGATCCGGCGGAACAGCCCGCTCCGACGGGCTGTTTTTGTTTGTACCTGCATGACACCCAGGGTTGCGTTAGAGTAGGGAAAAGCCGTTTCGAGAGAATCATGCCTGCCGGCTACGATCTGATTGGCGATATTCACGGCCATCTGGTGCCGCTGGAAACCCTGCTGGAAAAACTGGGGTATGAGCGTGACGGTAACGGTTGGCGGCATCCGTCCCGACAGGCGATCTTCGTGGGTGACTTTGTGGACCGGGGCCCGGAGCAGCGGGCCGTGGTGAATCTCGCCCGAACCATGGTGGACAACGGCGCCGCCCTGGCCGTCATGGGCAACCACGAGTTCAACGCCCTCGCCTTTCATACCCGGGATCCGGAGCAGCCGGGCACGCTGCGGCAACGCAGCAACCGCAATATTCGCAACCACCTCGCCTTTCTCAATGCCTATCTCGGCGACCGGGAGGCAGAAGCCGAACTGCCCGCCGTGCTGAACTGGTTCATGGAGCTGCCGCTGTTTCTGGATCTGGGGGATTTGCGTGTGGTGCACGCGTGCTGGGATCCGGATGCGCTGGCCGTGCTCGAACCCCGCCTGGCCCCGGGCAACCGGTTGACGCAGGATCTGTTGGTGGATGCCTGCCGTCAGGATACCGAGGTCTTTCGGGCCGTCGAGATCCTGCTCAAGGGCAAGGAGATCAAACTGCCGGAAGATCACAGTTTCCGGGACAAGGACGGCGTGGCCCGTCAGCGCATCCGCATACGCTGGTGGGAGCCGGGGCCGCACACCTATCGTTCATTGTTCATGGGACCCACATCGGCGGAGGCCCATATTCCCGACCGACCGGTGTCGACGGATTATGAGCTCGACTACGGCGCGGAGGAACCCCCGGTGTTCCTGGGCCACTACTGGTTGGACGGCAAACCCGCACCCCTGGCGGACAATGTAGCCTGCCTGGATTACAGCGTCGCGCGGCCGGGCGGCAAACTCGTCGCGTATCGGTGGGACGGGGAGCAGCAGCTGGATGCGGGGAAGTTTGTGGCGGTCGAGAGAAGAAAGTAGCAAAAAAATAAAGCAGGGCGCCTGCGGTGCCCTCTTTCATCTTTTCTCTTTCGTCTTTCCGCTTTCCTTAAAAAGAAAAACCCCGCCGAAGCGGGGTTTTTTCCGAAACGCCGGGGCGTTTCCTTATTCGGCTACCACGTTGGCGGCCTGCAGACCCTTGGGGCTTTCCTGGGTATCAAAGGTCACTTTCTGACCTTCTTCCAGAGTGCGAAAGCCGGAGCCCTGGATGGCACTGAAATGTACGAACACATCGGAGCCGCCTTCGTCCCGAGCGATGAAACCAAAGCCCTTGGACTCGTTGAACCACTTGACTGTACCTGATGACATTGAATCTTTCCTCAAAAATAACTTTTTCAAAGCCGGGCGACATGAGCGGATTTTCGGGGAGTAACACGGAGGGAACTGCCGTAAATCGCTGCCATGAACCGCAGCTGAAGACAGTGTATGACGACAGCCCCGCTAGCACCATGGGTTTTTCAGCGCGGCCGACGAACGGTAGTTGCCCGGCCCGGCGCCCGCCATGGCGGGCCAGCAGCAGAGCTCAACGAATATCGACCGCCACTTCCAGTTCGAACAGGCTGCGTTCGAGATAATCCAGCAGCCGTTGCATGGAGGGCAGCGTCCGCCGGCAGGCGATGAGCCCGAACTCGATCTGATCAATGTAGCTGGTGAGTGTGATATTCAGCGCGATCCGGTCGAGCACAATGGAGACCGGATACATGCCTTCCAGACGCGCGCCGTTCCAGTACAGCGGTTCCTTCGGCCCCGGCACATTGGAAATGACCACATTGAACGCCTGCCAGCGCGGCACCATACCGGTCATGAGATTCAGGGCCGTGGGCGCCAGCGTCAGTGCCGTATAATTGAGGATTTCCTCGGAATTCATCTGCTGGTAGCGTTCCTTGCCTTCCCGCACCGACGAGCGAATGACTTCCAGGCGTTTGCCCGGATCGGCGATGTGGGTGCCCAGATTGGCCAGAATGGTGGCGACCTGATTGCCGTCGTCGCTTTCATCCTGGCGCAGCGATACCGGCACCATGGCGATCAGGGGCTGGTCCGGAAGCGCATTCTGTCCGATCAGGTATTCGCGCAGCGCGCTGCCGCACATGGCCAGAATCACGTCATTGACGGTGCAATCCGCGCGCTGGCCCACGGCCTTGATCCGCTCCATGGAATAGGATTGCGCGGCGAAACGCCGCGAACCCGTAATGCCCTGGTTGAGCATGCTCTGGGGCGCCTGGAATACGGAGACATAGTCCGGATCATGGCGCGCCTTCTGGGTGGCGCGGTACACCTCCCGGGCCACCGTGGGCACGGTGGCAATCTGCTTGCCCGCGGTCGAGGTGAGCTGTGCGACGCTGCCGGCCACATCCACGGGATTGGTCAGATTGGCGCTCTTGCGCCGGCGCTGGGGCTGAGCCCAGACCGGCGGCAGGTTGCGTTCGTCCGGATCCGTGGACAGCGCGCGCATGCCCAGGCGCATGGCGGCGATGCCGTCTACCAGGGAATGATGCACCTTGGTATAGAGCGCGAACCGCCGCCCGCGCAGCCCCTCGATCAAATGCGCTTGCCACAGCGGGCGCTGGCGGTCGAGCAGGTTGGAGTGCTCCGCCGAGACCAGCGTCAGCAATTCCCGGACGCGACCGGGTTTGGGCAACGCCTCGTGGCGGAGATGACAGGCCAGATCGAACTGCTGGTCGGTGTCCCAGAAGGTCTGGCCCCAGCGATGGACCAGCCGCTGATTGAATGGCGGCGAGGGCTGGGTATACTCGCGCATGGACTCCGCCAGATCCCGCACATAGTTGGCCTTGGCCCCTTCCGGATAGGAAAACAGTTGCAGGCCGGCCACATGCATGGGTTGCTGGCGGCGTTCCAGCCACAGAAAGAGCTGGTCCACCGGAGAGAGTCTGCGCACCTTCGCCCCCTGGTCTGTGGTTCGGGCGCCAGTGTATCAGAGCCCCGACGCCCGATCGGTTTTATTCGTAATCGAAGGAGAACCGCTCCGCCGCCATCTGCATGATGCCCTTGGTGGGCTTGAGCGCCGCGTCGGCGTGTGCCGACGCGCGCGGCAGCAGATGGTCGAAGTAGAACTCGGCCGTCTCCAGCTTGGCGCGATAGAAGTCCTCGGGCTGATCGCCACCGTCGTTGAGCTTGTGCTGCGCGGTTTCCGCCTGCAGGGCCCAGAAATAGGCCATCATGGCGTAGCCGGAATACATCAGAAAATCATGGCTGGCCGTGCCCACCATGTCCCGGTCCTTGCGGGCCGTCATGCCGATGCGTGTGGTGATGTAATTCCACTGAGCCGCGATCTTGAGCAGTTTCCAGGCATAGGGCCGCAGTTCGGAATGGGTCAGATTCCGCCGGCCGAAGCGCGTCAGCAGGGCCGTGAAATCGCGTACGCAACGCCCCTGGGTGAGCAACAGCACCTTGCGCCCGAGCAGATCCAGCGCCTGAATGCCCGTGGTGCCCTCATAGAGGGTGGCGATGCGCGCGTCCCGCGCAATCTGCTCCATGCCGTTTTCACTGATATAGCCGTGACCGCCCCAGATCTGCATCCCCAGGTTGGCGCACTCCAGACCCATCTCGGTGAGAAAGCCCTTGAGGATGGGCGTGAGGAAGCCGAGTTTGTCATCCCAGTACTCGTATTGGTCGTTGTCTTCCTCGGTGATACCCACGACCATGTGATCCGCATACTGGCCGGCGAAATAGAGCATGGACCGCGCGCCTTCCACGAAGGCTTTCTGGGTCAGCAGCATCCGCCGCACGTCGCCGTGTTCGATCAGCGGATCGGCTACCGCGTCCGGATCCTTCTTGCCCGAAAGCGCGCGCATGGACCGGCGCTCCTTCGCATAGGGCAGCGCGCCCTGATAGGAAAGCTCGGCATGACAGAGTCCCTGCATGGCGGTGCCGATGCGTGCGCTGTTCATGAAGGTGAACATGCACTCCATGCCCTGATTCTCCGGACCCAGCATGAAGCCTGTCGCCTCGTCGAAATTCATGACACAGGTGGCCGAGGCCTTGATGCCCATCTTCTTTTCCAGCGCGCCACAGGACACGCCGTTGCTTTCACCGATATGGCCCGGCAGATACTTGGGCACGATGAACAGGGAAATGCCCTTGGTGCCTTCGGGCGCGCCCGGTGTGCGCGCGAGCACCACATGGACGATGTTTTCGGTGAGATCATGCTCGCCGGAGGAAATGAAGATCTTGGTGCCCGCGATCTTGTAGCTGCCGTCATCCTGCGGCACCGCCTTGGTTTTGACCTGGCCCAGGTCCGTGCCGCACTGGGGTTCGGTCAGGCACATGGTGCCCCCCCAGGTGCCTTCGGTAAGCGGCGGCAGATAGGTGTTCTTTTGCTCGTCCGTGCCATGCATCATGATGGTGTTCTGCGCGCCCAGGCTGAGGCCGGGATACATGGCGAAGGGCCAGTTGGCCGTGCCCATCATTTCCTGCTTGATCAGCCCCAGCGACATGGGCAGCCCCTGGCCGCCGTATTCGGGTGGATGGGACAGCCCCTGCCAGCCACCGTTGATGTATTCCTGGTACGCTTCCTTGAACCCCGTGGGTGTGGTGACCTCGCCGTTTTCCAGCTTGCAGCCCTCTTCATCGCCGGACTGGTACAGCGGCGCCAGGGTGTTCTCGCAGAGCTTGCCCATCTCCCCGATGATGGCGTTGACCATGTCGGGTGTAGCCTCCTCCCCGCCGGGCAGCTGCTGGTAATGGGCGGGGAAGTCGAAGACTTCGTCCAGCAGAAACTTCATGTCCCGTTGCGGTGTACGGTAGGTCGGCATGGCTCACCTCGGTATCAATAGCGTCAGGCGGGGTTTTTACAGGGACAGGGAGCAAGACTCATTGACAGGGTAAGCATGTCGACGTGGCGCGGCGGTAAATCGGGGGCCTGACGCAGTCGAAAGTCGAAAGACCAAAGTCGCGAGAAAAATTGAGCGGCCGCGCGAAGCGCGGCCTTTCTTCATTTCTTTCTACTTTCGACTTGCTACTTGCGACTCTTGCCCCGCCAGCTATACATACTCGTGGACACACCGGTGATCCGGGCGACCTGATCCCAGATCCCGCGTGGCAGCGTACCCTTGAGCAGTTCCACCGAGCGGGCCATGGGCGGCTCGATGACGAAGGCATCACCGCGCTTGAGGCCCTTGAGGATGGAGCGCACCACCTTGTCCGGGGTGAGCATGGGCGACAACAGGGGTGTCTTGACCCCTTCGAACATGCCGGTGGCAATATAGCTGGGACAGACGGTGGTTACGCCCACATGGTCGAACTCGCGCATCTGCATTTCCAGGCGGATGGATTCGGAAAAGCCCACTACCGCCCACTTGCTGGCGGCGTAGGAACTGCCGTAGGGCAGCCCCAGAAAGGCCGAGGCACTGGCGATATTGACCAGCCAGGCGGAGGACGCCTGGATCAGATCCGGCAGGAAGGCATGGGTCATGGCCACCAGGCCATTGGTGTTCACCTGGAAGGTGTTGAGATGATCGGCCAGGGGGAGCTGTTCGAATTCGCCGCCGAAAACTACGCCGGCATTGTTGATCAACATGGTGATGCGTCCGCGTTCGGCATGGAGCTTGTCGCGGAAGGCGGGGATACTGTCGATGTCGGTGACATCCAGCACATACGGAAAGGCTTCTCCCCCGCTGTTGCGGATGTGCTCGCTTACGTCGCGCGCCGCTTGTTCGCGCCGGGCGGTGACAATGACTTCCGCACCCCGTGCGGCGAATTTCTCCGCCATGAGGGCGCCGATGCCGGCGCCCGCGCCCGTGATCACAATTCGATGCCCCGCATAGGCTCTGGACATGCCGGATCTCCCCTGTTGGCCCCAAAGGGTCGGATTCTACTCGCTGGGCAGGGTTACGCCCACCAGCGTGACCTTCTTGCCCTGCACGGCGCGTACCCGCAGCACCAACGCGCCCAGTCGGCAACGGTCACCCACCACGGGCGCGCCCCGAGCGTTGTGTTGGAAGAGCTGATCCAGGTCGCGCTCCAGGTCCGCGGCGGGCACATCGGTGAGCCCATAGGCCCGGGCCATGTCGGCCACGCTCACATCGCCGCGTACGGTGAAATCCCCGAAAAAGGCCCGTAACTCCGCCGAACCGGCGCGGAACCACTCGCTGAGGTGATCCTGATCCGTGGGCGTACAGAACCAGGTGACCAGATCGCCCGCCTCGAGGATGTCCAGGTCCCGGGCATTGACGGTCTGATGATGACGGGTGACGGCCATGGCTCGCGCCTGACCCGCCGCGATATGGTGCAGATCCCGGCCGTCCGCCCGCGAGCCCGGGTCCACCTGAAAGCGTGCCATGATGAGTCCCCCGGTGCCCTTGAGCGGAACCGCCTGACGCGGCTCCGCCGCCGGCGGCAGCGTGATGCGCAGCCCGCGTGCCATCAGGCCCATGCTCGAGCCCTGCAGCAGTAGCGAGGTGAGTACCACCACAAAGGTGATATTGAAAACCCAGCGCGCACCTTCCACGTCGGCCAGCAGGGGGAAGACCGCCAAGACAATGGGCACGGCCCCGCGCAGTCCGGTCCAGGCGATAAAACCCTGCTCGCGCCAGCTGAAATCAAAGGGCAGCAGGCACAGCGCCACCGCCGCCGGCCGGGCGACGAGGATGAGGAAAAACGCGATCACCACCGCTGCCCCCAGCAGCGGTCCGGACAGCAACTCCGAAGGCGTGACCAGCAGCCCCAGGAACAGGAACATGGCGGACTGGGCCAGCCAGGCCATGGAGTCCATGGCGCGCAGCACATTGTCACTGGCGCCGCCGCGCAGGTTGCCCGCCACCAGACCGCACAGATAAGCGGCGAGAAAACCGCTGCCGCCGATCAGACTGATCAGGGCAAAGACGGTGGCGCCGCCGCTGCACAGCATGAGCGCGTGCAGCCCCTCGTTGCCGCGCAGCCGCACCAGCACCAGCGACAGCAGCAGGCCCAGCGCCAGCCCGCCCAGCGCGCCCAGCCCGATCTGGCGGACCAGGTCCATCACAATAGTCCAGCCCGGCTGCCCGCCCTGCTGTTGCCAGAGTTCAATCAGCGAGACGGTGATGAAGATGGCCATGGGATCATTGAGCCCCGACTCCACCTCCAGCGTGCTGGCGACACGGTCATTTAGCCGCAGCCCGGCACTCTTGATCACATTGAAAACGGCCGCTGCGTCCGTGGAGGCGATAATGCCGCCGAGCATGAACGCCAGCCGCCAGTCCACGCCCGTGAGCCAGACGGCGAAACCGCCGACGAGCCCGGCAGTCATCATGACGCCGGGCACGGCCAGCATGAGTGCCGGATTCAGTCCCACCCGGAAGGCATGCAGCCGGGTGCGCAGGCCGCCGTCGAGCAGGATCACGGCCAGGGCGATATTGCTGACCAGAAAGCCGGTGGCAAAGTCGTCGTACTTGAGCCCGCCCGGACCATCCACGCCGGCGAGCATGCCCACCACCAGGAATACGAGCAACGACGGCACCCCGAAGCGCAGGCTCAGGGTGCCCAGCAGCAGACCGGTAAACAGCAGGCCGGCGCCGATGAGCACCAGCAGATGGAAACTATCCATGGATCCCCGGTTCCGGCGACTAAGGTGTCATTATAACGCCCCACCGGCGTCGGGGCTGCCCCGGATCAGGCGGCGTAGCGCTTCGCCACCGCGCGCAGGACAATGCGGCACTGATTGGCGCCGTATTCGCGAATATCGGCGGCCGCTGCCTCGCTGTCGCGGTTCATGACATTGGCCATGAGCCGCTGGAAGATCGCCAGGGAGACGTCGAATTCCGTGGTTTCTTCCTGCAGCGCGATATAGGAATAACGCTTGAGCAGGGGTAACAGGTCCTCGATGTCGCCCCGCAGGTAACGGTTGTGGGCAAACCGCAGGGCCTGGTGAACCACCTGGAACGCCACCTCGTGGGCGGCGGCGATGTCGTTCGCCTGGTGATGGCGTTCGAGTTCCGGCAGCAGGTTGACGAGATCGTCCATCTCGCCCGGCTGCCAGATCCGTGCGGCCTCGCTGGCCAGGTGGCCCAGCAGAAGGAAGAGAAAATCGTACAGATCCCGGACCTCGTCCTCCGACACGGGACGAACGCGCGCGCCCCGGCGCGCCTGATGTTCCACCAGGTGCTGCTTTTCCAGCAGCCGGAAAGCCTCTCGGAGTGAGTTAGTGCTTACGTCAAGCTCCCGGGACAGCTCCTGCTCGGGCAGTCGCTCGCCCGGAGCGAGTTCGCCCCGGATGATGCGCTGCCCCAGGTGTTGCGCGATCTGCTCGCTGAGTGTCGCCGCGGGTTGCAGTGCTGCCATGAATCACCTCCTGTGCCGGAAGTTGCCATTATGCCGGATTCGGCCGCATAAATCAGCAATTCTTGAATTGTTTGACACTTCAAGAAATAGCGGGCAGTATGCTCCCGTACATGCAGAAAGCGACCGAGGTGCGCCATGCTCGAGAACCTGAACCGGGATTTGATGCTCAAGATCAAGAAGTGGGGGTATCTGTCCATTTTCGTCATCGTCCCCATTCTGCCCTGGTCCTGGTATCAGGGCGTGCACAATGGTACCCAGGACTTCTGGGCCTGGTTCCCCATCCTCTTTATCTTCGGAATCATTCCGGTGCTGGACTACATCATTGGCAAGGATCCCACGAATCCGGATGAGGAAACCGAGGTTCCGACCCTGTCGCAGGAGAAGACTTATCGCGTGTTCACGCTGATGGTCGTACCCGTCTGGCTGGGCTTGCTGGCCTTCTGTGCCTGGGCGTTCGCCCATACCGAATTCTCGCTGATGGGCCAGGTCGGCTGGCTGCTGTCCACGGGGGTTATCGGTGGCGTGCTCGCGATCAATGTGGGCCACGAGCTGATTCACAAGGACCCCAAACTGGAAAACTGGGCGGGCGGTTTCCTCTACGCCACGGTGAACTACGCGGGCTTCAAGGTGGAGCACATCCGGGGTCACCATGTGCATGTGTCCACGCCCGAGGACGCCTCGTCGAGCCGCTACAACCAGAGTGTTTACCATTTTCTGCCGCGGGCGATGGTGCGTAACGTCATTAACGCCTGGAAGCTCGAGAAGAAATACCTGGAGCGCAAGGGCAAGCCCTTCATCAGCCGGCACAACGAGCTGATCTGGTGGTACGCCATTTCCGCCGCCCTGGCTGTGGTCTTCGGTCTGGCGCTGGGCTGGATCGGGGTTGTTTTCTATGTGATTCAGGGGCTGCTGGCCGCCGCCACCCTCGAGGTGATCAACTACATCGAACACTATGGCCTGCACCGCCGGCTCCAGGACAATGGCCGTTACGAGCGCGTCACGCCCGCGCACAGCTGGAACTCCAACTACTTCCTCACGAACCTGTTGTTGTTCCAGCTGCAGCGCCATTCGGATCATCATGCGTACGCCAAGCGCCGCTATCAGGTGCTGCGTCACTACGAAGATAGCCCGCAGTTGCCGGGGGGCTACGCGTCCATGTTCGTGCTGGCGCTGATTCCGCCGCTGTGGAAGCGCGTCATCAACCCCAGGGTGCGCGCCTACTACGAGAACGAGCTGGATCAGCTGTTCCAGCAGCAGCCGCGACAGAACAAGATTGCGGCCTGATCAGGCTCCCGGGCCGCAGAGCCTGTATTTGATACAAGCCATCTTCTTTTGCCCATAAAGCCCCTGGCTACCAGGGGCTTTATGGGTTGCCGCATCTAGCAGGCTGTTGAAAACCCTGTGCGTGCTCAGCGTGGCCTGAAGCGTGCAGCTGGTGTACTTTGTTGCGACCGACAGGGTGGTTCCCTTTCCGAGCAACCAAGTGCAGCAGATGGGCACGTCAGGCCACGCCCTGCGGGGCTTTCCGGCTGGCCCGCAGTCATCGTTGCCCTTTTTCGACGGGTGGACACCCGCCTTCAAAAGAGCGCCTCGATTGCGAACCAGCTTGAAAGCCTGAGCGTGCACAGGGTTTTTCAACAGCCTGCTGGTCAGAGGGATGGTGCGCACGGCGCACCCTACAGCTGCTTTACCTCGGCGCGGGACAGTATGACGGGCGAGGCCGCAGGCGAGCCCGTAACATGGTCCCCTTGGGAGGCGCGGAGCCCGCCAACCGGGGGTTCAGGAAGTGCTCACTGCGACTTGTTCAAAAATGCATGGTGCTTGAGATACGCCATCACGTGCTCCACGCATTCGGCGATGGATTGCTCGTCCGTATTGACGTAGATCTCGGGTTTCTCCGGCGCTTCATAGGGGGCATCGATGCCGGTGAAATCCTTGATTTCGCCGCTGCGGGCCTTCTTGTAGAGCCCCTTGGGGTCCCGCTCCTCGCAGATATCCAGGGGCGCGTCCACATGGACCTCGATAAAGTCGCCGTCGGCGAGACGCCGCGCGAGCTGCCGGTCCTCGCGGTAGGGGGAAATGAAGGCGGTGAGGTTGATAATGCCGGTATCACGGAAGAGCCTGGCGATCTCGGCGATGCGCCGGATGTTTTCGGTCCGATCCTCGGGGGAGAAGCCCAGGTTGGAGTTGATGCCGGAGCGGATATTGTCGCCGTCCAGGATATAGGTGAGATAACCCTGCTCGTACAGCGCTTCCTCGGTGGCCACCGCCAGGGTGGATTTGCCTGCGCCGGACAAACCCGTGAACCACAGCGTAACCCCGCGCTGTTCCATCAACCGTTCACGGTCGCTGCGCTTGATCTTGCCCTCGTGCGGATGGATGTGTGTACTCATGTGACTCCCCCGGGTTGATGGTCCTCGTTGCCCGCGTTCAACAGGTTTGCGCGAGCACGGATTATTGCCGCCAGAACATGGGCGTGAAAAGCACCAGTAAGGTAAAGACTTCCAGCCGGCCGAGCAACATCAGCAGACACATCAGCCACTTGGCGAGCGGGTGCAGGTGGCGGAAGCCGTCGGCCACGCCCTCGATGCCCACGCCCAGATTGTTCAGCGAGGCGGCCACCGCCGAGGTGGCCGTGCCCATGTCCAGACCCGTGGCCGTGAGCACCAACATCGACGCGACCGAGATCAGGGTATAGACGCCCACGAAACCCGCCACCGCCTGGAGTACGCGTTCATCCACGGGCCGGGCGCCAAAGCGTAGCGCGAACACGCCCGTGGGATAGATCAACCGGCGCAGCTCGCGCTGGCCCTGGTGAAACATGAGCGCGCCGCGCACCACTTTCATGCCCCCGGCGGTGGAGCCGGCACAGCCGCCCACGAAGCTGGCCATGACCAGCATGAAGGGCAGGAAGGTGGGCCAGGCCGCGGCGTCCGTACTGGTCAGCCCGGTACCGGTGGAAAAGGACATCACCTGGAAGGCGGCGTGGCGCAACGCGTTGATGCCCGAGCCCTCGGTGTCGAACCAGTGCAGCACGGTCGCGGCGATAAAGACATAGAGCACGATCATGCCCAGGAAGAACCGGAATTCCGGATCCAGGAAATAGGCGGCCAGCGAGCGTGCCCGCCAGGCGGTGAAATGCAGGGCGAAATTCAGCGAGGCGAGAAAGATGAAGGTGGTCCCGATCCAGTCCATGGCCGCGTTGTCGAAATGGCCCAGGCTGGCGTCATGGGGAGCGAAGCCCCCGGTTCCGATGGTGGTAAAGGCGTAGCAGATGGCATTGAAGGCATCCATGCCCGCGAACCAGTACGCCAGGCCGCAAACAACAGTCAGCGCGACATAGATATACCACAATGCTTTGCCGGTTTCAGCGATGCGCGGGGTGAGCTTGGCCTCTTTCATGGGGCCGGGAATCTCGGCGCGGTAGAGCTGCATGCCGCCCACGCCCAGCATGGGCAGAATGGCGATGGCCAGCACGATCACCCCCATGCCGCCCAGCCACTGCAGCAGCTGGCGGTAGAACAGCAGGGATCGGGGCAGCTCGTCCAGGCCGGTCAGAATGGTCGCGCCCGTGGTGGTCAGCCCGGAAATGGCTTCGAAGGCGGCATCGGTGAACGACAGCGACAGGGCGTCATTGAGCATGAGCGGCACCGACCCGGCAAGCCCCAGCACGGCCCAGAACAGGGTCACCACCAGAAAGCCGTCGCGGGTCTGGAGCTCCGCCTGGCTGCGCATGAACGGCAGCCAGAGCGCCAGGCCGAGCGCAAAGAGCACGCCGAACGCGATCAGAAAGGCGGTTTCGCCGGAGTCCTGATAGATCCAGGCCACCACCACGGGCGGGATCATGGTGAAGCTGAACACCATCAGCAGCAGTCCGAGAATCCTGGCGATCAGCGCAATATGCATGCCGGACCTCAGAAGAAGGTGAAGCCCACCTGGAAAAGCTTTTCCACATCACGGATGCGGCGCTTGTCCATGAGGAAGAGGATGACGTGATCGTCCGGTTCGATGACCACATCATCATGGGCAATGATGACCTTGCGCTCACGCACAATGGCGCCAATGGTGGTGCCCTCGGGCAGGTCAATATCCTCGATGCGTCGGCCCACCACTTTCGAGCTGCGGGAGTCGCCGTGGGCCACCGCCTCGATGGCCTCGGCGGCGCCCCGGCGCAGCGAATGCACATTGACCACGTCGCCGCGGCGCACATGGGTGAGCAGGCTGCCGATGGTGGTCTGCTGGGGGGAAATGGCGATATCGATGTCCTGCCCCTGCACCAGATCCACATAGGCCGGGTTGTTGATCAGCGTCATGACCTTGCGTGCGCCCAGGCGCTTGGCGAGCAGCGAGGACATGATGTTGGCCTCGTCGTCGTTGGTGAGCGCGCAGAACACATCGGTGTTCTCGATATTGGCCTTGAGCAACTGTTCCCGGTCCGTGGCCAGTCCTTCCAGTACCACCGAACGCTGCAGCTGCTCGGCGAGGTAATCACTGCGCTCAGGCGCGCGCTCAATGACCTTGATGTTATAGCGCGCTTCCAGTTTGCGTGCCAGCCGGTAGCCGATGTTGCCGCCGCCGGCGATCACGATGCGCCGGTAGCTGTGCTCCAGCCGGCGCAGCTCGCTCATCACCGCCCGGATATCGTTGCGCGCGGCAATGAAAAAGACTTCGTCGTCCGCCTCGATGATGGTATTGCCTTCCGGCAGGATGGGCCGGTTGCGGCGAAAAATGGCGGCCACGCGCGTATCCACATTGGGCATGTGCTTGCGCAGCTCGCGCAGTTCGTTGCCCACCAGCGGGCCGCCATAGAAGGCGCGCACGCCCACCAGCTGGGCCAGCCCGCCGGCGAAATCCACCACCTGGAGCGCGCCCGGGTGTTCGATCAGGCGGCGGATATAGTCGGTGACCAGCTGCTCCGGATTGATGATGACATCAATGGGAATGGCCTCGTTGCGGAACAGCTGTTCGCGGTGCTTGCCGGTGTAATTGGTGCCGCGGATGCGCGCGATCTTGGTAGGCGTGCGGTAGAGGCTGTAGGCCACCTGGCAGCCGACCATGTTCACTTCGTCGCTGCTGGTCGCCGCGATCAGCATGTCCGCGTCCTCGGCCCCCGCCTGATTCAATACGGCCGGAAACGAGCCGTGGCCCTGAACGGTACTGATATCCAGACGGTCCGCGAGATCGGCCAGCGGTGCGCTATCCCGGTCCACCACCGTGATGTCGTTGCGCTCGCCGGAAAGGTTTTCCGCGAGGGTGCCGCCCACCTGCCCCGCACCGAGGATGATGATTTTCATGGACCGAAACCCTTCCCGGATTTGCACAGGCGCGCGAAGAAGAACCCGTCCTGGGCCCCCTTCGCGGGCGGTAGCTGACAGCCCGCCCGGCTTGGCAGCGCTTCGGCCCGTTCCGGTGTGTCGTCGCGCGCGTCGGCGTGACCGGCGAGAAAGCGCTGAACCTGTTCCTCGTTTTCGGATTTCAGCAGGGAACAGGTGGCATAGACCAGCATGCCGCCGTGCTTCACGAGCGGCCATAATGCAACCAGGATTTCACCTTGTAAACGCACCAGCTCGTCCAGATCACCGGCCAGGCGGTGCCACTTGCTATCCGGCTGACGCCGCAGAATGCCGCTGGCGGAACAAGGGGCGTCCACCAGCACTGCGTCGAAGGCTTCGCCATCCCACCAGGCGTCGGGCCGGGTGGCATCGCCGTGAAGGAGTTCGGCGGCCAGCGCCAGGCGGTCCAGGTTGTCCTGTACACGCGGCAGCCGATCGCCGTCCGCTTCCAGGGCCGTGATCCGCGCCTCCGGAAAATGTTCCGCCAGTTGCGCTGTCTTGCCGCCGGGCGCGGCGCAGGCGTCCAGGATGCGGCCATCGACGGGGGCGTCCATGAGGGTAACGGGCAGCTGGGCCGCCTCGTCCTGGACACTGAAGAGACCCTCGGCAAAACCGGGTAGCTGGTCCACGGGCCGTGCCGGTTCGATATAGAGACAATCCGGGCTCAGCTCCCCCGCCCGGGCGTCCCAATGGGCCGCCTGGAGCCGGGCCGCCACGGCGTCGCGGCTGGAGCGCCGGCGGTTCACGCGCACCGCCAGCGGCGGAGCATCGTTGCTGCGTGCGAGCAGTTCTTCCGCCTGTTCCGGCCAGTCGTGGCGTAGTGCCTGCCAGAGCCAGTCCGGCACCGAGTGGCGGATCTCCGGCGCCAGTTCCGCGCTATAGGTACGCGGGTCCTGGCCGCTGGCCTTGCGCAACAGGGCATTGCAGAGTCCGGTGGCCCAGGGTGCCTTGAGCGCGCGGCAGACATCGGGCCAGGCATTGAGCACGGCATGGTGGGCGCGGTCCGTGAACCAGACTTCGTAGAGTCCGGCCAGGAGCGCAACTTCCACCGGCCGTGCACCGGCCTTGAGCGGTTTTTTCATGTGCGCGTGCAGCCAGTCTTCGAGCAGCCGATAATGACGGCAAACGCCAAAGGCGAGATCAGCCATCAGGCCCTGGTCCGCAGGCGACAAACCCGGTCGTTCCCGGGCGAGTACGGCCCGCAGACTCTCCCCGCCACCGCGCGCCCGCAGTACGGCTGTGAGCACGCGCACCGCCCGCCGCCGCGCGGCATCAGCCATGATCGAGCCGCTCGCCGGTCAGCAACAGATCCGGGCGTCCGTTGCGCATCGACGCGATATCCATCACCGCCTTCCCCGGCAACTGGATCCGCGTGATACAGAGCACGCCCTCGCCCGTGGCCACGCGCAGGCCGGAGTTGGCCACCTCCAGAATCAGTCCCGGCGTGCCGCCGCCCGCTTCCGGCTGGGCCGCCCAGACCCGCACCGCCTGGCCGTTCACGTCCATCCAGGCCACGGGCCAGGGGTTGAACGCCCGGACCTGGCGCGCCAGCACAAGCGCGGACTCGTGCCAGTCCAGCCGGGCCTCGTCCTTGGTTACCTTGGCCGCGTGGGTTGCGCCTTCGTCCGGCTGGTGTTGCATGGCTTCCAGATAAGCCGTCAGATCGGACAGGGTTTCGGTCAGGGCGCCGGCGCCCAGTTCGGCCAGGCGGTCATGGAGGCTGCCGCCCGTGTCGTCGTCCGCAATCGGGGTTTCGCGCTGCAGCAGGACGGGGCCGGTGTCCAGACCTGGTTCCATGCGCATGATGGTTACGCCCGTAACGCGGTCGCCGGCGAGCAGCGCGCGCATGATGGGGGCGGCGCCGCGCCAGCGCGGCAGCAGGGAGGCGTGGATATTGATGCAGCCGTGCACGGGGATCTCCAGCACGGCGCGGGGCAGCAGTTGGCCATAGGCGACCACTACCATCAGGTCCGGCGCGAGTGCATGCAGGTCTTGCTGTACTGGCGCGTCCTTCAGGCCGTCCGGCTGGTGCACCGCCACACCGGCCTCGACGGCGAGCTGCTTGACCGGGCTGGCCTGGAGCCGGCGGTTGCGTCCGGCGGGCCGGTCCGGCTGGGTGAGCACGGCAATGACTTCGTGTTCACTGTCCAGCAGCGCCCGCAACGCCGGGGTGGCGAATTCCGGTGTGCCGGCGAAGACAATGCGCAGAGCGGGCAAGGGCACCTCGAGGGGCTGTCAGGCGTGCTGTTTGTGCTGCTTCTCCAGCTTCTTGCGAATGCGCTGGCGCTTCAGCCGGGAAATGTGGTCTACAAAGAGACGGCCGTCGAGATGATCCAGCTCGTGCTGCAGACAGACCGCCAGCAGGCCCTCCACTTCCCTCTCGAAAGGCTCACCGTGGTAGTCCAGCGCGCGGACATGGACGCGCTCCGGGCGCTCGACCGACTCGTTGAAGCCGGGCACGGACAGACAGCCCTCTTCCAGCTCACCGGTTTCGTCCGTCAGCGGGGTCACCTCCGGGTTGATAAATACCCGGGGTTCGTTACGCTCTTCGGAGACATCGATAACCAGAACCCTTTTGTGTACATTGACCTGGGTGGCGGCCAGCCCGATGCCCGGCGCCTGGTACATGGTCTCGAACATGTTGTCGATCAGGGTGCGCAGTTCGTCGTCCACCTGCTCGACGGGCCTGGCCACGGTGCGCAGGCGCGGATCCGGGAATTCGAGAATGTCCAGTACAGCCATGGCCGGAGGTGCTCCTGTGGGTGGGCCGGCATGACGGCAACCGGCGCGAATCGCGGAGAGCTATTTTTGCGCCGTACGGGCGCCGCGTCAACGGGCAGCGGCGCCAGGGGGCGGGCCGATCGGTGGGCCCGTGGGGCCAGGTGCATCCGTAACTTACAGTAGCACTCGAAATTCGGTTGCTAACCTGATGATCACGTTGCTAATATCGATCCAAACCCGCGTCTTGAGTCGGGCCCGGAGCCCGCGCGCGCCGATAACGATAAAAGGAATCGGGACATGAAGAATTCGCTCCTGCGCGCCCTGACCGCCGGCGTTCTGCTGCTGGCTTTCGGGGCGGCCTCGGCCCAGGTGGCGCTGAAAGAAGACCATCCGGACGTTTATTACGTCAAGGAAGGCGACACCCTCTGGGATATCGCCACCACCTTTCTGAACAGTCCCTGGCGCTGGCCCGAGATCTGGCACGTCAATGAAGAGATTGATAACCCGCACCTGATTTATCCCGGCGACGTCATCCACGTCGAACGGGGCGACAACGGTGAACCCAAACTTGTCATGGAGCGCGGTGAAGACAGCCGCCAGCCCGAAGCCACCGGGGAAGGCGATACCGTCAAGCTTTCCCCCAAAATGCGGGAAGTGCCGCAGGACACCGCCATCGCCTCGGTGTCGCTCAAGGAAATTCAGCCCTTCCTGCAAAGCGGCCAGGTGGTTACTCGCCAGGAAATCGCCAGCGCGCCCAATGTGGTGGGGGGCCAGGACGGCCGGGTCGCCTATGGCCAGCGCGACACCATCTATGCGCGCGATCGACAGAAGCGCTGGAATGAGCGTCCCGCCGACTACGGCATCTACCGCGTGGGTGAGGAATATGTGGATCCGGAGACTCGCGAGATCCTGGGCTACGAAGCCCGGCAGGTGGCCCAGGCCCGGGTTACCAATGTGGACGGGGATGTCGCCACGCTCAACGTGCATTCGTCCACCGAGGAGATCCGTGACAATGACCGGCTCTTCATGTCCCGCAAGCGCGAGGAGGTGCGCTCCGTCTTCCATCCCTCGGGGCCGGATGAAGAAGTGACCGGTAGTATTATCCGCTTTTTCGGGCGGCTGAATTCCGTGGCCAAGAATGACGTCGTGGTAATTGATCGTGGCCGCCGCGATGGTCTGAAACCGGGCAACATGCTGGCGGTGTATCAGGCGCAGCGCGTGGTGGAAGACGAGGTTTCGAGCCAGTTGGTGTCGCTGCCTTCGGTGAAAGCCGGCAGCCTGCTGCTCTTTCGGGTTTTCGACAAGGTCAGCTACGGGCTGGTGGTGGAATCCAGACGCCCCCTGAAGAAGAAGGACGTGGTCACCAACCCGGGCAACAGGCCCTGACGCTTGAGGGATAAGGGGCCGTCGCCGTTGCCCGGCGACGGACAGGGAAGCCAATCATGGATGAACACGCGCACGCCCAGTCTCTGTGTCTGGCCCGGGCCGCATGGAAACAGCCTTCGGTCGCACGGTTGGTCGCGGCCGCCGGCAGTATCCGGTCCGAGGCACTGACCGATCCCGTCACCTGTGAAGTCGCCGGCTGGTCTTGCAGACGGATCCGCGATCTGCTTGAAGACAGCCGTGACCGCACGGACGAGCACTGGCTGGAACAGCACCCGGACTGGCGCGTCGTGGCACTGGGCGAGCCGGACTACCCGCCCCTGTTGATGCAGATTCCCGAACCGCCACCGGTGCTTTTCGTGCGTGGCGACCCGGCCGTATTGCACCGACCCCAGGTGGCCCTGGTGGGCACCCGCAATCCCTCCGCGGATGGGCGAGTCAATGCCCATGCGTTCGCCCGGGGCCTGGCCCAAGCGGGGTTCGTGGTGACCAGCGGCCTGGCGCTGGGCGTGGACGGCCGGGCTCATGAAGGCGCCCTGGAAACCGGCACCACGGTGGCGGTACTGGGTTCGGGACCGGACCGGATCTATCCCGCGCGTCACAAGCCCCTGGCCGAGCGGATCGCGGAAAGCGGCACCCTGGTCACCGAGTTCCCGCCCGGCGCGCCGCCCCGGGCCCACCACTTTCCCCGCCGCAATCGCATTATCAGTGGTTTGTCGCTGGCGACTCTTGTGGTCGAGGCCGCGCCCCGCAGTGGTTCGCTGATTACCGCGCGGCTGGCGGTGGAACAGGGCCGCGAAGTCCTGGCGGTGCCGGGTTCCCTCCGGAATCCCCAGAGCCGGGGCTGCCACGGCCTGTTGCGCGACGGCGCACGCTGGATGGAGTCCGTCGCGGATGTGCGCGAGGCGCTGCAGCCCATGCGCACGGTGGCCGAAGCGGCCGACCCGCCCGAGTCTGAAGGACCGGCACGGGAAGACGAAGATCCTGTCCTGGGCGCCTTTACCGCCGGCGTGAACAATCTGGATCAGCTGCACGAGCGCACCGGACTGGATCCGTCCACGCTGGGGCAACGGCTGGCGGAACTGGAATTTCAGGGTCAAATCGAGCGTCTGCCGGGCGGCTATCAGCGACTGTAGCCATTCGGGGATGAGTCCCGGCGTGCCCCGCAAGAGCTCTGATGATAATGTGTGCTCTTTTGACATGCACCATGAAGTCCCGAATTTTCATGCCAGCCGATGGAAGCGCAGGATCTCGATGTGGATGCCTCTGCACACAGCCGCGCGTGTGATCCGAAACGGGGGCGTGATTGCCTATCCCACCGAAGGCGTTTACGGGCTCGGCTGTGATCCACGCAACCGTTCCGCCGTGGAGCGGATTCTGGCCATCAAACGCCGGGATCCCGCCGCGGGACTGATTCTGCTGGGCGCTTCCAGCGAACAACTAACCCCTTTTGTAACGATCACGGCGGAACAACGCGCGTCCATGGAGGCGTACTGGCCCGGACCGGTTACCTTCCTGGCGCCGGCGAGTGATCGCGTGCCGGACTGGATACGGGGCCGTCACGCCACCGTCGCGGTACGGGTCAGCGAACACCCCCTGGCACGCCGGCTTGCCGAACAGGCCGGGACGCCCCTGGTGTCCACCAGCGCCAACCGTTCGGGTCGCCCGGCTGCCGTCAATGTCTTCCAGCTGCGTCGACAGCTGGGCGCGGAGCTGGATTTCGTGGTCAACGGCGCCTGTCTTCGTCCGGGCAAAGCCTCTACCATCATCGACCTGGCGAGCGGTAAGAAACTGCGGGATTGAAGAGCCCATGAGTGACGTATCCGTGGAAGCGGTCAAGGCGTATCTGCTGGATTTGCAGGACCGTATCTGTGACGCATTGGCCGAAGAGGACGGCGGCACCTTTATCGAGGAGAGCTGGCAACGCGACGCCGGTGGCGGCGGTCGCAGCCGGGTGCTGTCCGACGGCACCGTCATTGAAAAGGGCGGCGTGAACTTCTCCCATGTACACGGAAACGAGCTGCCGCCTTCGGCCAGTGCCTCCCGGCCCGAGCTCGCCGGCCGCGGCTTCCAGGCACTGGGCGTATCCCTGGTGATCCATCCGCGCAATCCCTATGCGCCCACCAGCCACGCCAATGTGCGTTTTTTCCTGGCGGAAAAGGAAGGCGAGGCCCCGGTCTGGTGGTTTGGCGGCGGTTTCGACTTGACGCCCTTTTACGGCTTCGAAGACGACTGCCGGGACTGGCACCGGGCCGCCCACGACGCGGTAGCGCCCTTCGGCGAGGATCTGTATCCGCGTTTCAAGCAGTGGTGCGATGACTATTTCTATCTGCCCCACCGCAACGAGACACGTGGTATCGGCGGCCTCTTTTTCGATGATTTCAACGAACAGGATTTCGAGCACAGCTTCGGCCTGATGCGCTCGGTGGGCGACGCCTTTCTGCCCGCTTACCGACTCATTCTCGCCCGGCGCAAGGATGCTCCGTACGGTGAACGCGAGCGTGACTTCCAGCTCTACCGGCGCGGACGCTATGTGGAATTTAACCTGGTCTATGACCGGGGGACCCTGTTCGGGCTGCAGTCGGGCGGGCGCACGGAATCCATCCTGATGTCACTGCCGCCGCTGGCACGCTGGGATTATAATCGGCACTTTGAGCCCGGCAGCGCGGAGGCGGCGCTGACGGAACAGTTCCTGCATCCCCGGGACTGGCTGAACGAGGACAAGCCATGAGTCATCGCTACGCGGTTTTCGGCAATCCGGTCGCCCATTCGCGTTCACCGGAGATTCATCAGGCGTTCGCCCGGCAGGGTTATGACGAAGTCACCTACGAGCGCATCGAAGCGCCCCGGGATGATTTCGCCGGCGCGGTAAAGGCCTTCTTCATCAACGGCGGCAATGGGGCCAATGTCACTCTGCCCTTCAAGGAAGAGGCCTTTCGGCTGTGTGATCGTACCACCGAGCGCGCGCGCCGGGCCGAGGCGGTGAACACACTCTGGCGGGACCAGGATCATGGCCTCCACGGCGACAATACCGACGGCGCCGGTCTGGTGCGCGACATGCGGCGCAACCACCACTGGCAGATCGAAGGGACCCGGATCCTGATCCTGGGCGCCGGCGGCGCGGTCCGGGGCGTGCTCGGCCCCCTGCTGGAAGAAGAACCCGACGAAATCGTGATCGCCAACCGCACGGTGGACAAGGCCGATGCACTGGCCGAGCACTTCAATGGCGCGGGCATCCCCGTCTACGGCTGTGGTCTGGAGGAACTGCGCGGGCATTTCGATGTGGTGATCAACTCCATTTCCGCCGGTCTGGATGGCGAACTGCCGCCCCTGCCGGAGGCGCTGTTTTCGCAACGGGGTTGCGCCTATGACATGCTCTATGGGGCCGGCGACACGGCGTTCGTAGCGTGGGCCCGGCCGAAGGCCGCCGAGGTGGCGGACGGCCTGGGCATGCTGGTGGAGCAGGCGGCCGAGTCCTGGTTCATGTGGCGCGGTGCCCGCCCCGATACCGCCCCCGTGATCCGCATGCTCCGGGGCGAGACGGCATGACGGTGCAGCGGCGTTTCATCGCGGGCGCGGCCTGTCCCGAGTGTGGCGCCGTGGACAAGATCCAGCGCTGCATCGAGGGCGATAGGGTCTGGATGGAATGTGTTGCCTGCGGCATGCGGCGCGATCCGGACGACGATGAATCCGGCTCGGGCAACGGAAACCGGATCGATGTGCGCACGGAATAGCTCCGTCGCTGAAAAACAGGTTCAGACCTCCGCATAGGCCTCGCCGCCGCGTACCCAGCGGCGCAGGAGTTCGGGCACAGCCTCGGGGTGGTCCCGGCGCAACCGCTCGGCCATGGATCTGGCCGGCTCCAGCCAGTGCTCGTCGCGCAGCAGGTCCACGATGCGAAAGGCCAGATCCCCGGCCTGACGGGTGCCCAGCCATTCGCCGGGGCCGCGCAGGCGCAAATCTTCCTCGGCGATTCGGAAGCCGTCACTGGTTTCGCGCATCACCTGCAGGCGCCGGCGGGCGGTTTCGGATAGCGGGCCCTGATAGAGCAGCACACAGTAGCTGCGCTCGGCGCCCCGCCCCACCCGGCCGCGCAGCTGGTGGAGCTGGGCCAGGCCCAGGCGCTCAGCGTTTTCCATGACCATGAGCGTGGCTTCGGGGACATCCACGCCCACCTCGATCACGGTGGTGGCCACCAACACCTGCGCGTCGCCGCTGGCAAAGCGCTCCATGTGCCGGGCCTTGTCGGCGGGCTTCATGCGCCCGTGCACCAGCTCCACGGCCAGCTCGGGCAGCGCCTCGGCCAGGGCGGCGGCGCTGTCCTCGGCGGCACTGGCCTGCAGCGCCTCGGATTCCTCGATCAGCGTACAGACCCAGTACACCCGGGCACCGTCCAGGCAGGCGCGGCGCACCCGTTCCACCACCTCGTCCCGGCGGTTGTCCGGCAGCGCCAGCGTCTCGATGGGCTTTCGCCCGGGCGGCAGTTCGTCGATCACGGAGGTGTCCAGATCGCCGTAGGCGCTCATCGCCAGGGTGCGCGGAATCGGGGTGGCCGTCATGACCAGTTGATGGGCCACCTGCTGGTCCCGGCGCCCCTTGTCGCGCAGGGCCAGGCGCTGGTGTACGCCGAAGCGGTGCTGTTCGTCGATCAGGGTCAGGCCCAGTTGCCGGAAAGTCACACTCTCCTGAAAGAGCGCGTGGGTGCCGACCACCAGGGCCGCGCGGCCCTCGGCGATCGCTTCCAGTGCTTCATGGCGTGCCTTGCGCGTGAGACTGCCCGCGAGCCAGACCACGGTCAGGCCCAGCGGCTCCAGCCAGGCCCGAAAGTTCTGCAGATGCTGCTCGGCCAGCACCTCGGTGGGTGCCATGAGCGCCACCTGGTAGCCGCTCTCGATGCAGATCAGCGCTGCGGCGGCGGCGACCAGGGTCTTGCCCGAGCCCACATCCCCCTGCACCAGGCGCAGCATGGGCTCGCCCGCGCCCAGATCCGTCCGGATTTCGTCGATCACGCGCTGCTGGGCGCCGGTGAGTTCAAAGGGCAGGTTATCCAGCAGTTGCTGCATCAGACGCGCGCCGTCCAGAACCGGCGCTTCGTAACAGCGCTGGCCCGCCCGTTTCTCCAGCAGGCCCAGCTGGTGGGCCACCAGTTCCTCGATCACCAGGCGCTGGATGGCGGGATGAGTGCCCGCCAGCAGGGCCTCCACATCCGCGTCCGGGGACGGGGCATGCAGGGTGGTCAGTGCCTGCTGCAGCGTGGGCAGCCCGCTTTCGCCCGTCAGCGACGGCGGCATCAGATCGCGGGGCGGATCCCGCTCCATGGCTTGCCGTGTCTGGTCCACCAGCCGACGCAATAGCGGCTGTGACACGCCCTCGGTGGCGGGATAGACCGGGGTAAGGCGTTTCTCCAGCGGCGCCAGTTCCCCGGCGGCGCTTTCATATTCCGGATGGTAGAGTTCGAGCCCCGAGGCACCGGGTCGGGTTTCACCAAAGGCCCGTACCGCGCGCCCCGGTTCCAGCGACGCTTTCTGACCCGCGCTGAAGTGGAAGAACCGAAGCGATATCATGCCCGTGCCATCGCCCACGCGCACGAGCAGGGAACGGCGCCGGCCATAGACCACATCCGCGGCCATGATCTTGCCCTCGATGACCGCTGTCTGTTCGGGGCGCAATCCGCCTATGGGGGTTACCCGGGTGCGGTCCTGATAGCGCAGGGGCAGATGGAAGAGCAGATCCTCGCAGGTGTGGACACCCAGCCGTTCGAGCTTTTCCGCCAGGCGGGGGCCGGCCCCCTTGAGGTCGGTGACCGGTCGGTTGTTCATCAGCCCAGCGCGCCCGGGATCAGCCCCTCCTTCGGCACGGCCTGGCGCAGTACTTCGATGGCCCGCGGGCGCGGGAAGCTGTCGCGCCAGACCAGCGCAATGGTGCGTGACGGCGCCGGTTGCACAAAGGGCCGTACGGCGAAGGTACCGCTTTCATAGTTGTTGTGATGGACGGCCGAGTCCGGCAAAACCGTAATGCCCATGCCCGAAGCGACCATGTGCCGCAGCGTCTCCAGCGACCCGCCCTCGATCTGGACCAGGTTCTTCTGGCGCTCGGAATCAATGGCGGGACACAGTTCCAGCACCTGATCACGGAAGCAGTGGCCCTCACCCAGCAGCAACAGGGTTTCGTCCAGCAGCTGGTCCGGGGTTATGGTCTCCTGGGCGGTCCAGGGATGATCCGCGGGCAGCAGCACCGAGAACGACTCTTCATAGAGCCGCGCGCGCACCAGTCCGCCGCCCGAAAAGGGCAGCGCCACGATGATCGCGTCCAGATCGCCGCGCTCGAGCTTGGTGCGCAGCACATGGGTGTAGTTTTCCTCGATGAAGAGCGGCATCTCCGGCGCTTCCTCGCGTACGCGGGGTACGAGCACCGGCAGAAGATAGGGCGCGACCGTGAAGATGGCGCCCACGCGCAGCGGCGAGCCCAGCTGGTCATGGCGTTCATGGGCCATCTGTTCCAGCTGCTCAACCTGTTCGAGAATGCGCTGGGCCTGGGCGACCAGCGCCTCCGCCTCCGGCGAGACCTTGACCTCGCGCGGACGGCGTTCGAACAGCGGCATGCCCAGCTCCTCCTCCAGCTTGCGGATGGCGGCGCTGAGCGTGGGCTGGCTCACATGGCTGGCCTCGGCCGCGCGGCCGAAATGGCGTTCGCGGGCGAGGGCGACGAGATAGCGTAATTCTGTCAGTGTCATGCTGTCATAAGGTAGCCTTTATGTCGGCAAAGTAAAGCCCCCGGAAACGCTGAATGGACCCTGTTTGAGCGGTTGATTCCGGGGCCCGCAGAGGAGAAATGCAGTGGCTCACATTCTGATAGCCGGCCTGGGCGATCTGGGCCGGCCCCTGGCGGTTGAGTGGCGCGATGCGGGTCAGCGCGTCAGCGCCATTCGCCGCGGCAATGAAGCGCCGGAAGGGATTGATCTCTATTCCTGCGACCTGAACGACGGCGCGGTGTTGCTACCGCCCGACCGGGTGGATCTGGTCTATATCATTCTCACACCCGGCGAGCGTTCCGAGCAGGGCTACAGTCGCGCCTTTCTGGGCGCGCCGCAGCGTCTGCTGGATCAACTGGCCCGCCAGCAGCCATTGCCACCCGTGATCTTTGTCTCCAGTACCGCTGTTTACGGCGATGATGAAGCGCAAGTGGACGAGGATACGCCGCCGAGCCCGCCTCGCTACAATGGCCGGATTCTTCTGGCCGCGGAAGAGGAAATCTCCATCCGCTCGCTGGCCACAGTGGTGCGTTTCAGCGGCATTTACGGGCCGGACAGTCAGCGCCTGGTGCGGCAGGCGGAAGCCATCCACGAGGGCGAAGAACCGCCCACGCTGCGCTGGAGCAACCGCATTCACCGCACCGATTGCGTGCGCCTGCTGAGGTGGCTGGGTGAGCACTGGCTGGCGGGCGAGATGCAGCCCTCGCTGGTAGTGGGTACCGACCGTCATCCGGTGCTCAATTACGAGGTGCTGAACTGGCTGGGCGAGCAGCTGGGCCGGCCCCTTGATTTGCCCCTGGAGGGTTCACCGGCGGGCAAGCGCGTGCGCAGCCGCTATATCGAGGAATCGGATTTCGAGCTTCGGTATCCGGATTATCGGACAGGGTACGAAGAGGTGCTTCGTACCAGCCGAAAGATGAAAGATGAAAGATGAAAGAGATAAAGCCGGGCCGCGCGGAGCGCGGCCCGCTCATTTTTTCTTTGGGCTTGCGTCTTTCGGCTTTTGACTGGTCATCGACTGATCACTCAGTCAATCACCATAACCGCATCCATCTCCACACCGGCCCCCTTGGGCAATTCCGCTACGCCAATGGCTGCCCGTGCGGGATAGGGCTGATCCAGGTAGGCACTCATCAAGTCATTGACCAGGCCGAAATGGCTCAGGTCGGTGAGGTAGATGTTGAGTTTGACGATATTGCGCAGCGCACCGCCGGCGGCCTCGCACACCGACGCCAGGTTGTCGAACACCTGACGGATCTGCGCGTCCATGTCGCCGTCCACCAGGGTCATGGTGGACGGGACCAGCGGGATCTGGCCGCTGAGATAGACGGTATCGCCCACCTTGATGGCCTGGGAGTAGGGACCAATGGCCTCGGGCGCCTGATCAGTCTGGATAACGGAGCGATTGGGCATTTTCACAACCTCACGGGTCGGGGGCGCTTGCCCCGGTTCAGGCGGTCAGACGGCTGACCCGGACCACATTGGGCAGGGTGCGAATGCGTTTGATGATCCGCGCCATGTGCACCCGGTCCCGCACCGTGGCGGTGACATGGATGATGGTCAGGGTGGCGTCCTTCTCCGCCATGGTAATGGTTTCGATGTTCGAGCCCAGCTCGGACAAATGCGTGGCCAGCGTAGCCAGCACCCCTTTCTTGTTGACCAGTTCAATGCGCAGCGCGGCACTGAATTCCTGATCCACGTCCGAATCCCAGTGCAGCGCCAGCGCCTTCTCCGGGTTGTCGCGCATTTCGGACAGCAGATTCTTGCAGTTGTCGCGGTGGACCACAATGCCGCGCCCGGCACTGAGATGGCCGATGATGTTGTCGCCCGGCAGCGGATGGCAGCACTTGGCATAGGTCACCAGCAGTCCCTCCGTGCCCCGGATGGCCAGGGGCTTGCCGTCCGAGGTGGCGCCGCCCTGCTCGCTCTCCGGATAGCCCGCGAGCTTGCGTGCCACCAGCGGCGCGAGCCGGTTGCCCAGGCCGATATCCTCCAGCAGGTCATCCAGGGACGCGTACTGATTGCTGGCCAGTTCCGCCACCACGCGTTCAATGGGCAGATCATTGATATCAAGATCATGTTCGGCCAGCGCTTTTTCCAGCAGCCGCTCACCCAGCTGCACCGAGTCCTCGCGGCGCTGGTGCTTGAGAAAATGCCGTATGTTGGAGCGTGCCTTGCCGGTGACCACGAAGTTGAGCCAGCCCGGACTGGGCCGGGCGTTCGATGCGCGAATGATCTTGACCGTCTGCCCGGATTCCAGGGGCGTGGACAGCGCCGCCAGCCGGCCGTCGATCTGCGCGGCGACACAGGTGTTGCCCACAGTGGTGTGCACGGCATAGGCGAAGTCGACGGGCGTGGCGCCGTTGGGCAGTTCCTTGATTTCGCCCTTGGGTGTAAAGATATAGACCTCGTCGGGGAAGAGATCCACCTTGACGTTCTCGATGAACTCCATGGAGTTGCCGGCCTTCTGCTGCATTTCCAGCAGCCGGTTCATCCAGGCCTGGGCGCGTCCCGGGGCGCCGCTGCCCTGCTCGTCCTCGTCCGCTTTGTAGAGCCAGTGCGCGGCAATGCCGTTGTTGGCCATGGCCTCCATTTCCTCGGTGCGGATCTGGATCTCCAGCGGCAGCCCCGTGTGTGCCTTGAGGGTGGTGTGCAGCGCCTGGTAGCCGTTGGTCTTGGGAATGGCGATATAGTCCTTGAATCGGCCCGGAATGGGGGTGTAGTAGTTGTGCACCGCCCCCAGCACGCGATAGCAGCTGTCCACGCGGTCGACAATGATGCGAAAGCCGTAGACATCCATGATCTCGGCAAACGGCTTGCGCTGTTCCTTCATCTTGGTATAGA
Organism: uncultured Alcanivorax sp.; assembly: GCA_913055795.1. Taxonomy (GTDB): domain Bacteria; phylum Pseudomonadota; class Gammaproteobacteria; order Pseudomonadales; family Alcanivoracaceae; genus SLJS01. The sequence continues at coordinate 18,782 of CAJXLA010000005.1, read as the reverse complement.
TGCTGTAGAGGTGTTTCTCCCGGCCCAGCACCCGACCCTCGATGCCCTCCTGTTCCAGGCAGTGTTCGATGCTCGCCTGCAGCTGGCGCAGGATTTCCTTGCGGTGCCCGCGCGCCTGCTTGACCGCCCGGGCGATGCGTTCCGCGCGCATGGGATAGAGCGCATTGAAGCCCAGATCCTCGTATTCCACGCGCATGTTGTACATGCCCAGACGATTGGCGATGGGCGCGTAGATTTCCAGGGTTTCGTTGGCGATGCGCTTGCGTTTTTCCGGCGGCATGGCGTGCAGGGTGCGCATGTTGTGCAGCCGGTCGGCGAGTTTGACCAGTACCACCCGGATATCGCGGGTCATGGCCAGCATCATCTTGCGCAGGTTTTCCGCCTGCTGTTCGGCGCGCGACTCGAATTCGATCTGGTCGATCTTGGACACACCGTCGACCAGCTCGGCCACCCCCGAGCTGAACAGCGAAGCGAGTTCGCGCTTGCTGGTGGCGGTATCCTCGATGACGTCATGGAGCATGGCGGCCATGAGCGATTCATGATCCATGTGCATGTCGGTGAGGATATGCGCGACCGCGAGCGGATGCGTGATATAGGGATCACCGGTGCGCCGGTACTGGCCCTCGTGGGCCTGTTGCGCGTAATCGAAGGCGCGCACGACCTGATCAATCTGATCGTCGTCCAGGTAGCTTTTCAGCCGTTTGACGAGGGGTTCAATGGAGGGCAATAGCGTGCGCCAAGGGTCGAAGTCTCGGATGCATACAGGGCAAGCCTGGAGCTGACGCCGCAAGGGGGCCGGGTTGGGCGCGCACCGCGCCCGCCCGCTTATTGCTCGCCCAGTGCTTCCGTAAGCAGGGCCAGTTCGTCCACGGCTTCGCCGCTTTCGGATTCCTGGGCCCCGGCCGCGGCCTCGCTTTCCAGCGATTCGGAGCTGGTCAGCCCCTCGGCGATCTCGCGCAGGGCCACTACCGTGGGCTTGTCGTTCTCCCAGCCCACCCGGGGTTCCTTGCCACCGGTCTGGAGTTGACGAGCACGCTTGCTGCCCACCAGTACCAGCTCGAAGCGGTTATCGAGCCGTTCCAGACAATCTTCAACGGTAACGCGTGCCATTTCGGTTCTCCTGTATCGGGGCGACCATTCTACTGCCGGCTGCGGTTGCCGGACAACAGCTCCCGCAGGGTGGATTCGAGCGCCGGCGCCTGACGATCGATATGCAGTCGCCGGGCCTGGATAATGGCGGACAGATCCCCGCGCGCCCGGGCGAAGTCGTCGTTAATCACCAGATAGTCGAATTCATTGTAGTGCGTCATCTCGCGTTGGGCGCCGGCCAGGCGTTCGTCGATCACGTCTTCGTCGTCCTGGCCCCGGCCCTGCAGCCGTTGCGCCAGCTCGTCCAGGCTGGGCGGCAAAATGAAGATGCTGGTGGCCCCGGGCATGAGCCGGCGTACCTGCTGCGCGCCCTGCCAGTCGATTTCCAGCACCACGTCCTCGCCCTGGTTCAGGGTGTGATTCACCCAGTCGGCGGAGGTGCCGTAGAGGTTGCCGAAAACCTCGGCGTGTTCGAGAAAACGGCCCTCTTCCACCTTGCGCACGAATACCGAGCGGTCCAGGAAGTGGTAATTGACCCCTTCCTCTTCGCCCGGGCGCTGCGGCCGGGTCGTATGGGAAATGGACAGCCGCAGACCGGGCGTTTGTTCCACCAGGGCATTCGCCAGACTGGTCTTGCCCGCGCCCGAAGGGGCGGAAATGATGAAGAGTGTGCCGCGTTCAGCCATCTGGGCTCCTGGTCCTATTCCAGATTCTGGATTTGTTCGCGCATCTGTTCGATGAGCACCTTGAGTTCGACCGCCGCCCGGCTGGTCTCTCCCGCCACCGATTTCGAGGCCAGGGTATTGGCTTCCCGGTTCAGCTCCTGCATGAGAAAGTCCAGGCGTCGGCCCACCGCGCCGCCTTCATCCAGAATGCGACGGACCTCGTCCACGTGTGCGTCGAGCCGGTCCAGCTCCTCGGCCACGTCCATCTTTTGCGCCGTCAGTGCCAGTTCCTGTTCGAGGCGTTCCGGCTGGGCGTCGCCGGCGCATTCGCGCACCCGCTGGTACAGCCGTGATCGCAGTTGTTCCAGGATCTGCGGCAACGCCGCGCGTATCCGGTCGGCCTCGGTTTGCACCGCGTCCAGGCGACTGTACAGCAGTTGACGCAATTCTTCGCCCTCGCGCTCGCGGGTGGCCACCAGGCTGTCCAGGGCCTCATCGAGCAGCGCCAGTGCCTGCTCGCCCCGGCTCTGGCGGTCTTGCTCCGCGGGCACGAGGACACCGGGAAACCGCAACAATTCCAGCGGCGGTACCGGCCCGGGTTGCTCCAGCCGGGCGGCGGCCTCTTCGCTCAGCGCCACCACCTCACGCAGGCGCTGTTCGTTCAGCTGCCAGCCGGTATCGTCACCGGTGCGCAGGGTCAGCTCCACCTTGCCCCGGGCCAGGCGCTCGCGGCAGCGCCGGCGCACGGCATGGTCCAGCTCGCGAAAGGGTTCCGCCAGCCGGGGCGTGACCTCCAGATAGCGGTGATTGACCGATTTGATCTCCCAGCTCAGCCCGGCTGAGCCGGACGTGGTCTGGGCCCGCGCGAACGCGGTCATGCTGCGGATCATGGCCTGCTCCTGCGCGACGAGCCCGCATTGACGCGAAAAGCGGCATTTTACAGACACCGCTGCCGGAATTCATGCGCCGTGCAGAGCGCGCGAGCCTTGGCTACAATGGCGCGTCCTACCAACGCTACAGGAGCGAGCATGCGACCCTCAGGCCGCGAAGCGGATCAACTACGTCCCGTGGAATTTACCCGGCAGTTTACCAAGCACGCCGAAGGCAGTGTGCTCGTGTCCTTTGGTGAAACCCGCGTGCTCTGTACCGCCTCGGTGGAGCCGGGCGTGCCGCGCTTTCTCAAGGGCCAGGGCAAGGGCTGGCTGACCGCCGAATACGGCATGCTGCCGCGCTCCACCCATACCCGCTCCGGGCGGGAGGCCGCCCGGGGCAAGCAGGGGGGACGCACGGTGGAGATCCAGCGGCTGATCGGACGTTCGCTGCGCGCGGCCGTGGATCTCAAGCGCCTGGGCGAAAATACCATTACCCTGGACTGTGACGTGCTCCAGGCGGACGGCGGCACACGCACCGCCTCGATTTCGGGCGCCTGTGTGGCGCTGGTGGACGCCATCAATGTCATGCTGGAAAAAGGTCAGGTCAAAGAGGATCCGTTGCTGGGGCTGGTGGGCTCGGTATCCGTGGGGGTGTACCAGAACCAGCCCGTGCTCGATCTCGACTATGACGAGGACTCGGTGGCGGATACCGACATGAATGTGGTCATGAACCAGCAGGGCGGGTTTATCGAGATCCAGGGCAGCGCCGAGGCGGAGCCCTTTACCCGGGAGCAATCGGTGACCATGCTGGAACTGGCCGAGAAGGGGATCGGCGAAATCATTCAGAAACAGCAACATATCCTGGGCTGGTGAAAGACTATCAAGAGGCATTCATCCGTTTCGCGCTGGAGCGTGGTGCGCTGGGCTTCGGGGAGTTCACCCTGAAGTCCGGGCGCATCAGCCCCTATTTCTTCAACGCGGGCGTCTTTCATACCGGTGATGCGCTGGCACGGCTGGGGCGCTTCTATGCCCGGGCCATTGTGGACAGCGAGCAAGACTTCGATATGCTCTTTGGCCCCGCCTACAAGGGTATTCCCCTGGTGGCGGCGGTGGCCATGGCGCTGGCTGAAGAATACGGTCGGGACTATCCCTGGGCCTTCGACCGCAAGGAAGCCAAGGATCATGGCGAGGGTGGCAACATTGTGGGCGCGCCGCTGGCCGGGCGAGTGCTGGTGATTGACGATGTCATTACCGCTGGCACGGCTATCCGGGATGTGGCGGAGCTGCTGGCCGATAGTCCCGCTGGGCTCGCCGGGGTCTTTGTGGCGCTGGACCGTCAGGAGCGTGGCCGGGGCGACGCCTCCGCCATCGAGGAAGTGGAACACAGCCTGGGCGTGCCTGTCGGACATATAGTGGGTATGGTGGATATCATCCGGTATCTGGAAAACCACGACGCCACGAACCCGGGCCTGGAAGGCATGCAAGTGTATCGCCGGGCCCACGGAACCGAGTGACGCCCATGCGCTTGAACCTCCTGCCTGGCCTCCTGTTGTGCGTCCTGACCGCCGCCCCGGTGTGGACGGGCGCACAGCAGCAGGACAACAAGGGCCAGCGCGATGTGCCGCCGGGCGCGGTCTTCCGCTATGAACGCGAGGATGGCAGCACCTCCATCAGCAGCTCCCTGACGGACGAGGCGATCCAGCAAGGTTATGAAGTGCTTAATCGCAACGGCCGGGTCATTCGCACGGTTGAGCCGGCTTTGACCCAGCAGGAGCGACAGGAGCTCAAGGAGGAAAAGGAACGCAAGCGCGAGCAAAAGCAACAGCAGAAACGAGACGAGAAACTGCTGCGTCTCTATGCCGGCCCCGGCGACGCTCGCCGCGCGCGCGATCGCCAGATCGAGGCACTGGAAGTGAACATCAGCTATACTCGCAACTCGCTGGAGGGTGTCAAGGAAAAGCTCGACCGCGAGGTGAGCAATGCCGCGGAATTCGAGCGTCGCGGTGACCAGGTGCCCAAGTCCGTTCAGGACTCCATTGATCACTTTCAGAGCCAGATCGAGGAGTACAAGAAGGAAATCGAAGAGTACAAGAAGGACATTCAGGATGTCCGCGCGGAATACAGGCCCATCATTGAGCGGCTCAAGGTGATCGCGCCCGATAGCGGGTCCGGTGCTGGCACCGAAAGTGGCAACACCGGCTCAACGAAACCGTCGCCGTCGTCGTCCGACTGAGCGTGATTACTCGCGGAAGATGCCCGGTCGTAACAGCGGCCATTGCTCCGTCCACTCGCTGCTCGGGGTATCGCGAAAGCCCGAGCGCACGAAGCGTGCAATATGCCCCTCCGCTACCGCCAGCAGCAGATTGGCCGTGTGCGCCGGCGTGCTGCGGGTGCGCAGATTTTCCCGCAGCTCGGCATCGCGCAGGATCTGCTTGAGCTGGCTCTCCAGGCGGTCGAAGAACTGCTGAATGCGCTGGCGCAGGCGTTCGTTCTCCCCGATCAGCGCGTCACCGGTGAGCAGTCGCGTGATCCCGGGATTGCGCTCGGTGAAGCCGAGCAGCAGCGTCAGGATCTGCTCGATCTGATTGAGCGCGCCCTCCGTTTCGTCGGTAATGCGGTTCACCCGCGAAAAGATCGCTTCCTCCACAAAGGTGATCAGGCCCTCGAACATTTTCGCCTTGCTGGGAAAATGCCGGTAGAGCGCCGCCTCGGACACGCCCACCTCCCGGGCCAGCCCGGCCGTGGTAATGCGCTCACCCGGTTCCGCTTCCAGCATGTGCGCCAGCGACTGCAGAATCTGTTCCTTGCGCGAGGGTCGGGTTTCATTCATGCGTTGTCCCTCAGGTCCGAGTGATCAGGGTACCAATACCCTGGTCCGTGAGAATTTCCAGCAAAACCGCGTGCGCCACGCGGCCGTCGATGATATGCGCCGAGTGCACACCGCCCTGGACTGCTTCCAGCGCCGTGCGGATCTTGGGTAGCATCCCCCCGGCGATGGTGCCGTCGGCGATCAACTCGCGCACCCGCTGTGCGGTCAGGCCCGTGAGCACTTCGTCGGTGGCATTCTTGAGCCCTTCCACATTGGTCAGCAGGATCAGCTTCTCCGCTTGCAGTACTTCCGCGACCCGGCCCGCGACGAGATCGGCATTGATGTTGTAGGCAATACCGTCGTCGTCCACGCCCACGGGCGCGATCACCGGGATATAGCCACCCGAGCTGGCCATTTCCAGAACCCGCGTATCCAGACTCTCCACTTCGCCCACATGGCCGATATCGATGATTTCGGAGCTGTGCAGTTCGGGCGCGTCCTGATCCGCTTCCAGGTGGAGTTTGCGTGCGTGAATCAACTGCCCGTCCTTGCCGGTCAGGCCGATGGCGCGGCCCCCGTTGGCATGGATCAGATTCACGATTTCCTTGTTGACCAGCCCGCCGAGTACCATCTGCACCACATCCATGGTGTCGCTGTCGGTCACCCGCATGCCCTGGACAAAGCTGGTTTCCTTGCCCAGGCGTTCCAGCAGGTTGCCGATCTGGGGGCCGCCGCCGTGCACGATCACGGGATGCAGACCCACCGCTTTCATCAGCACCACGTCGCGGGCGAAGCTGTGCTTGAGCTCCTCGTTTTCCATGGCGTTGCCGCCATACTTGATCACCACGGTGCTGCCGGCGAAGCGCTGGATATAGGGCAGCGCCTCGACCAGGACCTGGGCGGTTTCGCGGGCTCGGTTCTGATCCATATCGGCTCCGTTCAAAAGGGCAGCTTGAGTGACGAATCCACGCTCGCCAGCCAGTCATGGAAGAGCTTCTGGATGCGCTCCAGCGCCGCCTGGTCACGCCCCTCGAAACGGGCCACCAGCTTGGGTTCCGTGTTGGAAGCCCGTACCAGGCCCCAGCCGTCCTCGCAATCAATGCGCAGCCCATCCAGGGTGGAGACGCTGCCTTCGTCGCTCTCGCCGGCGGTGGCCACCAGCTGATCCATGATCTTGAACTTGCTGTCGTCCGCCACCGGTACCGCCATCTCGGGTGTGGTGACACCCGTTTTCAACGGCTGAAAGAGGCTGTGTGCGTCCTCGCTTTCCAGCGACAGGATTTCGAGCAGGCGTGCCGCGGCATAGAGTGCATCGTCAAAGCCATTCCAGCGGTCGCCGAAGAAGATATGACCGCTCATCTCGCCCGCGAGGGGGGCACCCGTTTCCTGCAGCTTGGCGTGGAGCAGTGAATGGCCGGTCTTCCACATCAGCGGGCGGCCGCCCTGTTGGCTGATCAGGCGCGACAGTTCACGGCTCGATTTCACATCGAAGATAATATCCGCACCGGGAGAACGGCTGAGCAGATCCCGGGCATAGAGCATCATGAGGCGATCGGGCCAGATAATCTCGCCTCGGCCGGTGACCACGCCCAGACGGTCGCCGTCACCGTCGAAGGCCAGTCCCAGATCCGCGCCCGTTTCCTGCATCTTGTCGATGAGCGCCTTGAGGTTGTCCGGGTTGCCGGGGTCCGGGCCGTGATTGGGGAAGCTGCCATCCACTTCGGTATAAAGGGGGGTCACTTTGCATCCGAGCCCATCGAACAGATCTGGCGCCACCCCGCCCGTTATCCCGTTGCCGCAGTCCAGCACCACATGGAGTGGACGCGCCAGCACGATGTCGTCCTGAACCGCGCCCAGATAATGCTGGGTGATATCCGTTTCCGAGACCTGGCCCTGGCCCTGGGTCAACCTGTCCTGTGCGATGCGCTGGCGCAGTTGCTGGATTTGCTCGCCGTGCAGCGAAGCCCCTTCCAGCACGATCTTGACGCCATTGTATCCGGGCGGGTTGTGGCTGCCCGTCAGGCAGATGCCGTTGGGCGTATCCAGCACACCCACGGCGTAATACAGCAGCGGCGTGGGCACGGCCCCAATCTTGACCACATTGATGCCGCTACTGATCAAGCCCTCCACGAGGGCATCCTGAAGCCCGGGGCTGGAGTCTCGACCGTCGCGTGCCACCAGTATGGATTGCTGACCGCGTTCGACGGCCTCGCTACCGATGGCATGGCCAATCAGGCGGACGTTGTCCACGCTCAGGTCGCTGTCGGTGCGGCCGCGAATGTCGTAGGCGCGGAAGATGGCTTGGGGCAACTCCACCCCGGGATTCGCCTGAGCCGACGCCGCGGCGGCTTGTGGTTCGCTGTCAACTTGAAGATCCGGCGAGCGCTGGTCCGCCGCCGTACCGCCCGGACGCGATTGCTGCACTTTCTTGCCGGCCGCTTTCTGAGCCAGTTTCTGGAGGTTCGTGGTAACCAGACGCAGCGGCTGGAAAGAGAATTCGCCCCGGGGCAGCGCATTGGTGTCCTGGGACAGCTCCCGGGCGAGGTTGGACAGAATGGCGCCATCCTTGCGGATGGCCTGGGCGACGGCGCGGAAGACAAAACCCTGAAGCAGCAACGCCACCACAAGTCCGCCCACTGCAATCAGCACGAATAATTGCACCAGTGCCGGATCCTGTGCCGACGACGGCAAGCTCAATCGCACGCTCACATTGAACGGTGCCTTGGCGGATGTCTCGACGCCGTTATGGGCGCTTCCCCGGGTGAAGAGTTCCGAGCCGCCCTGCTGCTCAATCTGCACATGGGCGCCCTGCACATCCTGGCTTTTCAGCTGTTCCTGCAACCGGGCCAGGGAAGTATTCACCAGAACCGCACCCGGGCCCTGCGCGGCTACGCGTGCACTCAGCAACCGGGGTGGCTGGCCCGGCATGAGCACGGGCGCTGGTGCTTTCCCGTCGCGAACCTGTTCCACCAGATCCCGGGCGGTAAAACTCAGATCGCGTTCACTGAGCGAGATATCGTCCGGCAGTATATGGACACGACCCGGCACCAGATCCGCCAGCCGCTGTTCAGCCTGGCTCACATTGTCTTCGGTGAGCGCCCGGCCGATCCATGCGCTGCCGGCGATGCGTTCCAGCCGTTCATCGGCATGATTCAGCGACAATTGCAGCAGGCTGGCCTGCGACTGGGCCAGCGTATTGGCAAGCCGTTTCTCGTTGAGTTCCTGATGACGCCCGAACTGCAACCAGGCAAGCACCAGTGACATCGCGAGGATGACCAGCGTGGTCGCGCCCAGGCCGGGCAAAGCAAAGGTCAGGATACCCGAACCGGCCTTGCCGGTTTTTTCCTGTTCGGGTGCCGCCTGTTTGCCGCCGCGTTTCCGCCCGGCCTTATTCGTGCTGTCCGTGGTTCCGGTTTCGTTCTTCTTTTTCATGCTTCCCCCGGAGGATGATTATTGGCGTCCGCTGTGGCCGAAACCGCCGGCGCCGCGTTCGCTGTCCGAAAATTCGTCCACGGCTTCCAGCTCCACCTGCATGACCGGCACCACCACCAGCTGCGCGATGCGCTCGCCCGGCTCGACGGTGAAACCCGTGGAGCCCCGGTTCCAGCACGAGATCATGATTTCGCCCTGGTAATCGGAATCGATCAACCCCACCAGATTGCCCAGCACAATGCCGTGTTTATGCCCCAGGCCCGACCGCGGCAGCACCATGCCCGCATAGCCCGGGTCTTCGAGATAGATGGCGATGCCCGAAGGCACGAGCACGGATTCTCCGGGTGCGAGCGCCAGCGGGTCGCGGACCATGGCGCGCAGATCCAGCCCCGCCGAGCCCGCGGTGGCATGGCCCGGTGGCGGGAAATCGCGCCCCAGGCGCGGGTCCAGTACCCGATACTGCAGTTTCATCCCCGATCCTCGTTCAACCCTGGTAGCGAATGCCGATCAACTCGATCAACTGCTTGGCGATCTGGCGTTTGGACGCCAGGGGCAACACCTTGTGTCCGCCCGGCCAGATCACGGTGACCGCATTGTTGTCACTGTTGAAACCTACATTCTGGCCCGAGACATCATTGGTGGCGATCATGTCCAGGCCTTTTTTGGCCAGCTTGGTGCGGGCCGATGCGATCACGTCCTGTGTCTCCGCAGCGAAGCCCACGGTGAAGGGTTTGTGTTCATGGCCGGCCACGGCCGCCACGATATCCGGGTTCTTCACCAGGGTCAGATGAATTTCCTCGGTGGACTTCTTGATCTTGTGATCCGCCGTGACCGCCGGCCGGTAATCCGCTACCGCCGCCGTGGCGATGAAGATGGCGCAGTCATCGGCGACGGCGGCCAGGGCGGCGTCGTACATTTCCCGGGCCGTCATGACCTCCACACGCGTGACCCGCGAGGGTGTGGGCAGATTCACCGGCCCGGCGATCAGGGTCACGCGCGCGCCGGCTTCCGCGGCGATTTCGGCCAGGGCAAACCCCATCTTTCCGGAACTCTTGTTGGTGATGTAACGCACCGGATCAATGGATTCGCGCGACGGGCCGGCGGTAATGACCACATGCTTGCCGGTGAGCAGCTGATAGTCAAAAACCTCGGCTGCGTGCTGCGCGAGCTCTTCCGGTTCAAGCATCCGGCCCGCGCCGTTTTCGCCACAGGCCTGATCCCCCGAGCCCGGACCGAACACATGGACGCCCTTTTCCTGCAGGATCAGCAGATTCTTCTGGGTGGCGCGATCGGCCCACATCTGCTGGTTCATGGCCGGCGCCACCGCGATGGGCGCGCCCGTGGCCAGACAGAGCGTGCTCAGCAGATCATTGCCATGGCCGTGGGCAAAACGCGCCATGAAATCCGCCGAGGCCGGCGCTATCAGGATCAGATCGGCCCAGCGCGCGAGTTCAATATGCCCCATGCCGGCTTCAGCCCGGGGGTCCAGCAGATCGGTATGAACGGTATGCCCGGATAGCGCCTGCATGGTAAGTGGTGTAATGAATTCGCAGGCGGCTTCGGTCATCACCACCTGCACATCGGCATCGGCGTCACGCAGTTGTCGCACCAGTTCTGCCGCCTTGTAGGCAGCGATGCCCCCGGTAATGCCGAGCAGGATGCGCTTGTTGGCGAGTCGTTCCATTATGGGTTAACTTTGCCGTTCCGCAGGAGGGGCCTAGGGTAGCACTGCCCGGCGCCGAAGCGTAGTGACCACACACTGACACAGGGACGAATCATGGCCATATCGGACTGGCCCAGCGCTGAGCGGCCGCGCGAGAAACTCCTTGAACGGGGCGCACAGAGCCTCAGCGACGCCGAACTCCTGGCGATTTTTCTGCGCACCGGCGTGCCCGGCACCACGGCGGTGGATCTCGCGCGCCGGATGCTGGCGGAGTTCGGCAGCTTGCGCGCGCTGCTGGACGCCCCCGTTACCCGACTGCAAAAGCTGCCGGGGATGGGCACCGCGCGCATTGCCCTGCTCCAGGCAGCCCTGGAACTGGGCCGGCGCTGGCTGGCCGAGGAAATGGAGCGCGAGGCCACCCTCACCCGTCCGGAGGACGCGGGCCGTTTTCTGATGGCGCGGTTGCGTGCCTATCCGCACGAGGTCTTCGGTTGTCTTTTTCTGGACAACAAGCACCGGGTCCTGGGTTTCGAGGAGCTGTTCCGCGGCACCATTGACGGCGCCGCCGTGCACCCGCGCGAGGTGGTCCGGCGCTGCCTGGAGCACAATGCCGCCGCCATTATCCTGGCGCACAATCACCCCTCGGGCGTTGCGGAGCCCAGCGAATCGGACCGCTCCATTACCCGCCGCCTGGTGGATGCGCTGGCGCTGGTGGACGTGCGCGTGCTGGATCACCTGGTGATCGGCGACGGCGGCTGGGATTCGCTGGCGGAGCGGGGATGGGTTTAAAAGGGGCGAGGTGCGAGGAACGAGGGGCGAGCACACAAAAAGAGTTGACCCGGAGTCGCTCTGCCTCACCCTGAGCCGCGCCTCGCGCCTCGCGCCTCGCGCCTCGCGCCTCAACACAAAAAACCCGGCACGAAGGCCGGGTTTTCGGGAGCGGATCGGGCGCCGACACGCCTATTTGATCTTGGCTTCCTTGAAGGTGACGTGCTTGCGGGCCACCGGGTCGAACTTCTTGGTTTCCATCTTTTCCGGATGGGTACGCTTGTTCTTGGTGGTCGTATAGAAATAGCCGGTGTCGGCGGTGGACACCAGGCGGATCTTTTCACGAATGGGATTGGCGGCCATGCTGTTCTCCTAGACTTTTTCCCCGCGTGCGCGGATATCGGCGATTACCTGCTCAATGCCCTGCTTGTCGATGATGCGCATCCCCTTGGAGGACACCCGCAGACGCACGAAGCGGTTTTCGCTGTCGACCCAGAAGCGATGATAGTGCAGATTCGGCTCGAACCGGCGCTTCACCTTGTTGTTCGCGTGCGAAACGTGATTACCGGCGAGAGGACGCTTGCCGGTAACCTGGCAAACCTTGGACATTGTTGAGCTCCCGATCATGTTGTTCCGGCCGGTGGTCCGGCCCGCGCCCGGCGTGGGGCCTCAAGGGGCTGCGTTTTATACCAGAACCCGGGCCCGGGTACAAGATGCAGCATTGTCCAACGACACATGAGCCTGAGCGAGCCACGGATTTCCAGGCACGGGTGAGCCCGAAACCGGCCTGAAGCGTGCAGCAGGTGTGGCTGGTTGCGACGGGCAGGGTGCTTGCCTTTCCCAGCGACAAGGTGCAGCAGATGGGCACTTCAGGCCGCGCGCGGGGGCTTTCAGGCTGGCCCGCACTCACGGGTGCCGTTTTGAAGGCGAGACCGAGCCCGCCTTCAAAACGGCGCCTCGATTGCGCACCAGCCTGAAAGCCGGCGCGCGCAAGGGGCTCTACTCGTCTGCTAGTCCGACGCGCGCGTGGTATAGGCGCGCAGTTGCCGGGCGAAATCCTCCAGCGCGTCGATACCGCTCTGCTCGGCATCCCGGCACCACTGGCGCAGGGCGTCCAGCGTTTCCGTGGAGCTCTGACTGGTGCGCGACCAGATCTGCTGCAGGCGCAGCCGGTACTGATAGATGGCTTCCAGGCGTTCGCTGTAGGCCCGGGCGCGCTCCAGCCGGCGTTGTTCCCGTTCGCCGAGCAGGCGTTCGTTGCGCCAGAACACCGATTTCGCCCGCCGGATCGCGCCCCGCGCGGCCGCCGAGGCCCGGGCCTTTTCCTCGCGCAACACGGGCCGGATGACCTCCCGCCGGTAGCGGGCCATGACCTGGAAGCGGTTGTGCGCCAGCGCGCGCAGGGTGTCCAGATCGATGGTGGACTTCTGCTGCTCATACTGTGGCACCGGCGGCGTACGTTTGGCTTTCGCCAGCCGCAGCGTCTCCAGGGTCCGAATCCAGAACCAGCCCACGTCGAATTCGAAGGCGCGAACCGACAGTTTGGCGGAGGTGGGATAGGTATGGTGGTTGTTGTGCAGCTCCTCGCCGCCGATAAGCAGCCCCAGCGGGCCGATGTTGCGCGAGGCGTCGGCGCATTCGAAATTGCGGTAGCCCCAGTAGTGGCCCACACCATTGATCACCCCGGCGGCAAAAACGGGGATCCAGAGCATTTGCACCGCCCAGACAGTGAGCCCGATGACACCGAAACAGAGCAAATCAATCGCGAGCATCAATACAATGCCCCGGCTCTGGAAGCGGCTGTAAAGATTGCGTTCAAGCCAGTCGTCCGGGCAGCCGGCACCGTACTGTGCCAGCGTCTGTTCATTGCCCGCTTCCGTCTTGTACAACTCCGCGCCTTCGCCCAGCACCTTGCCGATGCCCAGGATCTGGGGGCTGTGGGGGTCGTTCTCGGTTTCGCAGCGGGCATGGTGTTTGCGGTGAATGGCGGTCCAGGCCCGGGTGTTCATGCCCGTCGTCAGCCAGAGCCAGAAACGGAAGAAATGCCGCACCGCCGGGTGCAGCTCCAGCGAGCGGTGCGCGGAATAACGGTGAAGATAGACCGTGACCGCGACAATGGTCACATGCGTCATGCCCAGCGTAATCAATACCAGTTCCACCCAGGAGGGCGCGAATAAACCATTCAGGATCGTCATTATTGCGTCCAGCCCACTCTTCGATATTGATCAAAGACTATCCATTTTAAATTTGAATGAAAGGTCCGTACAGATGGAAACAGCCTGCTAATGTCGGCGGAACAACAAAAGGTGACCGGCGGTACTGACTTCCAGGGACCACCCCGGCGCCAGCCAGGTGGTGGCAACCGGCTCGCAGATCAGCGCGGGTCCGGACAGGGTCTGCCCCGGTGCCAGCCGCTCGCGCTCGAATACGGTGACCGGGTCCTGCTGACCGGCCATGGCGACCCGGGCGGAGGGCGAGCCGTCCGGGCGTTCGGTCAGTGCCGGCAACGCCGTGGTGCTTTGCCGCGCCACGAGACGCACGCGCACATGCACCCACTCCACGGGCAGTTCCAGGCGGTGGCCATAGCGCTGTTCGTGCTTTTCATGAAACGCCGCTTCGGCGGCGGTCATGTCGCCATCCCAGGGAATGTCCAGATGAAAGGACTGGCCCTGATAGCGCAGATCCACGAACCAGTGGCTGTCGATCGCGTCGGTGACGCCTTCGGCGCGCAGCTGTTCTTCCCCGGTCGTGGTAAGCGTGATGGCCAGCCGTTGCACGGTATCCGCATCGGCGTGGGCGGGCAGGGCCTGGATCAGCTCGCGCTGGCGCGGCGCCCGGGCGAGCCCCTGGGCGGACAATACACCGCTGTTGGCGGGTACGGCCGCCCGGTGCATGCCCAGCGCTTCCGCCAGCGCGCAAACATGGAGCCCGCCGGCACCGCCGAAGCTCACCAGGGTGAAATCCGCCGGGTCGTAGCCCTTCTGAATGGAAATCACGCGCAGGGCCTGGGCCATGTGATCATTAGCCAGATCCAGAATGCCGCTGGCGGCCTGTTCCGGGGTGAGTCCGGCTTGCGCCGCCAGCGCCGTCACCGCCCCTTCGCCGGCCTCCCCGGACAGTTCCAGCCCCCCGCCCAGCGCATAGTCGGGCTGTAGACGTCCCAGCATCAGGTTGGCATCGGTCACGGTGGGTTCGGTACCGCCCCGGTTGTAGCAGGCCGGGCCCGGATCGGCGCCGGCGGATTGCGGGCCCACATGCAGCATGCCCGCCTCATCCAGCCGGGCCAGGGAGCCGCCGCCGGCGCCGATGGTGTGCATGTCCACCATGGGCACCGCCACGGGCCAGGGGCCCACCCGTCCTTCCAGCGTGCGTCGGAAATCGCCGTCGATCAGGGCCACGTCCGTCGAAGTGCCGCCCATGTCGAAGGTCATAAGCCGGTCGGTGCCCAGTTCGTCGCCCAGCTGCCGGGCCGCGCACAGGCCCCCGGCCGGGCCGGAGAGCAACAGATTGACCGCTTGTTCGCCCGCCGCCGTGGCGCCAATGGTGCCGCCATGGGATTGCATGATGCTCAGCGGCGCCGCGCCGGTGCTTTCATCAAGCCGACGAATGTACCGGGATACGCCCGGCCCCAGCCGTGCGTTCAGCCAGGTGGCGACCCCGCGTTCATATTCGCCCGCCACCGCAAGCACCTCCGACGAGCGACATACAAACAGACCCTCGGCTTCCAGCGCATCCGCCAGCCGGCGCTCCGCGTCGTCGTTGAGATAGCTGAACAGCAGATTGATGGCGACGGCTTCGGGCTCGCGTGCGCGCAAGCGTTGCACCAGCCGATCAATGGCCTTGTCGGTCAGCGGCACCACCTCCGTGCCCCCGGAATCCAGACGGGTTTCCACGCCCAGCATCAGATCCGGTTCCAGTTCGTGCGCGCGGGCCGGCGGGCAGAGATCATAGAGCGCGGGCCGGGTCTGACGCCCGATCAGCAGCAGCTCCTCCAGGCCGCTGTTGGTGACGAACACGGTGCGTGCCCCCCGGCCTTCCAGCACCGCATTGGTGGCCACGGTGGTGCCGTGCACGATCACCAGCTCGCCGTCGGCCATGGCCTGCTCCAGCCCCATCTCCCGAACGCCGAGCAGGATGGCTTCTTCCGGCGCCTCGGGCGAGGACAGCACCTTGTGGGTGCGGACTCGATCGGGCTCCAGCAGCACGAAATCGGTAAAAGTGCCGCCCGTATCAATCCCCAGACAGGCTGTCATCGCTGTGTTCTCGCTGGCTGCGCTACAATCGGCGCCCGATCATAGCACCCGCCAAGGCCGTCATGCCCGAGCTGCCCGAAGTTGAAACCACTCGCCGCGGCATTGCCCCCTGGCTGGAAGGCCGGACCCTGGTCTGCGCCCGGGTGCGTGAGCCCCGGCTGCGCTGGCCCATAGCCGACGAAATCCGGCAACTGGGCGACGAACCCGTGCGGGGCGTGCGCCGGCGAGCCAAATTCCTCCTGCTGGATCTGGACTCAGGCCAGTTGCTCCTGCACCTGGGGATGTCCGGTAGTCTACGCGTGGTGGTCGCCGATACACCGCCGGACAAGCACGATCATCTGGACCTCGTGCTCGATTCCGGCCGCGCCCTGCGCCTGCGCGATCCGCGCCGCTTCGGCGCGGCGTTGTGGACCAGCGAGCCGGACCGCCATCCATTGCTGGACAAGCTGGGGCCCGAACCCTGGGACCCGGGTGTGGATGGGGAATGGTTCTATCGCAAGGCGCGGGGCCGGCGACGGGCGGTGAAGGACTTCATCATGGATGCCGGTATTCTGGTGGGCGTGGGCAATATCTATGCGCAGGAAAGTCTCTTCCGTGCGGGCATCCACCCGGCACGCGCGGCGGGCCGGATCAGTCGCAAGCGTTATGGTTTGCTGGCGGACACCATTCGCGCGGTGCTGGGCGAGGCCATCGAGGTGGGCGGCACCACCCTGCGGGATTTCGCCGGCGCGGGCGGCGCGCCGGGCTATTTCCGCCAGCAGCTCACCGTCTATGGGCGTGGCGGCGAGCCCTGCCGCTCGTGCGGACGAACCCTGCGCGCCGTACGCCACGGCCAGCGCGGCACCGTCTATTGCCCCCGTTGTCAGCGTTGACGGCGCCAATGGCCGGCTCGCGGGGTATTGCCCGGGGTGGGCGAAACGTGTAGATTAGGATTCAATCGACGGAATATTAGATACTTAGCGGCCACAATGGCAGCAGTACTTTAACTATAAGAACCAAGAGGACACGACCATGCAGCGAGCCAAGCGCCCGGTACTGGGCTCCGTACTCGCCTTCTCCCTGATGCTCGCCGGCATGACGCCGACGGTCTCCAGCGCCCAGCAGCGTCTGGTGGACGACGAACCGGGAGAGCTGGCTACCATCGGTGACGCCATTTTCGCGCGCCCCGCATTGCTGCTGGCCACGGGCGTGGGGCTGACGATTTATACCGCCACCCTGCCGTTCAGCATCCTGGGCGGCAGTGAGAAACAGGCAGCGGAAACCCTGGTGCTGGCACCGGCGGAAGCCACCTTCCGCCGGTGCCTGGGCTGTACGCCGGCCCAGGAACAACAGCGCCGCATCGAGCAACGCACCCGCAAGGCCAATCCGGAAGCGAATCAGCAACAGCAGGCGGCCGACGAGCAACAAGGCTCCGACGGGTCTGACGAACAAGAATGAAGGGGGCCGCCCAGGCCTTTTCCCCCAGGGCGATGGAGAAAGTAAGAATGAAACGAATTCTTGTATTGGTTGTGGGCCTCACGGTATCGGGTCTGGCGTGGTCCGAGAGCTGGGTGGGGCTCAACTATGCTCAACTCGAGCAGGACAATCGCTTTTACAGGGCGCAGAGCGAAAGGCTGGAGACCGATGAAGTCTTCTTGCGCCTGGGTGCTGACATGAATGATTACTTCGCCAGCGAGCTACGGGTAGGTACGACACCGGAGGCTACAGAAGAATTTGGTTACAGTTTTGAACACGACTATATCCTGACGGCCCTGGTCCGCGCCCGGTACGAAATGGGCGCTTTCTCACCCTATCTGGCGCTCGGGCCCTCAAGAGTCGAGGACACTGTTACCAGCCCCACCGGCGGCACCGGTTCATCCAGCGCCGATGGCGTTGCACTGGGTGTGGGGCTGGATATTGAACTGGGTGACCACTTCGGGATCAACGCGGAGTTCATGCGCTATTACGACATTGGCAATGTCACCCTGCGCGGGCCGTCTGCCGGTGTATCCTGGCGTTTCTAGTTCCGGTGCGGCCCTTGCAAAGGGATCCGCGTGTCACCATGCGTAAAAACAAAAATTTAGAGCAGAGAAGCTAAAAAGCTTCGGATCAAATCACAAAAAGGTGAACAAATGGGTAACGTAAACCTTTTCACGAAAAGCCTGGCTATCCTGGCCGTGACCTTCGGGCTGATGGCCTGTAATGGGGGGTCGGACAGCGAAGACCTCGTCAAGGAGGTCAAACCCGCTGTCTCCGTTGAAGGCCTGGACTCGGGGGATTCGGTCTCCGTAGGCGCTAGCTTTTCCAGTGACGATCTAACATTTAATAGCAACACCACGAAAAGTTTTAAACAAGAACTTCTTTCGAGTGAAAACTACCAACTCAGCCTGTCCGTCAGCGGAGCATCAAACTGCGCGTTTGGCACTAATCGTAAAAACAATCTGGAGTCCTCGGACCCAACAAGCACTGATCGTATCCTTTGTAATGATCAGCTGCAGAGCGCAAACCAAGGCGATCAAGAGCTTGAAGCGAACTCGATAGGTTTGGCGTTGATGGATGCCGACGGTAATGACATTGGCACCGCAGAAAACCCGGTTACCGGATCAACGCCCGCTGAAGCAAGAGCTACTGTGGTTGGCCCGGAGGGGAATCCGGTAGAGCAAAAAGCCGTGGAATTTTCCTTGCAAGGGCAAGAAGGCAGCGTTGGCGTTCTGGACCCAGCCTCTGGGAGTGCCGTTACCAATAACAGTGGGGTGGCTTCTATAACGGTCAGAGCTGGCGAAGGGACCGGAGCGAGTTCGCTGGTCGCAACGGCGGAGGTTGATGGTGAGCAGCTGCAACAATCGATCGATTTTCAGGTCAATGCCGGGACAACTGGTGGCGGTGGAGCTGTTGATCAGCTCGCGCTCGACTTGGTTGATGTAGGCGGTAACGCCATTGGCACGGCGGCTGATCCTATCACGGAATCGGTCTCCGGCAACGTCCAGGCGACCGTCACGGGTCCGGATGGCAACCCCGTCAAGGGAACGGTCGTTTCTTTCGAAACAACCAATAGTGTCGGAAGCTTTGCAAGCGAAGCAGGCACCGCACTAACTGATGCGAACGGTCTCGCCGAGATTACTCTGGAAGCCGGTGAGCAATCGGGTGCGGGCACACTCGTTGCCACGACAACAGTACAGGGACAAGAATTGGAGCAGACTCTTCCATCTGAAAACCCAGGCTTCGTTGAACATCTGCGTCTTTCACATTAGC